>NZ_JBVAYW010000003.1:0-287827 GCF_055412845.1 Pseudarthrobacter adonitolis | reverse complement strand
TGCTTGGTCGCTACCAATTCAAAGAGGCCCTGACCTCTTTCCTGCCGCACCACGCCGCAACGAAACCGCGGCGGAGGTCTCAGATCGCCCTAACCACGCTCAACTGCGAAGGGCCACAAGACCGTACGCGCCCGCAGGGCCACTGTCGCGGTGGATGCTTTCCCACGAGTCAGCGCCTCCAAGGCTCCCCGGTCCCCGTCACGCAATTCCAATGCCCTTGCCAGATAAACTAAGAATCAAGTCGGACAAACAACCAGACCCAAAGGATCAACGACACGCTACACTAGCGACGGTGGCTAATTCCTTACGGAATTCAGGATTCCAATGTATTCTCGGCTACGTATCGACCAGTCGAACTGACTAAGGAGCTCTGGTTGAGCTTGATACGTCCTATTCTGTAGCAATTCTCTACTGCATTCGATCCAGCCCGCGGTATCTTCGAATTCAACAATATCGACCTGTGCACCTAAGCCACGTAGATATTCCGCAGCAGCAATCGGAGTTGAAACTATTGAGGCTTGGCATGCGATAGCTTCAAGCAATGTCGTCTGAAAGCCTTCCGCCAAGTTCGTGGGATTCAGAAGGATTGCATTTTGAAGATGAATGGCAACGTCTGCAATAGTGAGCCGACCGTGAACTGTAATGTGTTCCGCTAGCGGAGAAGCGTTCGATGCCTTTTCTAAGGCGGGCCGGTCCGGCCCGTCGCCAATAAAGTGAACTTCGAAGGCGAGTCCCTCTTGGGATAAAATTTCAGCGACTTCCAGGACGCGCTGCCAACCTTTCCCAGGCACCAATCGACCCAAGAACACAATCTTCGCGACATCATTCGGTACTGAATTCTTTTCTACGAACCGGTTGACGTCGATGGCATTTCGGAAGACTTCGCTTCTGACCGACGCAAGTCGCCAGACAAACGATTGAGCGGATTCGGAAATTGCAAGAACGCGCGCTGAGTTGCGGAGTACATAGCGGCCGACTGTAAGATCAACGAGTTTGCTGGCTGCACCTATGACAGGACTTACACCACGTACGTGGTCGGATCCGTGTTCAGTGAGTATTGCCGGGATTTGGAGTGCGCGTGCGATACGAACTCCGATGTACGTCATCGGAAAAAACCGGGTATGCACCGAAATAGCATCGACATTCAAATCTTTGATGCGTTGTTGAATAATCCTTCGAGTTCCAGGCAACGGAAAAGCAAGGACATTGCCAATCATCCTCGTGCAGTGCAGCCTGACGACATGCACGCCGGATTCCGTTGCCTCTTTGCCGGAGTTCTCTAGCGCAAATACCGTCACTTTGACGCCGGCATTTACGAGGGCGCCGGCCAAGGCAGCAACATGGAACTCGACACCGCCCGCCTTCGGAGGATAGTTGTTCACTACGAAGGCAATATGCATGCCGATTGATTCTGATTCTGAGTGTTTGGTCATTTAAGCTCTGTGCCTGGACCTTCGCCCGCCGCATCGGAATACTCAGGCAGCACCGAATTCTCGTCACGAGTCTGGCGGAATCTCGTAGGCGAGGTCGCTTCATCGATGGCAATTCGCCGCGACAACTTCGTCAGAGACGTTTCGGCATGTCGGAACCGCTGGTAGGTCGTCGCCATGAAAACAAAGAAGCTTACGATCGTGGCGTACAGGACGAGATCGGTCCCACGTCCTACGCCGAGCGCGTTAGCAAGGCGGGACAGAAGTTCGGGGAAGAAGATTGACATAACTGCCGCGAAGGCAAAAATCAACAACATGATTCTTCTGATTGCCAAGTGGCGAGCGTTACTGCCGCCTCGCATCAACGCAACAGATACGAGAATAACAGCTAGAACCAAGAAAACTTGAACGATAATCAGCATGGGTCACCTAAAGAATAGTTCTGCCACGATATTAACGGCATTAAGAAGCGACTGGCCCTTGGCTTTGGAATAGTCTGTGTATATTATTTCAACAGGGTGCTCGACCCACCGGACTTTCATGGCAGCTATCTGATTTACTAGTTCAGAGGCGTGCGCCATGCGATTCTGAGTGAGATTGATTCGGGCGCCCACGGACGCATTTATCGCGCGCAGTCCGTTATGCGCGTCCGTGAGATTCAGCCCGGTAGACATCCGAGATTGCACGGCTGCTGTCTTTAGCACAACACGCTTGGCTCTGCTGAGGTTCGTCCGGTCATCCAGAAAACGGGATCCCAAGACGATTTCCGCTTCTCCGGTAAGGATCCGCTGAGCCATTGCTGCTGCGTCTTCGACGCGATGCTGACCGTCGGCGTCAAACGTTACGATGCAGCCCAAGTCGGGGTCCTGTAGCGCATACTCGATTCCAGTCTGGAGAGCAGCGCCTTGGCCCAGATTGATAGGGTGCTGCACCACGACGGCGCCCGCCTGACGAGCGGCTTCCTGGGATCCGTCTGTACTTCCGTCGTCCACGCAAACCACGTTCGAGAAAGTGGTCAGGAGATTTGTAACGACTTGGCCCACGACGGCAGCCTCGTTGTACATCGGTATCACTATCCACGTCTGAGTCACCGAAATAGTATTCCACATCTGCGAATCAAAGTTGTCCCGCAGGGTGCACGTGCGTTGCGTCTGGGACGCTGGGGCGTAGCCCTGTGAAGCAGATGGCGGCGGATGAGCCGACGGCCCCCACAGCGAAACCAGTGAGCGCTCCAGCCAATCCAAACAGGGGGATGCCTAGCGCCATGGTGGCTGTGCCGGACACCGTCGCAACGAAGCAGATACCCGCGTATGTCTTTTGCCGGCCCGACGCCAGCAAAATAGCCGTTGGAACTGCGGCACAGGATTGGGCGCCAACGATGGCCAATAGCCAGCCTAGTGTGGACGCGCCTTCCGCAAACTTACCCGGAAAAACGACTTCTAGTAGCCAGGGGC
Organism: Pseudarthrobacter adonitolis; assembly: GCF_055412845.1. Lineage (NCBI taxonomy): Bacteria > Bacillati > Actinomycetota > Actinomycetes > Micrococcales > Micrococcaceae > Pseudarthrobacter > Pseudarthrobacter adonitolis. Next base: position 284,943 of record NZ_JBVAYW010000003.1, on the reverse strand, counting down.
CGAGCACGATGAGAGTGAGAAAAATAGCGACGAATGCGGCCACTGAAATTAGGAATAGCTGCCACATTGATCTCCGCCGCTCGTGAGACAGCGTGGCAGGCACCGATGCAAAGTGTGGGATGAGCACTTGGGTGATGGACTGGGCAAGAAGATTTGCAGGAGTTGCAAGTGTCAGTGCAGCTGCAAACAGATCTGATGAGTCGCGGGCAAATAGCTGCACGAGAATCATCGTCGCTGGTAAGAGGCCTCCGGCAGCGATCATGCCATAGATGTTGTGGCGGGTGAAGGACAAGACTTCTACTCGTGTCGCCCGAGGCAGCACGACTGAACGATGTCGAGGCCACGCGAGCAACGCGTAGAGTCCGAACCCCAGGGCCAGGGGCATCAGGAGAAGGCTACTGAGTCCTGCCTGAAGAACGGTCAATAAGAGCAGAAGAGTAGCGACCGAACTTATGACGTCGAGGAGGGTCGACTTCGGTACCTGGCCCTTGCCTACTAACGCACCTCTCGTGAAGAGGTAAGCCCCAAATGCCGCGACGAATAGGCCGCTAAAAATAGCAGTGGCTAAGTCGTGACTGAAAAAGAAGGCGACTGGGACGGTTATCAAGGTCGCCCCGGCGGTGAAGAGCCAGACGGTCCGGCTGAGAAGACTGATAATCCCTGCGTGTCTGTCGTCTGACGAAGTGTATTGCCCTAGGAATCGCGTGGCCGCCAGTCCCGCTGGCGCTGGCCAGAACAAGGTGATGTACTGCGACAAAGACAGTATTGAGGAGGTCTCCCCGAGGCGTTCAGGAAAATAGCGACCTATCAACATGGTTACCGCGAAGCGGGCCGCCCCTTGGGCCAAAACACCGGATGTGGCAATAATGGTGTTCTTGATCAGGCGACTTTTCACTTCGACAGCCTACACTGATGCCTGGCACCGGCGGCGACGTAGTCAACTAACTAACTAACTCTAACTCCAGCCGTCGGAGTCCACGTTGCCGTTCTGTTTTCGAACTTCTGAGTGCAGAGTGTGGCTGAACTGCACGTTTCATTTGTGGTAGGCATTCCCCACGAGCTCCCCGTGCCGCCTTGGGAGCGCCAGACTGAACCGATCGCACCAGGCGTGTAAATCGTCAAAACCCATCGTTCGGCTGTCCAATACGCGGTGCGACGCTCAAATTCCTGATAGCAGTAGTTCGACACGCACCGTTCATCAGTCGTCGCCATGCCCCAGTCGCTGTTTGTTCCACCTGCGCCGAGCCATGCTTGGCCGACGGCCCCTGGTGTGTAGACAGTGCGGACACCGTTAGAGGCGGTCCAATAGGCAGTTCGCTTTTGGAACGTCTGATAGCAGTAGTTTGCTATACAAGCCTCATTTCCTGTGGCAAGCCCCCAAGAACTCCCTGTTCCGCCGGCTGCTGCCCATGCTTGCCCGATGGCGCCTGAAATGAATATGGTGCGGATCCCATTGGCCGCTGTCCAATATGCGACCCGGCGTTGGAATGACTGCACGCAGTAGGAAGGAGTGCAACTTTCATTGCTAGTCGGGTACCCGAAAAGACCCTCGCCGCCACCTGCCGCAGCCCAAGCAGCGCCAATTGCTCCGTTGGCGTAGACGGTGAAGTTACCGGCGAATCGCTGGAGGGAGCCCAAGTCTCCGTTCCAGACATTTGAGTCACCGGCGAACGGGCCTGTGCTGCTGTACTGCCAAATGCTGTAGGAGCTCCAGCTCCCAGTGGGAACTGCGCCAGCGTTGTTGGTGGGAGAACTCGGGTAGGCGGCAACCCACAACGGATAGTCACCAAATACCGAGGGATTACCGAGGCACTGATTCCACCAGCTGGTGTTCGTGTAGATCATTGGCAGGCGTCCGGTCATCGTCAGCACGGTGTTGCCGAAGTCGCGGACCCAGGATGTCAGCTGAGCCGGAGACATGCCATAGCAGGTGTTGCCGAAGTAGAATCCGTTAATAGTTCGGTTCTCGTACGGGTTGAACTCGAAGTCGAGTACTGGAGGCATGGTGTATCCGTCCGCGGTCCAGCCCCCACCGTTCTGAACAAAGTAGCGCGCTTGGTCCGATCCTGAAGACCAATTGGGGATAGCAAAGTGGTATGCCCCACGAATCATGCCGACGTTCCGTGAGCCCTGATATTGGGAGCTATAGGACGGGTTGGTGTAATAGTTTCCCTCCGTTGCCTTGACGTAGGCAAATCGGGCACCCATGTTCCACTGGTGTTGCCAGTCCACAGCAGTCTGGTGACTGCTGACATCGAGTCCCTGAACGCCAAAGGACGGCATCCAAGTACCTTCGGTGGCTAAAGTCTCCGTGGATAGCTTCTTCAGGCTGAGAGACGATGAAGACGCTGTCACACGGGCAGATCGCTGCCCCATTTCAGCGCCTCCATTACCGACTGCAGCTGCCATCGCCGCGCGATCATCGGGTGAAGCTGGGTTCGGGGCCCTGTCCGCCGACGTGTCAGCGGTAGGCGAAGCATTGGCCAGTTGATCCACGCTCGGGGAGGGCTCGATGCCCGTGGACGGCGCCGTTTGAGTCAGCGGAGTTGCGGGGGTGGGCGCCGAAGGTTGTGTCGCCGGGTTCGTGGGAGGTGTCGAAGACTGGGTTGGCGCACCTGCAGGCGAAGGTTCCACGGCTGCGCTCGGAGTTGCTAGTCCTGGGCCTGCTAGTAACGAGATAAGCAAAACTGCGGTCCCAACGGCACGTCCGTTGAGGTGAATATGGGGGGGAAAGAGGAACCGCTTCATTTCTGCTCCGGGAGGTTGTGCGCCTTAGCAGCGCGGGAAGTAGGCCTCCAATGGATGAGCCCTTGAGGAGCCGCCGACCGAAGGAAAATCTGACATGCCGCGCTTACAGTAGCATTACGAAACACATGAAACCAGAGTTGCTCATGTGGCGAGTGTTACGAGTCCCAATGTCGTGAAGGTACCAGCGAGCCCTTGCAGCTTTCGTCTTGAACTTCATTTCTCCTAAGCTGTTACGCATGAAAGTACTGGTCACCGGCGGAGCCGGCTACATCGGATCGCACACAACGCTTTGTCTCCTGGAAGAAGGGCATGAAGTCGTCGTCCTCGACAATTTGATGAACTCCAACCCTGAATCCCTTCGCAGGGTTGAGCAGCTCACCGGAAAGAAAATCGAATTCAGGCGAATGGATCTACTGGATGCCGCAGCCATCGACGACCTTTTTTCGGAGGGCGGCTTCGAAGCTGTCATCCACTTCGCCGGTTTAAAGGCGGTGGGCGAATCGGTGGAAAAGCCGCTCTGGTACTACCAGAACAACATTGTGGGCACCCTGAACTTGCTCCACAGCATGGACGCGCACGGTGTCCGTCAGCTGGTGTTTAGCTCCTCGGCCACCGTGTATGGCGCGTCTGAGGAAGTACCGCTCACCGAGAAGGCGCCCCTGGACGCCACCAACCCCTATGGCCGTACCAAGGAACAGATCGAGGATATCCTCTCTGACTTGGGGGCTGCTGACCCGAGTTGGAGCATCGCATTGCTCCGTTACTTCAATCCGGTGGGGGCGCATGAGTCTGGCTTGATCGGCGAAGATCCCAGCGGCATCCCTAACAACTTGCTGCCGTTCGTTGCACAGGTCGCAGTGGGCCGAAGGGAAAAGGTCATGGTGTTTGGGGACGACTACACCACGCCCGACGGGACCGGGGTACGCGACTACATACATGTGATGGACTTGGCAGCAGGCCACCTCGCAGCCCTCGGGTACTTGGCGCGGAAGAAGGGCGTCTTCCGCTGGAATCTAGGCACCGGAAAGGGGTCGTCCGTTCTGGAGGTCATAAAGGCGTTCGGCGCCGTTGCCGGCCGGCCGATTCCCTACGAGATTACAGATCGGCGCCCGGGCGATGCTGCGGTAAGCTACGCTGATCCATCCGCGGCGTTGGCCGACCTGAGTTGGTCTGCCAGGCGTGACTTGCGGCAAATGTGCAAAGACCACTGGCATTGGCAGGAATCCAACCCCAGGGGTTACACCCAGGCAGGCTGAGGCCCTCTCCGCTCGAAGACGCAGTCCTGCGGGCCCTGCGGCAACTGTTATCCACAGCCCGCTCAATATGACTTGGCGGCGTGGTGTAGCGTCCCTAGGCTGTAGCCAGTTGAACTGCCTCCGCCGGGGGGCGGCAGTTGTATTGGGGAACTACATGGACGCTGTGCGAATCGTGGAAGACGAAGTCCGCGAGCTGATTCGCCGTCGGGGTCTTGATCCGCTGCGGGAGGCGGGCGAGGTCCGCCGCCTGGTCGAAGCGGCTGTCAGCGACTACGACGAACGCGCCCTGATGGGGCCGCTGCCTCCGATTGGTCCGCTCGAGGCCGCGCGCAGGTTTGTCTTCGACGCCGTTGCCGGCTTCGGTGTCCTTCAGCCGCTGCTGGACGATCCGACCATCGAGGAAGTCTGGATCAATGCGCCCAACGAAATCTATATCGCCAAAGACGGCAAGTCGGAACTGACCTCACTCAGCCTCACGGACCAGCAGGTTCGCGATCTCGTGGAACGCATGCTCAAGAGTTCCGGCCGCCGTCTGGACATGTCATCGCCCTTTGTGGACGCCGCCCTCCCCGATGGCTCCAGGCTCCACGTAGTCATTCCGGATATCACCCGCAGGCACTGGGCTGTGAACATCCGTAAGTTCGTGGTGAAGGCCAGCCGCCTTGAGCACCTGGTCGAGCTGGGCACGCTGACACCGCAGTCGGCCCGGTTCCTCGGTGCAGCCGTATCCAGCGGACTCAACATCCTGGTGTCGGGCTCTACCCAGGCGGGCAAGACCACCATGCTCAACTGCCTGGCTGCGAGCATCGGCAGCCGTGAGCGGGTCGTTACGGTTGAGGAAATCTTTGAACTCCAGTTCCCGCTCCGGGATGTGGTGGGCCTCCAGTGCAGGCAGCCCAACCTTGAAGGCGAAGGCGAGATCCCGCTGCGCAGGCTTGTCAAGGAAGCTCTCCGGATGCGCCCGGACCGCCTGGTCGTGGGAGAGGTACGGGAAGCGGAAAGCCTGGACATGCTGATCGCTTTAAATAGTGGTCTTCCGGGGATGTGCACCGTCCATGCAAATTCAGCCCACGACGCCGTAACTAAGATCTGCACGCTTCCGTTACTCGCCGGCGAAAACATCTCGTCTGCCTTCGTGGTTCCCACTGTGGCATCGTGCATCGACCTCGTCGTTCACTGCAGCCGCCACGCCAACGGCCGACGCCAAGTAACCGAGATCCTTTCCCTCGGCCGGAGGGTGGAAAACGGCATCATTGAGTCCTCCATGGTTTTCGCCATGGAGGATGGCCAGCTGCAGCCGCGGGCTAACTCCATGCCCGCAGCTGAGAAGTTTTCTAGGGCAGGGTACGACGTCGCGGCGCTGCTGGAGCCGCGCTGATGGCGCCTCTGTTAGGGGTGCTTGCGGGCGCCGGGCTCTTCCTGATCTGGTGGTCGTTCTGGGAAAAGCCGGCAGCGCTGAAGCGCAGCCCGAGGGTCAGCCGCCTCGAGGACCTGCTGGCCTCTGCCGGAATCGAAAAGGTCACCGGGACGGGCCTTGTTGCCTCATGCCTGGGATTGGGCATTTTTGTCGCTCTCATCTTCTTTGTGGTCAGCCGGTCATGGCCGATATCCGTCTGCTTCGGACTGTTCGGCGCCTGGCTGCCCGTCAGCATTGTCCGGTGGCGGGCGAACAGGAGAGCCGCTGTGCTTCGCCAACTGTGGCCGGACGTGGTGGACCACCTGCGCTCAGCCATCCGCGCGGGGCTTTCACTGCCGGAGGCACTGATCCAGCTGGGGGAAAAGGGCCCCGAGGAGCTTCGGCATGTTTTCCGGGACTTCGGGGCCGACTACCGTGCCGGCGGGCAGTTCGATGCATCTCTTAACAAACTCAAGGACCGGCTGGCGGACCCAGTGGCGGACCGGATCGTCGAGGCACTCAGACTGACCCGTGAAGTGGGCGGTTCGGACCTGGGGAAACTGCTGGGCACCCTCGCGGAATTTCTCCGGGAAAATGCGCGGACCCGCAGCGAGCTCGAGGCCCGGCAGTCCTGGACTGTCAACGCCGCCAGGCTGGCAGTTGCCGCTCCCTGGATCGTTATGCTCCTCCTGGCCACCCGGCCTGAGGCCGTGAACGCTTACAACACACCCATGGGAGCAGGCGTCCTCCTCGGCGGGCTCGTTGTGTCGCTGGTCTGCTACTCCATCATGCTGCGCATTGGCGCCCTTCCGCAGGACGAACGGGTGCTGCGATGAACGGGATCTCTGCGGCTGCGATTGTGTGCGGCATCGTTCTCGGGACGGGCCTGTGGCTGCTCTTCGTCCGGTTGCCCTTTATGCGGCCGCTCACCTTCGTGGAGCGCATTGAGCCGCAACTGAAGTCCCAGAATCTTGAGTCGCGGCTGCTGCGGGCCAGCGGGCAGAACGCCACGCCATTCGGACCGTTGGAACGGATCGTGCGTCCCCTGCTTCACGACGGACTCGCCGCCCTGGGGAAGCTGAACCTCGGGTCCAAAGCATTGACCCGAAGGCTGGCCCAAGCAGGAAACAGCAAATCACCCGTTGATTTCCGTGCCGAGCAGCTTCTTTGGGCCGCCGCGGGATTCGCTGCCGCCCTGGCGGCGGTGGTGCTGGGCGCGGTATCCGGCCGGTTCAGTCCCTTCCTCGCGGTTGTGGCCGTCCTCGGAAGCGCGCTTGGAGGGTTTCTGTTCCGTGACTTCTGGTTGGGTGTCCAGATCAACAGGCGGGAATCCCGGATGATGGCGGAGTTTCCCAGTCTCGCCGAGCTCATGGCCCTGGCTGTTGGTGCCGGTGAAAGTGCCACAGGCGCACTGGACAGGGTCTGTCGCAGTGCGAGTGGAGAACTAGCAAAGGAGTTCTCCAAGATTCTTGCTGAGACCAGAGCGGGAAAACCGCTGGTGGAAGCGCTCCAGGAGTTTTCCGCCCGTACAGATATGGGGCCGCTCGTCAGATTTGTTGACGGCATCATCGTCGCGGTCGAGCGGGGCACACCCTTGGCAGATGTGCTGAGGGCTCAAGCCCAAGACGTCCGGGACACCGCAAAACGGGACCTCATGGAATCGGCCGGCAAGAAAGAAATCACCATGATGGTTCCTTTGGTCTTTGGTGTCCTCCCCCTAACAGTGGTGTTCGCGGTGTTCCCCGGCATCGCGGCCATCAGCCTCGGCCTGTAGCCAAGACCATCACCACAGCCGACACATCCCTAAACCACCACATCACTTCAACAACGATTGGGACCGAAATGAAAAACATTGGGAATCTCGAGCAGCGTCTGGCTCCTTGCGTTGCTGGCTGGCCTATGGTCGTGGGTGAGTGGTACCAAGCCGGTTCGGAGTTGCGCCCGGAACGGCTCCGACGCGTCTGTCCAAGACCACCCGGAGCGTGGCGACGTGCCTGGTTGGGTGATGATCACTTTAATGTCCGCGGTCCTGGTGGCGGCCTTGCTGGCTCTCGCCGGCCCGGCGCTCGAAACGATGTTCAACCAGGCCATGGACAAGGTCGGAAAGTAAGACATGCAGGGCGCCGGCCAGTGTACGTCCAGCCGGGTACTGCGCCGGTCCAGAGACGGCGCCGAGCCGGGCTGGCGCACAGATGAACGCGGCTCCGCCGTAGTGGACTTCGTCCTGGTGGGTGGGCTGCTCACCATGTTTTTCCTGGCGATCATCCAGCTGACCCTGGTTCTGCACGTCCGCAACACACTGATCGACGCCGCCGCCTCCGGGGCACGCTATGGAACGCTCGCAGACCGAGGAGCGTCAGATGCGGAAGAACGGGCGGCGATGCTGATTGGGACCGCGCTGAACGCTGACTTCGCGCAGGACATCAGCACTGCCGAAGTGACGTTCCAAGGCCTGCGGACCCTTGAAGTGACCATCAAAGCCCCCATGCCCGTCATCGGGCTGATCGGACCCAGGGACCTGCTGGAGGTGAAGGGCCATGCGGCCATCCAACCCTGACAGCCTGCTTTCCCGTCTCCACCTGAGGTTCCGGCAGGCACTTGGCGAGGGCTCGAGGGAGGAGGGGAGCGCGGTGGTCGAATTCACGTTCCTCGCACTGCTCCTGATGGTCCCGCTGGTGTACTTCATCATCACCGTGGGCCAGATCCAGGGCGGGTCCTTTGCCGTTGTCGGTGCCGCTGACCAGGCCGCGAAGGTCTTCGTGGCACAGCCGGATGCACCGTCGGCCCAGGCCGCCGCCGAGCAGGCGGCCCTCATCGCCCTGGCTGACTTTGGCCACGATGCCGGGGAAGCGCGTGTCTCCACCCGTTGCAATCCTGCTGACTGCCAAGCTGCGGGCACGGCTGTCACCGTTACCGTCAACCTCACCGTGCCGCTGCCCTTCACTCCGTTTAACGACGACTTCAGGCTCAAGGCCAGCGAAGTTGAAGCCTCATCCACTCAACTGGTGGGCAGGTTCCGGTGATGCCAAAGGTGAAGTCTGACCAGCCTGGTGAGGACGGCCAGATGATTGTGATGATCATCGGCTACGTCCTGCTGGGCCTGCTGGTAGTCACCGTGGTCATCGGCATCTCCAGCGTCTACCTCGAACACAAGCGGCTGCTGTCCCTGGCCGACGGCGCCTCGCTCGCGGCCGCCGACAGCTACACGTTGGGCGAGGTCAGGGGAGAGGGCGGGAGCCCCTCAGCAGTGCTGGGGTCCGGGCGCGTCCGCAGCGTTGCGGCCGACTTCATCGCCAGGAGCCCGTCGTCGGACCGGTTCGACGGGTTAGCCGTTTCAGCGGCGACCGGCAGCCCTGACGGGTCCACCGCCGTCGTGATTCTCAGCGCCGTTGTCCACCCGCCGATGGTGAACTTCCTGGTGCCCGATGGCATCAGAATCGAGGCTGCCTCCACGGCCCGTTCCCGGCTCACCCGATGAGCGAAAATACCGAAGTCCGGCACTCCGGCCGGATAGCGTAGGCTTAAACAACCATGGCCAATATTGATTTTTCCGCAGAAATCCGCGCTCTTCGCGCCACCTACACCTCCATCGAGCAAGTCAGCGATGTTGAGGCTCTGAAGGAAGACATCGCCGAGTTGAGCGAACGAGCCGGCGAGCCGGACCTGTGGGATGACCCCGCCGCGGCCCAGAAGATTACCTCCCGCCTCTCGCACCGCCAGTCTGAACTGGAGCGGCTCAACAAGCTGGTATCGCGGATCGATGACCTCGAAGTGCTCGTCGAGCTCGGCCAGGACGAGGACGACGCCGACTCCATGGGCGAAGCCGCCGCCGAACTGGAATCCATCCGGAAATCCCTGAAAGACCTGGAAGTGGTGACCCTTCTTTCCGGGGAGTACGACGAACGTGAAGCCGTGGTGTCCATCCGGGCAGGGGCAGGCGGCGTTGATGCCGCAGACTTCGCCGAAATGCTGATGCGTATGTACCTCCGCTGGGCGGAACGCCACGGGTACCCCACGACCGTGATGGACACGTCGTACGCCGAAGAGGCAGGCCTGAAGTCCGCAACGTTCGAAGTCAAAGCACCGTATGCGTTCGGTACGCTGAGCGTCGAAGCCGGAACCCACCGCCTGGTGCGGATCAGCCCCTTTGACAACCAGGGCCGCCGCCAGACATCCTTCGCGGCGGTGGAGGTCATTCCGCTCATCGAATCGACGGACTCCATCGACATTCCTGACAATGAGATCCGTGTGGACGTGTTCAGGTCCTCCGGCCCGGGCGGGCAGTCGGTTAACACCACGGACTCCGCCGTCCGCCTCACCCACATCCCCACCGGCACGGTAGTGTCCATGCAGAACGAAAAGTCGCAGCTCCAGAACCGGGCAGCAGCCCTGCGGGTCCTGCAGTCGCGGCTTCTTCTCCTGAAGAAGGAGCAGGAGGACGCCGAGAAGAAGGCGTTCGCCGGCGATGTCAAGGCGTCCTGGGGCGACCAGATGCGCTCCTACGTCCTGAACCCCTATCAGATGGTCAAGGACCTCCGGACCGAACACGAGGTGGGCAACACCTCTGCAGTGTTCGACGGCGAAATTGACGACTTCATCGACGCCGGGATCCGCTGGCGCACTGACAACCGCAACGCCGCGAAGTAGCTTGAGTGTCTACCGGTACGCGTGATCGCGCGACACACCCCCGAAGCCCCCGAAATCCGGCCAAAAGGCTGCGTATAGTCGAGGGGCCGGAGCTCTACTTCCCCCAAACGAATGCCCGTGCACCGGCTGCAGATCTGGGCTGCATCAGCCGTGCCCTGCAGGGTAATTAGGGCCATGATCCGATTCGAAAATGTCACCAAGGTGTACGACCAGACGGCCCGGCCTGCGCTGGACGATGTCAGCCTTGAGATTGACCGTGGTGAATTTGCCTTCCTCGTCGGCGCTTCCGGCTCCGGAAAGTCCACGTTCCTGCGGCTGGTGCTGAAGGAAGACCGGGCCTCCTCGGGCGCCGTGTACGTGGCCGGGCAGAACGTCGCCAAGATCTCCAGCTGGCGCGTGCCCAGGCTCCGCCGTGGCATCGGCGTGGTCTTCCAGGACTTCCGGCTACTTCCGCAGAAGAGCGTGTTTGCGAATGTTGCCTTCGCGATGCAGGTCATCGGCAAGAGCCGCAGCGTCATCCGCGACACTGTCCCCGAAGTCCTCAAGACCGTGGGCCTGGAAGGCAAGGAAAACCGCCTTCCCCATGAGCTTTCCGGCGGCGAGCAGCAGCGTGTGGCCATCGCCCGCGCGGTAGTCAACCGCCCCGGCATCCTCCTCGCCGACGAGCCCACCGGCAACCTGGACCCCACCACCTCCATGGGCATCATGGGCGTGCTGGACAAGATCAACCAGAACGGCACCACGGTGGTCATGGCCACGCACGACGACGACATCGTCAACGAGATGCGCAAGCGCGTCGTAGAGCTCAGGAACGGCATCGTGATCCGCGACGAGGCCAAGGCCTTGTACACCTCCATGATCCCCGTGGTGGGCCAGTCGCGCCGCCTGAGGGACGCCAGCGGCCGGGACGAATCCCAGCCGCCCGCAGCAGGGGAACGCAATCCCAGCGCAGGGGAGGACAAGCGATGAGGTTGGCTTTTGTCCTCGGTGAGATCGGCAGCGGCCTGCGCCGCAATGTCTCCATGGTGGTCTCGGTCATCCTGGTCACCTTTGTCTCACTGACGTTCGTGGGTGCCGCGGGCATGCTGCAGCTTCAGATCAACCAGATGAAGGGCTACTGGTACGACAAAGTCCAGGTTGCCATCTTCCTCTGCAGTGACGGTTCGACGGCGGCCGGTTGCGCCACAGGTCCGGTCACCCCGGAACAGCAGGAGAACCTGAAGACCCTGCTCGAATCACCCGCCGTGGCGCAGTACGTCAACGATTTCCAGTTCGAGTCCAAGGAAGAGGCGTACAAGCACTTCAAGGACCAGTTCTCCAATTCTCCGATCGTTGACTCCGTCACGCCGGACCAGCTGCCTTCCTCGTTCCGGATCAACATGAAGGATCCGGAAAAGTACCAGATCATCAGCGAGACGTTCTCCTCGCAGCCGGGCGTCGAGACGGTCATTGACCAGCGCCAGCTGCTGGAGCGGCTCTTCTCCGCCATGAACGCCGCTTCCCTAGTGGCCGTCAGCATCGCCGGCGTGATGATTATCTGCGCCATCCTCCTGATCGCCACCACCATCCGGCTCTCGGCCTTCAGTCGCCGCCGCGAGACCGGGATCATGCGCCTGGTGGGCGCGTCCAAGCTTGTTATCCAGCTGCCGTTCATCCTTGAAGGCGTGATTGCGGCGGTGATCGGCGCCGCGCTGGCATCCGGCACGCTGTGGGCGGTGGCGCACTTCTTCCTGGGCGAATACCTGTCCAAGCAGTATCCGGACACGGCGTTTATTTCGCCGGGCCAGACGCTCATTCTTGCGCCAGCCTTGCTGATCCTAGGCGGATCTTTGGCAGGAATGTCGTCTCTCTTGACCTTACGCAGATATTTGAAGGTTTAGGCTGTGCAAACCGAACAAGGAATCCTGATGAACGAATTGCACCGAACCGCGCCCCGGCACCGGGCGGAACGCACGCGACCTGCAGGCCGCCGCGCCGGCCTGATCAGCGGCGTCCTGGCACTGCTCCTCGCCGCCAGCATGGGCGCCTCAGCCCCGGTGGCGCACGCCGATGAGCTCGATGACAAGCGTGCCGCCCTTGAAGCAGAGGCGGCCCGGGTTCAGCAGTCCCTGGAATTCGTGGACTCACGCATCGCGAAGGCCGCCGGCGACCTGGTGATCTACCAGGGCCAACTGCCCGGCGCCCAGCAGGCCCTTCTCGAAGCCCAGGGGCGCGTGGCCAGTGCGGTCAAGGAAGTCGAAGCGCTGACGGCGCGCGTTGACCTTGCGCAGCAGAACAAGGCCAAAATCACCCAGCAGCTTGAAGCTGACAAACAGAAAATCGCGGACACCAAGAAGCTGATCGGCCAGATCGCCACCCAGGCCTACAAGTCCGGCGGCGTCCCGTCGAACCTGACGCTGTTCTTCGGGGCCAACAACGGCGGCAGCCTGACCGACACCATGGACCTCGCGGACCAGGCCATGCGCAGCCAGAACGCCGCCATGGACAAGCTGTCCCAGCAAAGTGCCACCAACGTGAACTCCCAGGCCCGGCTCGAAGCCGTTGAGGCAGAAATCAGGGACCTCAAAGCCAAGGCAGACGCCGCGTTGGAGCGGGAAAAGGCTGCCCGTGACGAGGCCGCTGCCAAGAAGGCCCAGGTTGACCAGCTGATCGCCGACACAACAAGACTTGACGCTGAACTCCAGGCGGCGAAGCCGGGGATCCAGAGCCAGATGGCCGCGGTTGCAGCAAGCCAGAACTCCGTTGCCAACGAAATCGTCGAACGCGACCGCAGACTCCGGGAGGCCTGGGAGGCCGAACAACGCCGGCTGGCGGAGGCTGCCGCTGCGGCTGCGGCCGCCCAGGCAGCCGCACAGGGCCAGGCCCCGCCGGTGCGAGCGCCGTACGCCCCGGTGACCGGATCGCCGTCGGCCTTTGGCTTGCGGCACCCCTTCTCGGGCGACGTGCCCATCACCTCCGGCTTCGGCTGGCGCTCAACCCCGCCGGGAACCATCGACTTCTACGGCACCGGCGGTTACCTCCACACCGGCATCGACTTCGGAGCAGCCTGCGGCACCCCCGTATACGCGGCGGCGGCCGGAGAGGTATTCTCCTCAGGCTGGAGCTCTGCCGACGGCGGTGGCTGGCGGGTGAAGCTGTCCCACGGCGTGGTGCAGGGCAACTCCCTGACCACGATTGTCTACCACAACGCCAGCGTCGTGGTCTCCAACGGCCAGCAGGTATCCCAGGGGCAGCTCATCGCCTACTCGGGCAGTACCGGCAACTCAACGGGCTGCCACGCACACTTCGAAACCTGGCTCAACGGGGCCGCAGTTGACCCCATGCGCCTGCTGTAACGCCGGTCCGCGCCTGCCGTACACTGGTATGACTCCGCGCCGGAACGGCCGGAGCCAACGAGGATCCACGAACTGAGGAGTTCCACCGTGCCCAAAGAAAGTGGCCGTAAAGTTGTGGCCACCAACCGCAAGGCCCGGCATGACTACCACGTGCTGGATACCTACGAGGCCGGCATCGCCCTGATGGGGACCGAGGTCAAGTCCCTGCGCGAAGGCCACGCCTCCATGGTGGACGGCTTCTGCACGTTCTACAATGACGAGCTGTGGATGGAGGGCATCCATATCCCCGAGTACAACCAAGGGAGCTGGACCAACCACTCCGCACGCCGCCGTCGGAAGCTGTTGCTGCACCGTGAGGAGCTCAACAAGATCTCCGTGAAGATCCGCGAGTCCGGCTTCACAGTGGTTCCGTTGCAGCTGTACTTCCTCGATGGCCGGGCCAAGGTGGAGATCGGCGTCGCACGCGGTAAGCGGGAGTACGACAAGCGCCAGACCCTGCGTGAGCAGCAGGACAACCGCGAAGCCCTTCGCGAGGTCCGGGAACGCAACCGCCGGTAGGAATGATTTCCGCCGGGCATGCGTTATGATAGATAGTCCGGCAGGGATTTGTGCGTGCACAGCCCGGCCGGTTTGAAAACAAAATACGGGGATGATCGGTTTCGACGATGTTAGTCGCGACAGGTGAAGCGGGCCGAGGATGCAGAATTATCTCGTAAACGCTGTCTGCAAACCAATAAGTGCCAAATCAAACCGCACTGACTTCGCTCTCGCTGCCTAAGCAGTAAGACAGTCCGTCAGCCCGAGGTTGCTATTGCCCCGGATCCTGGCGTCATTTAGATAGCCACTGCTGCTTGCCTCCGTCATCGGGGCAAGCGGGACACTTAGATGACTGGGCCCGGATCAGCCACCTGTTTGCAGGAGGGCTGGGGCCGAGAAAATCCGACGCAAACTGCGCCCGGAGAAGACCTGTTAACACGACATCGGACGGGGGTTCAATTCCCCCCATCTCCACATTTGTGATGAGTCGAGACATCCTTAATGGATGAGTTGAGTCATCGGATACACCCCGGTCTTCGGACCGGGGTGTTTTTCTTTGTCCGGGCTGGTAGTCCCGGGCGGGGTGGATTCTTGAGCGGCGCAGCGTCCGTTTCCCGAATTGGTCCACCAACTCGAAGCACTGGGGCAGGCAGTTAGACCGGCTGCCGGTGGCGCGAGGCCGTTTCTGCCTGCGGGCGGCGAAAGAGGAATCCCAGCCCGCATTTCTTCAAGAGGTACTCCAACCCTGTGCATGCCGTTAAGACAGCCGCAGTGAGTTTGCGATGACCGGGGCGGCCGGAGCCAGTGGGCCCTGGAAGGCGAGCACGATGCCGTCAATAACTGGAACGTGCAGTACGTAAACTCCCAGCGTTCGCTTGCCGACCCATGAACCCGCTGCTGCTATCGCCTGGTTCCTGGTTAGGGCGCTGATGACCGCGACGAGGGCCACGACGGCCGCCAGTCCCCTCAGTATGAAGACGGCCTGATCGATAGCAAGGTGCAGAGCCAATGCGAGCGATAAACCCGAAAGGCCAAGGAAAGCCGGGATCGCGACCGCTGCATAGAGCAACGTGCGGGCTCGGCAATGTAGAGGAACAGGCTCTTTCCGTAGACGCCGACGGCAAAAAAGAGCGCGAGCTCCGGGACCTTCCTCACCTGGCCAGCATCACTGCCAACAAGCAGAACCGTGAGAATCCGAAGGGCCGCCAATGGGGCCAGCACGACTGCCGGCGGCAGCTTTCTGCAAATGGTCAGCACAGGCACATAGATGGCGAAGAAGTCGCCGACAGAGCCGACGCGGTGGGGCAGTCCGTTGCCTGCCATCGGGATACTTAGCAACGCGTAAACGAGCAGCCACACGGCGTACAGGTAATAGTTGGTCAGGCTGGTGTTCCACACCTTTCCGTTGCTGAAACCGTTCCGGATCCTGGAAGCAGCAAGCATTCCCGATACTGCAAGGAGAAGAGGCATCCGGACGGTACCCAGTGCCGTTGCCACCATTTCCCACAGGGCGAAAGCAACGCTGCCGGGGTGCTCGAATTTGAGAAAGTGCCAGAGGCCGACGTGAAAAAGGACGACGGCGATGACACAAAGCCCTCGTGCTGCGTCGATCCAGTCGATCCGGACCCCAACTGGCGGCGTGGAATGCGTTGCGGCTGCAGGCCCCAAGATCATGGCTCAAATTTCGCAGCGGGGACCCCGGGTTTCGTCTGCTGGACGAGCACTTAGGGGAGGCTAGGTACCCCCTAGCCTAATGATGAGGGGGTCATGCTTTTGGGGGATACTCCGGACGGGCATGTGCCGGCGACCGAATCCGTTTAGGGTGATGGCCACCTTCGTTCACCCACGGCGTAGCAAGGCCGGGACTAGTAACCCGCGCTCCATCGTTGTATCCCGTAGGACCCGCGCGCACCTGCCGGGTCCGGGAATACCAGGAGGTGCCTCATGGACCCGGCGAGGGAACCCAGCTTTGCAGCGGCCGACGACGGTCCGCTGGACTCTTATTCGGAGACCGTCATGCGCGTGGCTGAGACGGTCACCCCTCATGTTGCGGCCATTGAAATGACCGGCAACCGCCGCAACGGCCGTTTCCGCATGGGTGCCGGCTCGGCGGTGCTCTTCACGGAAGACGGCTACCTGCTCACGAATTCACACGTCGTCGCCGGCACACACCAAGGACATGCCGCTTTTGCGGACGGCAGCAGGACCGAGATCGAACTGGTAGGGGCTGATCCTCTGTCCGACCTCGCGGTGGTCCACGGCAGGGCACCGAAGGTGGCCCCGACGCAGTTCGGCGATGCCGAGACGCTCCGGGTGGGCCAGCTGGTCATTGCGGTGGGAAATCCGCTGGGTCTGGCCGGATCAGTCACGGCAGGTGTAGTAAGCGGCCTGGGCCGCGCCATTCCAGTGTGGTCCAGCGGCAACCGGCGCGTGATCGAGGACGTCATCCAGACCGACGCGGCACTCAATGCAGGAAGTTCCGGTGGTGCCTTGGCCGATACGCACGGCCGAATCGTGGGAATCAACACCGCAGTGGCCGGCGCCGGGCTCGGCCTCGCCGTGCCCATCAACGCCACCACACGGCGCATCATCTCAGCGCTGCTGAAGGACGGCCGCGTCAGGCGGGCCTATCTCGGCGTTGTCAGCACACCCTTCCGGCTCAATGCCAGCGCGGTGATCAGGACGGGACAACGGGACGGGCTGCGCGTGGTGGAGGTGCTGGTCGGTTCGCCCGCAGACCGAGGGGGACTGCGGGCGGGCGACGTCATCCTGACAGCCGGAAGTCGCCCCGTCAACAACGCCGAGAGCCTGCAGAAGCTGCTGTTCGCCGATGCGATCGGGCAGCCGCTGCCGATTCGAGTGCTGAGGGACGGCCAGGAAGTGGACATTGTGGCAGTGCCCGATGAGATGGCCGGGAACGGGTAACCCGCTACGTGCGCTTCTTCAGGTGCGCGACCGGGTCCTGTGGGCCTTCAATCGGGCTCTTGGCCTTCTTCTCGGCGCGTTTTTCCTTGATGGTTTTGACCGGTTTTTTGTGCAGCTGCTGATGTGGTGACTTGTCCGGCATGGCGTGCTCCTTACAACGGGGGACGGGCTGCGTCCCACTTCGTAAAATACGCCTGTTCAGCCCCGAATGTAATGCCCAGAATCAGTCGGGAACTGCAACGTCGGCGATGCCCACAAAACGGGTCCCGACGCCGTCGAACTCGCTCCTGATGAGGCCCGGCCGCAGCGGCGGCACCTCATTCGGGGCATGGTGCTCGCACACCACATACGTGAATTCCGGCCACCATTTTTTGGGCCGGGCCGCTTCCTCGTAACCGCAGACGGCGCATTCCAGGTGCACCCAGACTGGACGCTTGCCGGTCCGGTTTGCCCGCGACTGGATGAGCCATGCCGGCGGGTTGTCCAGGATTTCGCCCAGCTCCGCCTCGGTCAGTCGTTTCGGGATGCCATGGCGCTGGGCCATTTCCATCGGTACATCAAGGGCAATTGCCGCGTCGCGTCTGCTAATCATCAGAGTCAACGATACGGGACCGGGCCAAACCCGAAGAGCGTCCTACGACGCCAGGGCGATGCCCCCGGCCGCCGCGGCAAATCCGGCGGCCAGGTTGGCGCCGATGTTCAGGGCTGCCGCCCCGAACCGCGACTCGCTCAGGAGCCGCACCGTGGCGGTGGTCCAGGAGCTGAACGTAGTGAGGCCGCCGGCAAGGCCGGTGGCGACGGCGGTCTGCCACTCGGGTGCAAGGCCGAGCCGTCCGGTGATGCCGATGGACAGTCCGATGATCAGGCACCCGGTGACGTTAACTGTGAGCGTGGCCCACGGCCAGTGCCGCGGCGTTCCGCTGTGGCTGACGGTGCCACGGTGCCCCGAATGGTGGGCGAACCAGCTGTCGACGGCGAAGCGCAGCAGGGCGCCCGCCATACCGAACACGCCCACCAGGACCGCGCCCATCATGACGCTGCCCCCAGCCGGTCAGTGAGCAGCCGGCCGGTCCGCCAGCCACCGGCCGCGGCGCCCAGACCCAGCAGCAGTGACAGCCCCAGATAGGCAATCCACACGGGATGTTCGCCGGTCCTGGCCAGCTGGTCAATCGAGAAAACCGTCGCTGAGAACGTGGTGAACGAGCCCAGAAGTCCTGGCCCGAGGCCGGCGCGGAGCCAGAATGCCGTCTGCGGCCGGGCCATCCAGACCGTGGTGAGGGCGGCCAGCACAAAGCTGCCAGCCACGTTGATTCCCAGGGTGGTCCAGGGCATTACCCCCGCTGTTTCCGGAAACGCGAGTCCCAGGCCGTACCGGAGTTCCGTTCCGGCCAGGCCGCCCACCGCCACGGCCAACCAGGCCCGCCAGTGCGGCACGCGGGCGTTCATCAGCTGGCGCTGAGGGTGCAGCCGGTGTGGGAGTGGTCGCTGTGGACCCAGAGCGCAGCGGTGACTTCATCCGCGAGATCGTACTCCCGCTTCCTGCCGGCGTTGCTGATCCGCACCACCAGTGCGCCGCCGAACGGCTTGCGGCCCACGACCTCCACCTCGGCGTCGAGATCGATTTCCTCGGCGGCAAGATACCGCAGCAGATCCGGATTCTCGTCGCTGATGCGGGTGATCCGGCCGGTGTGCCCGGGATCAAGTTCGCCGAGGAGATGGGCCTCTGGCAGCAGCACCGTGCCGTCCGCCGCGGGGATCGGGTCACCGTGCGGGTCACGTAGCGGGTTGCCGAGTTTCGCCGCCATGCGCTCTATGAACGTGTCCGACACTGCATGCTCCAGCAGTTCGGCTTCGTCGTGGACTTCGTCCCAGCTGTAGCCGAGCTCCTGCACGAGGTAGGTCTCAATGAGGCGGTGCCGGCGCACCATTGACAATGCCAGCCGGACCCCGGAATCCGTGAGGGTGATGGCGCTGTACGGCTTGTGGTCCACCAGGCCCTGGTCCTTGAGCTTGCGGACCATCTCCGAGACCGAGGAATTGGCCACCCCCAGGCGCTGCGCGAGCTGTGAGGACGTGATGGGTTTGTTCTGCCACTCCGTGAAACCGTAGATGACCTTGACGTAGTCCTCGATCGAGGAGGAGGGCGCGCTGGTCTTCACGCCTCCAAGCCTACCCGGTGGTCCGCGCCCGTCACGCCTTCGTGGCCTGCCACGTCAAGGTGAGGTACGGCAGGCTGATGTCCTCTTCCATGGCGTGCCCCAGATGCTCGTGCAGGTACCAGTCCAGGTTGGCCAGGACCTTGCAGCGGGTGACTTCGCCGGCGCGCAGGTAGTAGCTGCGGGATTTCGTCAGTTCCATGATGTCCGCCGTGCTGAGGCTGTCTTCCCAATGCGTCACATGGCTTTCGAGGCCTTCAAACTCCGGCCCGACCACCGGGCAGAAGCCGGGCTTGTAGACGTCGCCCGCGTGCATGATGCGGGACAACCGGTGGACCCACGGAACGGACGTGTCCAGCTGGTTCCAGATCAGCCCCAGCGTTCCGCCGGGCCGCAGGATCCGCGCCAGTTCGATGCTGGCGGGCAGCGGATCGCACCAATGCCAGGCCTGCGCAACGCTGACGACGTCGAAGGAGGAGTCGGCGAGGCCGGTGGCCTCTGCAGTCCCTTGGGTCGCTGCGGCCGCCGGGTAGTGGGCCTGCAGCTGTTCAAGCATGTCCGGCGACGGGTCCACGGCGGAAACCGCCAAGCCGCGTTCAAGCAGCAGGGCGGTGAACTTGCCAGTCCCGGCGCCCACATCCACAGCGTCCCTGGCCCCGGCAGGGATCAGCCAGTCCGCTGATTCGGCAGGGTAACCAGGCCGTACACGCTGGTAATGTTCGCCGCCGTCCAGGAAACTCTGTCCGAGTTCCAGACGGCGTCCGTGCTCAAGCCTGGGGCCACCCCGTGCCACGTGCGGCCTCCTTCAACTGCGCCCATCGGTATCCTTCGAATTTACCGTATGGGCCGCAGCCGCCAGGTCGGGGCCGTCGCCTCTTTAGGTAGGCGCCAGTCAGCCGTCCAGCGTCAGTCAGTCGTCAAGGCACGGAGCCGCACCGGCGGTGCCCGGGGTGTTGGGAGCCCAGTGCGGGTAGGTGCGGGTGTCGTTGGCCGGAACCCAGCGACCTGCGTCCACCACGTAGTCCCACCCCAGGCCGGTCCGGCGCAGCTGTTCCAGGCCCGCAAGGAGCCGCTGGGCGTCCTCCAGCCGGGAGCCCACGCCGAAGCTGGCCCGCAGCGAGCCGGAGGGAAGGCCGAGGCGCTTCAGCAGCGGGTGTGCGCAGAAGCGGCCGTCCCGGAGGCCAACGCCGTGCTCGGCCGACAGGTAGGCGGCCACGAGCCCGGCGTCGTACCCTGCCACGGAGAAGTTCACCACGCCGATGGTGCCGGTTTCAGCCTCCGTGTCCGAGAAGATCTGGTGCACAGTGACGCCGTCGATCTTCCCAAGCCCGTCCACCAGGAATGACCTGATGGCCGACTCGTGGGCGTGCCAGCGGTCGTGGTCCAGGGACGCGATGACCTGGGTGGCGCGGGCCAGGGTGGCCGCACCTAGGACGTTGGGGGAGCCGCCCTCGTGCCGGGCCGGCCCCGTGGCCCAGCTGACGCCGTCGAGTTTTGCCTCGCGGACGGCGCCGCCGCCGGCCAGGTGGGGAGTTCCGGCGTCGAGCCAGTCGGTGCGGCCCACCAGGACCCCGGAGCCGAAGGGCGCATAGAGCTTGTGGCCGGAGAAGGCGAGGTAGTCAACGTCGTCGGCGCTGATACTGATGCGCCGGTGGGGTGCGAGCTGCGCGGCGTCCACCACGATCCGCGCGCCGTACTCATGGGCGAGGGCGGCCAGGGCCTTGACCGGGAGGATTTCGCCGGTGACGTTGGAAGCGCCCGTGACCGCGAGCAGGCTGACGTTGCCCTGCTCAAGTTCGGCACGGAGGACCTCGATGGTCCCCACGATGGTGTCCGCGGCGACGACGCTGCGGTGCGGGACGCCCTGCCAGGGCAAGAGGTTGGCGTGGTGCTCAATGTCCAGGTAGAGGACATCGCCATTGGGACACCCCTCCGTGGCCGGCAGGCAACCCGCCAGCAGGTTCAGCGAGTCGGTGGTGTTCCGGGTGAAGATGACGGAGTCGTCCGGGCGCCCGCCCACAAAGTCGCGCACGATGTTCCGGGCGTTCTCGTAAACGGAGGTGCTGATCTGCGACGCAAAGCCGGCGCCGCGGTGGACGCTGGCGTAGAACGGCAGGATCTCGTTGAGGTAGGCGGACACCACGGAGAGGGCGGGAGCGGATGCGCCGTAGTCCAGATTTGCGTAGCGGACATGGCCGCCCTGGATCAGCGGAGCCTGGATTTCCGCGCCGGTAACGGCGGAGAGGGGGCGGCCGGCGATGGCGGCAGCCGCGTTGAACAGCTCAGCGGCGATGGCGGGGGCAGTGTCGGGGGAGACGGTGGCAGTTGTCACGGAGACCTCACTCTAAAAGGACTCCCGGTACCAGGAATCCGCGCTTGCCGTATCCGTTCCGGACCGGCCTGGTCGTCACCCGGGGCACCCCACCGCGAATGGAGGGTTGCCGGCCAGCAAACCGGGGTTTAGCGCTGGCACTCGTGACCTGTTAAGAGCGTAGAACATGGGCAACGGCAGGAAAGAAGCCCGGGCCAATGTTAAGGGCTTTGTTACGCGCGTTTGAGTAGCGGACTATTTGTCGAAGATACGACGGCGGGCGCTCCCTTCAGGAGGCGCCCGCCGTCGATAATTCGATGGAAGTGCCTAAAGGAGATCGTCCAGATCCGGGTTCAGACGTTTGAGGACCTCTGAGTGCAGGATGGAGTTTGTGGCCAAGGCGTTGCCGCCGAACGGCCCGTCCTGGCCCTCGAGAGAGGTGAAGCGGCCGCCGGCTTCCACCACAATGGGCACCAGGGCGGCCATGTCGTACAGGTTCAGTTCCGGCTCGCAGGCGATGTCCACGGAACCTTCGGCCACCATGCAGTAGGACCAGAAATCGCCGTAGGCACGCGTGCGCCACACGTCCTCGGTCAGGCCCAGGAACTCATCCAGGTTGCCGCGTTCCTTCCAGCCGCCCAGGCTGGAATACGACAGGGAGGCGTCCGAAAGTTCGGAGACGTCCGAGACCCGGAGCCGCGTTGCGGCGGCTAGGGACTTCCCCATGTAGGCGCCGGAACCCTTGGCGGCCCACCAGCGCTTGCCCAGTGCCGGCGCGCTGACCACTCCCACCACGGGTTCGCCTTCGTCCACGAGGGCGATCAGGGTGGCCCAGACCGGGACGCCGCGGACAAAGTTTTTGGTGCCGTCGATGGGATCAATGATCCAGCGGCGGGAGCCGTGGCCGGAGCTGCCGAATTCCTCGCCCAGCACGGCGTCGCGGGGACGCGAACGGGAGAGCTGGCCGCGGATGGCTTCTTCCGCGGCCTTGTCCGCGTCCGTGACCGGCGTCAGGTCCGGCTTGGTTTCGATGTGGAGGTCCAGTGCCTTGAAGCGGCTCATGGTCTGGTCATCCACGGAGTCGGCCAGCACATGGGCAAGGCGCAGGTCATCGTTGTAGCTCGAAGCGGGTTGGATCATGGTTCCAAACTACCGTCTCAGGGCCGCGGGTTTGGGGACGTCGGCGTTCCGCCGCTAGCCGATGCTGCCCAGTTCCTTGGTTTCCTGGCCAACCAGCCGAGGATCCGTGCCCAGCAGCCGCCGCAGCGACGCCAGCCGGGCCGGGCCGGTGGGGCCCGCCTGGCCGGCGGACACCCAGGCATCCACTCCGCAGTTGACGGCCGCGGTGTTGTGTTTGCAGCCACGCTCGCAGGCATCCGTGCCCGGCTCCAGGTCCGGGAAGGACCGCAGGATCCGGTCCGGGTCCACGTGGGCCAGTCCGAACGAGCGGATGCCAGGGGTGTCGATGATCCAGCTTCCGGCGGGAGCTCCGGTCAGTTTCAAGGCAAGGGCCGACGACGACGTGTGGCGGCCGCGGCCGGTCACCGCGTTCACACCACCGGTAGCCCGTTCGGCCCCGGTGAGCGCATTGACCATGGTGGACTTGCCCACGCCGGAATGACCCAGCATCACCGAGACCTTGCCCTGGAGGTACGCGCGGAGCTGCGAAACTGCATCACTGTCCAAGCGAGCCGAGAGGCCGTCATCGGAGCGGGCATCGATACCCGAGGCCTCGGAGTCCGACGTGCGGCTGATGATCACGGGGAAGTCCAGGTGTTCATAATTGGACAACAGTTCTGCGGGATCCTTGACATCTGCCTTGGTGACGAGCAGCAGCGGCTCAATGCCGGCGTCGTAAGCGGCCACCAGGGCGCGGTCAATGAAGCCGGTGCGCGGCTCCGGGTTTGCGGCGGCCACCACCACCACAAGCTGATCGGCGTTGGCAACCACCGCACGCTCGATCGGATCAGTGTCATCGGCGCTGCGACGCAGCAGGGTCCTGCGGTCCTGGATCCGAACCAGGCGGGCCAGGGTGTCCGGCTCCCCGGACACATCGCCTACAAGGGACACGAAGTCACCGGCCACGACGGGGGAGCGGCGCAGTTCGCGGGCCCTCGCGGCGATGATGATCCGCTCGTCGCCCGAGTCCTCACCGACGACGGCTGTGTACCGGCCGCGGTCCACGGTGATAATGCGGCCCGTGACGGCGTCGTCGTGGCTGGGGCGGTCCTTCGTGCGCGGTCGGGAGCCCTTTTTGCTGGGCCGGATCCGGGCATCGGACTCGTCCCAGGAGTCAGTGCTGCGTGCCACCAGTAGGCCCTTCCGTGCCGTCATTGGCAGCCGCACCCTGGGCGAGCATGTCCGCCCACATCTGCTGGAATTGGGGCATGGTCTTGGCGGTGGTGGCGATGTCCTGGACCTCGATGCCCGGAACTGCGAGGCCGAGGATGGCACCGGCGGTAGCCATCCGGTGGTCCGCGTAGCTGTGGACGACGCCGGCATGCAGCTTTGCCGGGCGGATCACCAGGCCGTCGCTGGTCTCTTCCGCGTCGCCGCCGAGTCGGTTGATTTCGGTGACGAGCGCGGCCAACCGGTCCGTTTCGTGGCCGCGAAGGTGCGCGATGCCGGTCAGCCGTGAAGGTCCGCTGGCCAGGGCGCAGAGGGCCGCCACGGTAGGGGCGAGTTCGCTGGTTTCGTCAAAATCCGCACCCTTGATCTCTGGTCCGCCGGTGACGGTCAGGACGCCGTCAGCCAGGCTGACGTCCGCGCCCATGTCCGTCAGGATGCTGCGCCAGAGATCTCCCACCTGAGTGGTGCCGGTGGGCCATTCCGGGATGCGGACGGTGCCGCCGGAGGCCAATGCTGCGGCCAGGAACGGGCCGGCGTTTGAGAGGTCCTGCTCAATGCGCTGATCAAAGGCGCGGATAAGGCCCGGTGCCACCACCCAGTGGTTGGGCACGGAATCGTCCACTGATACACCGACGCCGCGGAGCACAGCAACGGTCATGTTGATGTGGTCCAGGCTCGGCACCGGTTTGCCAACGTGCTCCAGGTGGAGTCCGTCGGTAAACCTGGCGCCGACCAGCAGGAGGGCCGAGACGAACTGGGATGATGCACTGGCATCGATCACCAGGTGGCCGCCCCGGACTTCCCCGGTGCCTTCAACGGTGAACGGCAGCGATGAGGGGGTCCCGCCGTCGTCCGCGGTCAGGGCCACCCCGAGAGCTTTCAGGGCCTCGATGGTGGCGCCCATGGGGCGCTTCCGGGCGTGGGGGTCGCCGTCGAACACGCTCACGCCGTTGCGCAGCGCCGCTAGCGGCGGAACAAAGCGCATCACTGTTCCGGCGAGGCCGCAATCGATGTGCGTCGTCGACGACGGCGCCTCCTGGCTCAGGGGCGTGACCTTAAGGTCCGGCCCGAAGGCGCCGTCGCCGGGCACCTCCGTGATGGTGGCCCCCAGTTGGCGGAGGGCCTCGATCATCAGGGCGGAGTCCCGGGAATGCAGAGGGGCGCGGAGGCGGGATGGCCCGTCAGCCAGCGCGGCCAGGACCAGGAACCTGTTGGTCAGGGACTTTGAACCAGGCACCGTTACGGTGGCGTTGATCGGCCTGCTGGCGAAGGGGGCCGGCCAGTGCGGAACGGTGTCGGTGGAGATGTGTGAGTCCGTGGCTGCGGGCGGGGTGGAACCGGTCATCCGTCCTTAGGCCCCCGTTGCGTGATCCACGGCGCGGCGCACGGCCTTGTCCGCCTTGTGGAGCTTTAGGCCGGTGGTCTTCCGGGCACCCGCAGCAGTCTTCCGGGCGTCCGCAGCGAGGTGCTCGGCACGCCAGGCCAGGCCCGGCTTGCCAGCGGTGTCCACGGAGGCGAGCAGGGCGCCGCCGCTGAGGGAAATGTTCTTGAGCAGCTGGTTCCGGCGGGCCTCGCGGCCTTCCTTGGTGCTGATGTCCGCGCTGCGCCACTCCACAAAGGTGTTCAGGAGCGAAATGATGGTCAGCAGTGTTGCCGAGAGGCGGCTGAACTTGCCCAGGCCGAACAGTACGCCGGCACCCACCTGCGTTCCGCCGATCACCCGTGCCAGCATCTTCTCGTCGGCTTGGAACGGCAGCGACGCGGCCGCCTTCTGCAGGACCGGCGAGAGCTGGGTGGCGGTGTCATCGGCGTTCTTCAGTTTGTCCAGTCCGGCGACGACGAAACTGGAAGCCAGCATGGGGCGGGCGAGAGTACGGACAAAGGACATGAATTTCCTCCTGGCTGGACGAACCGCACCGAATGCGGCGGAGTCCGTTCTAGTCTTGCACTTTTGAGGAATATTTGCCTGCCGCCAGCGGTTATGGATTGCGGGTCCGCCGAACACCGGACGAATTGACCCATCACGGATTGCCGGGCAGGTCTTTGCCTGGAACACCATGGCCTGACACAGAGTGGAGTTGCCCTTGAGGTTACTAAAGGATGGGACGGAGCCCGCTGGACCCGTAGCACTGCAGACGCTGGAATCCGATCCTCCGGAGTACGGAACGCCGCGTGCCAAGGCCGTCACAGTAGACTTGAACGTAATGAGCACCCTGGATCCGGCCTTCGAGGCCATGTACGAGGCCTCCGAACGCGAAGCCAAAACAAGCAGCGAAGCCAATGCCAGCAGCAGCGATGCGCCCGCAGGGAGTGACGCGCGGCCTGAAGCGGACGTCCCTGTGCCCGCTGAGCAGCCCGTCGATGTGGCCACCGAATCAGCGGAAGAACGCCGGGTCCGTTTTGAGCGTGATGCCATGCAGTACGTGGATCAGCTGTACTCCGCTGCCATGCGCATGGCCAGGAACCCCGCCGATGCGGAAGATCTGGTCCAGGAGGCCTACACGAAGGCGTTCTCAGCGTTCCACCAGTACAAGCCCGGTACCAACCTCAAGGCATGGCTGTACCGGATCCTGACCAACACGTACATCAACCTCTACCGGAAGCGGCAGCGCGAACCGCTGCAGTCGAACTCGGACACCATCGAGGACTGGCAGCTGGCCAGGGCGGAGTCGCACACGTCCCGCGGCCTGCGCTCGGCCGAGGCTGAGGCGCTGGACCACTTGCCGGACTCGGACGTCAAGCGGGCGCTCCAGGCGATCCCCGAGGAGTTCCGGCTGGCCGTGTACTTCGCCGACGTCGAGGGGTTCGCGTACAAGGAAATCTCGGACATCATGAACACGCCCATCGGGACAGTGATGTCCCGGCTTCACCGCGGCCGGAAAATGTTGCGGGACATGCTGGCGGACTATGCCGCCGAACGAGGATTCAAAGGCGCCGTCGAATCACAGGACACGGCCGCGAGCACAAAACAGGAGAACAGGAAATGAGCGACTGCCAGGGATTGGGCGACTGCGATGACGCCCGGATGCAACGCATCTACGAATACCTCGACGGGGCTTTGACCCGCGAGGACATCACGGAAATCAAGCATCACCTTGATGAGTGCCCTGAGTGCACCGAGGAGTACGACCTTGAGTGCGTGATCCGCACCATGGTGAAGCGCTCGTGCACCGAGGCTGCTCCGGAAAACCTGAAGAACGCCATCTTGGACCGGATCCACTCCATCCGCCCGGTAGACGCCTGACACAAGCGGTACCGGTCTGCAGGGACACGTGACCGCGTGGATGCCTGACTGCGGGGATGCCAGTCAGCAGTACTGCAGGCGCACGAAGCCGCGCAAAGACGAAGGACCCCGGAAGCCGTATGGCTTCCGGGGTCCTTCGCTTAAACCGTTTTCCAAGCTTTAGCTTAGGCGTTGGGGCGCTTCCCGTGGTTCGCGCCGCCACGCTTACGGTCACGACGTTTACGTGCACGCTTGCTCATAGCTGGCCTCCTTAAATGTTGGTACTCAAAAGAGCTGCCCTCAAGTCTCCCACACCATGGGACACGCCGCGAAACCGAAACGGGCTGTGACCGGGGGCAACACCGACCGGCGGCGCAGTCCGGCGGCTTGCTCTGCCCCGCGGCTCAGCCGGGCAGTGAGTTGCGGATGGAGATACGTGCCTGGTCCAGGACGGTCCGGACGGTTTCCAGCGTGACGGCGCTGAGCGGCTGCCGCGTGGCCTGCAGTCGAAGTTCCACACGCAGATCGTCCCGGAACGCCTGCAGCAGCATCTCCGCTTCCTTCAGCTCCCGGATCCCCTCCGAAGACTGGCGGCCGACTTTCCTGAAATCGGCGGCCCGCGCCGTGGAACGGGCCGTCTCTGCCGTGGCCGCCAGGTCTGCCCGCAACCCGCGCAGGTTGGCGCGGATATCCGCCCGCAGGTTGTCCGCCAGGCGGCGGACGGAGGCGGAAATGTCGTTCTCGACGCCGGCGAGTTCCTCCCGGCGCTTGTTGAGTTCGGCAAGCCCCGCGGCTGTGATGCGGTAATTGGTGCGGCGGCCTTCTGATTCGGTGGCGACCAGCCCCTCTTCTTCCAGTTTCCCCAGCCGCGGATAGATGGTTCCCGCGCTGGGGGAGTAGGTGCCGCCGAACCGTTCGCTGAGGGCCTTGATCAGTTCATAGCCGTGTTTGGGCCCCGGCTCCAGCAGTGCGAGCAGGTACAGCCGGAGCGCACCGTGGGCGAACACAGGAGGCATCAGCGTCCCGTTTCCGGGCTTCTTGCGTCGTCGTTGCGGGCCGGCTGGCCATGGAAGATGGACGTGTTGCCGGACACCGAGTTGGTCCGGACCAGCATCAGCTGGCCGTCCGGTCCGGCAATGGTTTCCACCTTGCCGCCGGGCTGCGAGTACTGCTGGTCATCAATCACCACAACACCGCTGGCGGACTTCGCCACGATGTCCACCCCGACGTCGTGGGGCAGCCTGATGGTGAGGTCGCCGGAAACTGAATTGGCACCGAAGTCGTGCGTAAAGCCGAGCAGGTCAAAACTCATGTCACCGCTGACCGTGTGGGCCCGGATGTTGCTGAATCGGCCGGATGCGGTGACCTCGCCTGAGACACTCTTGGCGGTCAGGACGCCGTCGTGGTTTCGCGCGATGACCTCGCCGCTGACGGTGTTGACGTGAAGTTCCCCGGACGTTCCGTCTGCCATCACCGAACCCGAGACGGTATTGAGCCGGGTGTGCCCGCTGATTCCGGAGACGAGGCCATCGCCGCTGACCGTGCCGGCCTCCACCTCCACGCCGGCCGGCAGAGCAATGCTGATGACCGCTGAGTTGTTGCTGTTGTGATTGACCGAGCCCATCAGGTTCTTGAACCAGCCCTGGGGTCCGTGCAATTGATGGCGGACCTCGAGCCTGCCGTCCGTTAGCGTCACCGACACGGGATCGCCCTGGACCTCGTTGATCTCCACGCGGGCAACGGCGTCGGAGTGGGTCACGACGTCGAACCTGCCGCGGACCATGCCCAGCTTCAGCGACCTGACGTGGTCAACATCGATGGTTTGCGGACCTGTGACGGTCCAGCTGTCCTCTGTCATGAATCCTCCAAAACCGCGATATATCGTGACTGATACCCCAAGGTATATCGGACCGCTGAACCCGTCAAGATATATCGCGACTGGAGGGTTGGGGAAGCCTATTCGGGGGCGTCCATGCCCAGCCACTGGAACCAGCCACGGTGGAGGACCAGCCAGGCCATCAGGCCATAGCCCGCCTGCCCGGGCGTGCCGGTGTTGGCCGCAAGGTCCTGGCGCCACTGTTCGTGGTTCAGTAGCGGGGAGAACGTGTCCACGTAGAGGTGCTTGCGCCTGGTGGTGACGTCAGCGAAAGCGATGTTGAGATCCGCGAGCCGGCGGTTCTGCACCGGGTCCAGCGTGGGCGGCGGGCCCACCACAAACACCTCGATCCGGTTCTGCGTGGCGGTATCCAGGATGTTGGCCAGGTTCAGGCGGCTCCGGGCGGTGGAAAGGCCGAACTCGATGTCCCGGCCAGAGAGGCCGATCACCAGGCGGTTCTCGTGCCGGTCGCCGAACCGCCGCCCGGCCTCCTCCTGCCAGCGGGCAGCCAGCCCTTCCGTTCCTTCCTGGGGACAGGGGAGGGCATACGCTTCCATGACCATGCCGTCCTGCGGAGTACGGGCCAACACGCGGCCCAGCCAGCCGAGGGCCCTGGGATCTCCCAGCCCGGCCAGCAGTTCATCTCCAACAGCTGCGATCCGCAGCTTCCTGTCTTCCACAAGTCCCTCTTTACGTCCGTGCCGATTCAGGCCAATCGGCGTGGCTATGATCCATCTTCATTAAACAGAACTGCCCGGCCGGAGTCTGGATTTCGACGTCCGGCCGGGCAGCCACTGGGACTACTTCCGTGCAAATGCCTGCTTCAGGAGTGAATCCTGCTCAGCTGCGTGCCGCTTCATGGAGCCGGCCGCCGTGGAGGCAGATGCGGGACGCGACACCAGGCGGACGCGCCGGTCCAGCGCCTCCGGGAGGTTCAGGCCCATAAACGGCCACGGTCCCTGGTTGGCGGGCTCGTCCTGTGCCCAGACAACCTCGGCGTTCGGGTACTTGGCCAATTCCGCTGCGATTTCTTCGTGCGGCAGCGGGTAGAGCTGCTCCACGCGGACGATCGCGGTGGTCTTGTCGTCGGTCTTCTGCCGGGTGGACAGGAGATCGTAGTACAGGCGGCCGGAGACCAGCAGTACGCGTTCGACGGCGTCTCCCGCCAGCTGCTCGTGGTCGCCGATGACGGGGCGGAAGGCGCCGGTGGTGAAGTCCTCGACGGACGATGCGGCTGCCTTGAGGCGCAGCAGCTGCTTCGGCGTGAAGATGATCAGCGGCTTGCGCGGCCGGCTGTAGGCCTGGCGGCGCAGCAGGTGGAAGTGGGATGCCGCCGTGGTGGGGTTGGCGACGATCATGTTCTCTTCGGCGCACATCAGCAGGAAGCGTTCGATCCGGGCCGAGGAGTGGTCCGGGCCCTGGCCTTCGTAGCCGTGTGGCAGCATCAGGACCAGGGAGGAGCGCTGGCCCCACTTCTGTTCGGCCGAGGAGATGAACTCATCGATGATGGTCTGCGCGCCGTTGACGAAGTCACCGAACTGCGCTTCCCACAGCACTAGGGCGTCCGGGCGTTCCACAGAGTAGCCGTACTCGAAGCCCATGGCTGCGTATTCGGACAGCAGCGAGTCATAGATCCACAGCTTGGCCTGGTTGTCCGAGAGGTGGCCCAGAGGCAGCCACTCGTTGCCGTTGGCGCGGTCGTGGAACACTGCGTGGCGCTGTACAAACGTGCCGCGGCGCGAATCCTGGCCGGCGAGCCGGACGGGAACGCCTTCCATGATCAGCGAGCCAAAGGCTGCGATCTCGCCAAAGCCCCAGTCGATGCCGCCTTCGCGGGACATCTGCTCGCGCTTTTCGAGGAGCTGCTTAAGCTTGGCATGGACGGTGAAGCCCTCGGGGATCTGGACGTGGGCCTTGCCGATGTGCGCCAGGGTCTCCGGCGAAATGGCAGTGGACGCCGGGGCGTTGGTGCCGGAGTCAGCCTGTTGGGCGATGGGACGCTCAATGTCGGAGACGGCGGCGGAGTCCGCGGTGATGATCGGGATGGGCGAGGTCTGGGCCGCGTGAGTCTCGGCGAAGACCCGTTCCAGCCGTTCCTGGTAGTCGCGGAGCAGCTGCTCGGCTTCTTCCTCGGTGATGTCGCCACGGCCGATCAGCGCCTCGGTATACAGCTTGCGGACGGAGCGCTTGGCTTCGATCAGGTTGTACATCATGGGCTGGGTCATCGAGGGGTCGTCACCCTCGTTGTGGCCACGGCGGCGGTAGCACACCATGTCGATCACAACGTCCTTGTGGAACCGCTGACGGAACTCGTAGGCGAGCTGGGCGATGCGCACCACTGCCTCGGGATCGTCACCGTTCACGTGGAACACCGGCGCCTGGATCATCTTGGCGACGTCCGTGGAGTACGTGGACGAGCGCGACGACGACGGCGCAGTGGTGAATCCCACCTGGTTGTTGACCACCACGTGGATGGTGCCGCCGGTCCGGTAGCCGCGGAGTTGGGACAGGTTCAGCGTCTCGGCAACCACACCCTGGCCTGCGAACGCAGCATCGCCGTGGACCATGAGAGGCAGGACCGGGAAGGCCTCGCCCTGGTCCAGTCGGTCCTGCTTGGCGCGGACGATGCCTTCGAGCACCGAGTCGACAGCCTCGAGGTGAGACGGGTTCGCGGCGAGGTAGACCTTGGTCTCGTTGCCGTTTTCCGAGGTGAACGTGCCTTCGGTACCGAGGTGGTACTTCACGTCGCCGGAGCCCTGCACGGAGCGGGGATCCTGGGTGCCTTCGAATTCGCGGAACACCTGGGCGTAGGTCTTGCCGGCGATGTTGGTGAGGACGTTCAGGCGGCCACGGTGGGCCATGCCGATCGCAACCTCGTCCAGTCCGTCGTCAGCGGCATCGGAAATGATGGCGTCGAGCAGCGGAATCAGGGATTCGCCGCCTTCCAGGGAGAAACGCTTCTGGCCGACGAACTTGGTCTGCAGGAAGGTTTCAAACGCTTCGGCCGCGTTGAGCCGGGACACGATGCGCAGCTGCTCTTCGCGGCTCGGCTTCGAGTAGGGGTGCTCCAGCTGGTCCTGGAACCACTTGCGTTCCTCGGGCTCCTGGATGTGCATGTACTCGATGCCTGTGGTGCGGCAGTAGGCGTCACGGAGGACACCGAGGATGTCGCGGAACTTGAGCATGGGCGCGCCGCCGAAACCGCCGGTGGGCCACTCGCGGTCCAGGTCCCACAGGGTGAGCCCATAGGTGAGGACGTCAAGGTCCGGGTGCTTCCGCTGGACGTACTCCAGGGGATCGGTGTCTGCCATCAGGTGGCCGCGGACACGGTAGGAGTGGATCAGCTGCTGGATCCGGGCAACCTTGTTGATCTGGTCGGCAGGGTCCACCTGCAGGTCCGGGCTCCAGCGCACGGGCTCGTACGGAATGCGCAGCGACTCGAAGATTTCGTCGTAGAAGTTCTGGGCACCGAGCAGCAGCTGGTGCACAAGCTTCAGGAACTCGCCGCTGCCGGCTCCCTGGATGACGCGGTGGTCATAGGTGGACGTCAGCGTGAGGACCTTGCTGATGGCGTTCTGCGCGATGATCTTTTCGCTGGCACCCTGGAACTCGGCCGGGTAGTCCAGCGCGCCGACGCCGATGATGGCAGCCTGCCCCTTGGACAGACGCGGCACGGAGTGAACGGTGCCGATGCCGCCGGGGTTGGTCAGGGACACCGTGGTGCCGGAGTGGTCATCAGCGGTCAGCTTGCCGCTGCGGGCACGCTTGATCAGGTCTTCATAGGTGTGCCAGAACTCGGAGAAGTTAAGGGTCTCCGCTTTCTTGATGTTGGGCACCATAAGCAGGCGGGTGCCGTCCGGCTTGGGCATGTCAATGGCGATGCCGAAGTTGACGTGGGCCGGCTGGACCGCACTGGGCTTGCCGTCGATTTCGTCGTAGTAAACGTTCATCGACGGGAACTGGGCGAGTGCGCGGATCACGGCGTAGCCGATGAGGTGCGTGAAGGAAATCTTGCCGCCGCGAGCACGGGCCAGGTTGGAGTTGATGACCACGCGGTTGTCGATCAGCAGTTTGGCTGGAATAGCCCGGACGCTGGTGGCCGTGGGGATCTCAAGGCTGGTGACCATGTTGGTGGCGATGGCCTTGGCCGGGCCGCGAAGAACGGAGACCACGTCCTCTTCCGGAGCCGTGGGTGCCTTGACGTTTTTGGGAAGCTGGGCGGGAATCGGCTGGGCCGCGCTTCCGGGCTCGGTCTTCTTTGCGCCATCGCGGGCGACCGTAGCGGGAGCTTTCTTTGCCGCTGCGGGGGCGGCGGCCGGCGCTGCGGGCGGTGTGGCCGGCGACGTTGCCGGTGCAGCAGTTGCAGAAGCCGGAGGTGCCGGCGGTACAGCTGGCATTTCGCGGGTTGCTGGGTGGGCCACGGCTACCGCCGTGCTTCCGTTGGAAGAAGAACCGCTGCCTGCATCGAAGGACTCGAACAGGGGCCACCATTTGGTATCCACCGTGTTCTTGTCTTTCTGATACTGCTCGTACAGTTCGTCAACGAGCCACTCATTTCCGCCAAATTCCTCTGGTAGACGGTGGCTAGGCTGCTCTGGCACTTGAAATACGCCTCTTCCATGAGTTTGATTTCTCTCTGGCCGCCACGGTGCCGCAGCACAACATTCGAACCAGTCTCTGCGTCCTGAACCCGGACCGATGCCAGTCTAATGAGCATTCTGTGTTAACCGCCAATAACGGTGACCCAAATCATGGCAATGACGCGGAGATCTCGGATTGTGGCGTCCGAAAGCTCCGTGCACGGGTGTGCCAGGACCTCCGGGCGGCCATCCGGAAGGCGCAATCCGCTCCTGTAGACTGAAATTCTTATGGACAGTAAATCTAGGTGCCGGCCTGGGGGCTGTCAGCGGAGCATCAAGTACAGCACCGCGCAGTCCACCCGCAGAGCCGGCAAACCCCGAACACGTGCCCATCACTCTCCGTCAGTCCACCCCGACGGAGCCCCTATGGAACCAGCATCGGCTTCCGCCGATCATCCTCCGCCGGGCAGTTGCCCCCGGATATACCCTCATTCCCGGTCCCAGTCCCGGACTGCGTATTTCAGGACTCTGTCCATTCGGGCGGGATGCTGAATGGAGTGGTTGCTCCTCGCGGCGGGCCTCCTGCTGATCGCCGGCACCGGCTTTTTCGTCGCCGTCGAATTTTCCCTGATTGCCCTTGACCAGGCCACGGTCCAACGTGCCATCGATAGCGGTGACACCGGTGCCGTCCCGCTGCTCAAGTGCCTGAAATCCCTCTCAACCCAGCTCTCCAGCTGTCAGCTCGGCATCACCCTCACCACCCTTCTGACCGGTTACGTGATGGAACCGTCGGTAGGGCGCCTCCTCGAGGGCCCGTTGGCCGCGGTCGGAATTCCCGAAGTGGCGGCGGCGTCCGTTTCCCTGGTCATAGCCATGGTGCTGGCTACGCTGCTGTCCATGCTGCTTGGCGAACTGGTGCCCAAGAACATGGCCATTGCGCTGTCATTCCAGGTGGGCAAGGCGCTGGCGCGGCCGCAGTTGGTCTTTACTGCCATCTTCAAGCCCGCCATCGTGGTGCTCAACGGCTTTTCCAACAAGGTACTGAACGTCTTTGGCCTGGAGGCCAAGGAAGAGATTTCCGGTGCCCGGACGCCGGCCGAGCTTGCCTCCCTGGTGCGGCGCTCCGCCGCCATGGGAACGCTCGACGCCGGGACGGCCAACTTTGTGGCGCGCACACTGAACTTCTCGGCCCGGACGGCCGCCGACGTTATGACGCCCCGGATCCGGATGGAAACCATCGACGCCGACCAGCCTGTCTCGGACATCCTGGACGCAGCCCGGCGCACCGGGTACTCCCGCTTCCCCGTCATCGGGGAGTCCTCCGACGACATCAAGGGGCTGGTCCACGTCAAGAAGGCCATTGCCGTGCCGTGGGACCGGCGGGCCAACCTGGAGGCCGGAGCCATCATGACCGATGTCCTCCGCGTGCCGGAGACCATCCACCTGGATGCCCTCCTGGCCGAGCTGCGCGAGGGAAACCTCCAACTTGCGATAGTCCTGGATGAATACGGCGGAACCGCCGGCATCGCCACCCTTGAGGACCTGGTGGAGGAAATCGTCGGCGAAGTGTCCGACGAGCACGACAAGGTACGCCCGGGACTGCTCCAGAGCGCCTCCGGGGACTGGTACTTCCCCGGGCTGCTGCGCCCCGACGAGCTTTCCGAACAGATCCCGGGGCTGACTGTTCCGGACGAAGCCGCCTACGAAACCGTGGGCGGGTACGTCATGAGCGAACTGGGCCGGATCGCCACAGTGGGGGACGCCGTTGAGGTAGGCGGCGGCACCCTGAGCGTGACCAGGATGGACGGCCGAAGGATCGAGCGGATCTCCTTCCATCCGGCGGCGCCTGAAGCAGCGCCCGCTCCGGAAAACGGGAGCGAACGATGAGTGACTGGGCTGGAATTGCCTGGCTGGTTGTCCTCCTGATGGGTAACGCGTTTTTTGTCGGCGCCGAGTTCGCCGTGATGTCTGCCAGGCGCAGCCAGATCGAACCCCTCGCCGAGGCCGGTTCCAAACGGGCGCAGACCACATTGCGCGCCATGGAGAACGTGTCATTGATGCTGGCCTGTGCGCAGTTGGGCATCACCGTGTGCTCGCTGCTGATCCTGCAGGTAGCCGAACCGGCCATCCACCACCTGATGGCGGCTCCCCTGGAAGCTGTTGGGCTGCCGGTGGAGGTTGCCGACGTCGCAGCCTTCGCCTTTGCCCTGATGGTGGTGACCTTCCTCCACGTGACGTTCGGCGAGATGGTGCCGAAGAACATCTCGGTATCGGTGGCGGACAAGGCTGCCTTGCTGCTGGCGCCGCCGCTGATGTTTGTTGCGAAGCTGGTCAACCCGGCCATCGTCGCGCTTAACTGGTCCGCCAACCACATCCTCAAACTCCTGCGGATTGAGCCCAAGGACGAGGTGAACTCCTCCTTCACGCTCGAAGAAGTCCAGTCGATCGTGCAGGAATCCACCCGCCACGGGCTGGTGGATGATGACGCAGGCCTGATCACTGGCGCCCTGGAATTCTCCGAGTATACGGCTTCGAACATCATGGTTCCGCTGGACGATCTGGTCATGCTGAAGGCGGCCACCACACCCGTGGAGTTTGAAAAGGCGGTCAGCAGGACCGGGTTCTCGAGGTTCCCGATGCTGGACGATGACGGCATGCTGTCCGGATACCTCCACGTAAAGGATGTGCTGTCCATTCCCGAGTCGGACTACCAGCACCCCATCGCCGAGAGCAGGATCCGCTCGCTCGCCAACCTCGCGCTGGACGACGAAGTTGAAACGGCCATGTCCGTCATGCAGCGCACAGGCTCACACCTGGCCCGCGTGATCGGCGCGGACGGGCAGACCCACGGCGTCCTGTTCCTGGAAGACGTGATCGAGCAGTTGGTGGGAGAGATCCGGGACGCCACCCAGGCCACCGGCATCAGGAGGCTGGGCCAGCCGAACGGAGACTAGGCAGGACTATCCTAAATAGGAATCATTCACATTTAGGGGTAAGCTTTTTGGAGACGCAAAAGTCCATACCTGTACTGAACTGAGGTTTCCGTGCGCCACCCCGCCGCCATCCGAACGTCCCTCGCAGCCCTCGCGGGGGTGAGCCTGCTGCTCACTGCCTGCGGTTCCGGAGGCAGTGCGCCGTCGGCGACGTCCGGCACGGACTCATCCGCCGGCGTCGTCGACGTAGTGGCGTCCACCAACGTGTATGGGGACATCGCCGCGATCATCGGCGGGGACAAAGTCAACGTCACCTCCATCATCACCAAGACCAGCCAGGACCCGCATTCATACGAAGCCACCTCGCAGGACCGGTTGCTGGTGTCCAAAGCGGAACTGGTGATCGAGAACGGCGGCGGCTACGACGCCTTCCTCCACAAGATGGCCGATGACAGCAACATCCCGCACAGCAATATCGTCACTGCCGTCGAGGTGGCTGGCCTGGCTCCGGAGGAAGCCCACACTGATTCGTCGTCGTCGTCGTCGGCGAGCGAGTCAGCTGACGGTCACGCGCACGAGCACGGTGAGTTTAACGAACACGCCTGGTACAGCCTGGATGCCATGGGCAAGCTCGCCGATTCGCTGGCGGCCAAACTGGGCGAACTCGAGCCGGACTCGGCGGCCCTGTTCGCCTCCAATGCCGCAACGTTCAAAGCCGGGGTGGACGGCTTGGCCGGCAAACTCGTCGCACTAAAGGCCAACGGAGCAGGCGCAGCCGTGGCTGTGACCGAACCCGTCCCGCTGTACCTGCTCGAGGCGGCAGGGCTGGAGAACAGGACTCCGGCCGACTACACAGCCGCGATCGAGGAAGGCTCGGACGTGCCGCCAGCCGTGCTGAAGGCCGCTACGGACCTGGCCGGATCCGAGGACATCAGATTCCTCGCCTACAACGCGCAGACAGAGGGACCCCAGACGCAGGCGCTGAAAAAGGCCGCCGAATCAGCCGGCGTTCCCGTCATTGACTTCAGCGAAACCCTGCCCGAAGGCAAGACGTACCTGCAGTGGATGACGGACAATGTTGACAACGTCAGCAAAGTTTTGGAGAAAAATAGTTGAAACCGGTGGTCAGCCTCCGCGGTGCGTCCCTGCAGTTCGGCAAACGCTTGCTCTGGGAGGATCTAGACCTGGATATCAGGCCCGGTGAATTCTTCGCCGTCCTGGGTCCCAATGGCAGCGGAAAGACCAGTTTCCTCAAGGTTCTCCTAGGCCTTCAGGACCTGCAGTCCGGCCGGGCCACTTTGGGCGACCGTCCCGTGGAGCGGGGCAGCAATCTGATCGGCTACATTCCGCAGCAGAAATCCTTCGCTCCGGACACCCCCATGCGTGCCCGGGACCTGGTGGGGCTCGGCGTGGACGGCCACCGCTGGGGGCTCCGGCTGGGCATGTCCCGGGCAAACCGCAGGATCGATGAGCTTCTGGACCTGGTGGGCGCCACTGACTACGCCAAAGTCCCGGTGGGCCAGCTCTCCGGCGGCGAGCAGCAGCGCCTCCGGGTGGCCCAGGCGCTGGCCACGGACCCCAAGGTCCTCCTCTGCGACGAACCGCTGCTGTCCTTGGACCTGCATCACCAGCAGGCCGTCAGCGCGCTGATCAACAAGCAGTGCCACGCACAGAACAGCGCGGTGGTTTTTGTCACCCACGAAATCAACCCCGTTATCGATTACGTTGACCGGGTGCTGTATCTGGCCGGCGGGCGGTTCCGGGTAGGGACCCCGGAAGAGGTCATGACCACTGAGGTCCTGTCCGAGCTTTATGGCAGCCACGTGGAAGTTATCCACGCGAACGGGCGCATTGTCGTCGTCGGCCTGCCCGACGCAACCACGCACCACCATGCCGATGTCCACGCAACCGCGGGGGAGGTGGTCTGATGGATGCGGACAGCATCATCGGAGCGATCTTCAGCTTCGAGAACTACGGCGAGTTGCTGGTGCTGGTCCAGAACTCGATCTGGGCCGGGGCCGTGTTGGGCCTGCTCGGCGGGCTGGTGGGCACATTCGTGATGAAACGGGACCTGGCTTTCGCCGTCCACGGCATCTCCGAACTCTCTTTCGCCGGGGCGGCGTTTGCGCTCCTGATCGGCGCGGACATTGTGTTCGGCTCGCTGATCGGCTCGGTGGCGGCGGCGCTGCTCCTGGGTCTGATGGGGGTCCGGGCCCGGGACAAAAACTCCATCATCGGGGTGATCATGCCGTTCGGACTGGGGCTCGGCATCCTGTTCCTGTCGCTGTACGAGGGCCGTGCCGCCAACAAATTCGGTCTGCTCACCGGGCAGATCGTCTCCGTGGACACCGTCCAGCTTCAGGTCCTCGCCGGAGCCGCCGTGCTGGTGATTGCGGCCCTGGCGGCCATCTGGCGCCCGCTGAACTTTGCCAGCGTTGATCCCGAACTGGCCGAAGCCCGCGGGGTGCCCGTCCGGACGCTCGCGCTGATCTTTATGGTCCTGCTGGGAGTCAGCGTAGCGCTGTCGATCCAGGTGGTGGGGGCGCTCCTGGTGCTCG
This sequence comes from Pseudarthrobacter adonitolis, assembly GCF_055412845.1. NCBI lineage: Bacteria > Bacillati > Actinomycetota > Actinomycetes > Micrococcales > Micrococcaceae > Pseudarthrobacter > Pseudarthrobacter adonitolis. Next base: position 246,113 of record NZ_JBVAYW010000003.1, on the reverse strand, counting down.
CATTGCTGATAACCCCGGCAGCGGCCGCACTCCGCGTGACGTCCGCTCCCGTGGCGGTGGTGGCGCTCAGCGTTGTTTTCGCCGTCACGGCCACGGTGGGCGGAATCCTGCTGGCCCTGGGCGGGCGGATCCCCATCAGCCCCTATGTCACCACGCTGTCATTCCTGATCTACGTGGTGTGCCGCATCGTCGGCGGTGTCCGGGCCAAGAAGGGCATCAACGGCCGGCTGCTGCACGCCCGCTGACACGGTCAACGGGATGCACTAGGTTGCGGCGGCGCAGGCCGTCAGAGCTTGCCGGCGGCCCTGAGGGCTGTGCAGTCCGGGCACAGGCCGAAGATCTCCACGGTGTGGGCCACCTCGGTGTAGCCATGTTCGGTGGCGATCCGGGCGGCCCAGGTTTCCACCGCCGGGGCCTCGACTTCCACGGCCTTCCCGCAGTTGCGGCACAGCAGATGGTGGTGGTGCCCGGTAACGGCGCAGCGCCGGTATACGGCTTCGCCCTCGCCGTTGCGCAACACGTCCACGAGGCCGTCGTCGGCGAGGGACTGCAGGATCCGGTACGCCGTCGCCAAGGATACTGAGACGCCCTTGTTCTGCAGGATGCGGTAGAGCTCCTGCGTGCTGACGAAGTCATCCAGCTCGTCCAGTGCAGCGCTGACGGCCACGCGCTGTTTGGTGACGCGCTGCTCCTTGCCGGGCACACTTCCGGTGCCTGCGCCGGATGCAGCGTTCGACGGCGTCGCGTCAGCTTTGGTGCCGAACGGCATGAAGGTACTCGCTTCCCTGAGGGACGGTGGCAATCATCCAGATTACCAGCCGGGAGCGCGCCGCCAGGCGTGCCTTGGACAGGCTTGGGGCCGGACCCTAGGCTGGCGCTATGAAGCTGACAAAATACACCCATGCGTGCGTCCGGCTTGAGCAGGACGGCCGGGTGCTGGTGCTGGATCCGGGAACATTCTCCGAAACGGAGGAAGCGCTTGACGGGGCGCAGGTCGTGCTCATCACCCACGAGCACGGCGACCATGTGGATGTGCCGGCCATGGTCAACGCGCTGCGCGGTTCGGACGGCCTGGCGGTGTTCGCGCCGGCCGGCGTGGCCGCCCACCTGCGGGAGGAGGCACCGCAGGCGGCTGGCCGGATCCACACGGTTGAACCCGGCTCAACTTTTGACGCGGCCGGCTTCAACGTCCGCAGCTTCGGCGGACAGCATGCACTGATCCACCCGCAGGTTCCCATCGTCGCCAACATCGGCTACCTGGTGGACGGCAACGTGTACCACCCGGGGGACTCGTTCATCGTCCCGGACGGCCTCAGCGTGCAGACGCTGCTGGTTCCGATCCACGCGCCGTGGAGCAAGGTCAGTGAGGTGGTGGATTTTGTCATCGCCGTCCGGGCCCCGCGTGCGTTCCAGATCCATGACGGGCTGCTGAACGAAACGGGCCTGAAGGTCGCAGAATCCCATGTGGCTCGGCTGGGCCGGAAATACGGCACCGAGTACACCCGCCTTGCCCCGCGGGAATCGGTGGAGGTCTGATCAGCTACGCGTTCCAGACGCCGGTCTCGAAAAACCGGCGGATGACTTCCTCATGCGGCTCGGGGTCCAGGCCTTGGCCTGACAGCCACGCCGGATTGTAGTAGTTGCCCGCATAGCGGTCCCCGCTGTCGCACATCAACGACACAATGCTGCCGCGCTGGCCCGCCGCGACCATTTCCGCCACGAGTTGCCAGACACCCCACAGGTTCGTGCCGGTGGACGGTCCGGCGTGCAGGTCGGCGACGGTGTGCAGGTGCCGCATGGCTGCGACGGAGGCGGCATCGGGAACCTGGATCATGTGGTCGATGACGGCGGGCACAAAGCTCGGTTCCATCCGCGGGCGGCCGATGCCTTCGATCCGTGACGGCAGGCCGGTGCTGGTCCCACCCGCACCGTTCACCCAGCCGGGGTAGAACGCGGAATTCTCCGGGTCTACCACCGCAAGGCGCGTTTCGTGGCCGCGGTAGCGCAGGTAGCGGCCAATGGTCGCGCTGGTGCCACCGGTCCCCGCTCCCACCACGATCCAGCGGGGAACGGGGTGTTCCTCCAGCGCCAGCTGCTCGAAGATGGACTCCGCGATGTTGTTGTTGCCGCGCCAGTCCGTGGCACGCTCCGCGTAGGTGAACTGGTCCATGTAGTGCCCGTTGGACGTGACAGCGACTTCCGCCGCCGCGGCGTAAACCTCTGAGGCATGGTCAACCAACAGGCACGAGCCGCCGAACTGTTCGATCAGCGCGATCTTCTCCGGGCTCGTCGTGCGGGTCATGACCGCTACGAACGGCAGCCCCAGGAGCTGCGCGAAATATGCCTCCGAGACCGCGGTGCTGCCGCTGGAAGCCTCCACGATGGTGGTACTTTCGCGGATCCAGCCGTTGACCAGGCCAAAGAGGAAAAGCGAGCGGGCCAGCCGGTGCTTGAGGCTCCCCGAACGGTGCGTGGATTCGTCCTTGAGGTAAAGCTGGACGCCCCAGTGCTGGGGGAGAGGTACCGAGTAGAGATGGGTATCGGCGGACCGATTGTTTTCTGCGTTGACTTTTCTGATGGCCTCGTCAGCCCAGGCCCGGTCCGCGCTCGCATTCTTCACGGGCCCAGCCTACCGGCTGCCCTCCCAGCCATGCGCTCTGCCGCAGCTAGAGTTGGATCAGCGACTGCACACCTCAAAAGCACAATTGCCAAGGAGAACGATGGGTCCACTGATGGCTGTCCCGGCTTTGGCGGCGAGATTCGACGCCGGCCAGCGAACCGTGGTGTTGGACGTCCGCTGGGCGCTGGGGGACCCGCACGGCCGGGAACACTACCTTGAGGGCCACCTCCAAGGGGCAGTTTTTGTGGACCTTGCCACCGAGTTGGCGACGCCGGCCACCCCGGCCCGCGGCAGGCACCCGCTGCCCACCGGCGCGGAATTCCAGGAAACTGCCAGGCGATGGGGGCTCAACAACGGCGACGTGGTGGTGGCCTATGACAACAGCGGCAACATGGCTGCCGCCCGGCTCTGGTGGATGCTCCGCAACACCGGGTTCCAGGACGTGTACCTGCTCGACGGCGGTCTGGCCGCCTGGCGGGACGCCGGACTGCCGCTGGACACCGGACCGGTGGAGGCCGCCGTCGGGCATGTTTCCTTTGACGTTTCCCCTGCTGGAGGCGGGATGCCCAGCACCGACGCGGCCGGAGCGGCAGACTGGCCGGCAGCGGGCGTCCTCCTGGATGCCCGGGCCGGCGAAAGATACCGGGGCGAATTTGAACCCGTTGACCCCCGCGCCGGCCACATTCCGGGCGCCCGGAGCGCACCCACAACGGAGAACATCGATCGGGCCGGGCATTTCCTGCCGGCGGACGAGCTGAGGCGCCGGTTCGAGGACCTGGGCGTCCGCGACGACGTCCCGGTGGCCGTGTACTGCGGCTCGGGCGTGACCGCCGCCCATGAGGTGGCCGCCCTCGAAATCGCGGGGTTCCGGGCCGCCCTCTATCCGGGATCCTTCTCGGAATGGTCGAACAATCCCGCGCTGCCGGTGGCGACGGGCAGCCGGCCGAGTGGCGATCCGGCGGCCAGCGGGGGTAGCGTCGAAGGATGACCCCAGGACGCCCCGTACCGCCGCCCCTTGCCCGCCCCGTATTGCCGAATGATGCTGTTGCCGATCCTGCTGCTCATCCTGCTGCTCATCCTGCTACGGACTTGGACACCGATCCGGGCACCGGCCTGCTGGCAGCCGCCTATGGCGCGGTTTCCCCTGACAGCGGCCTGGCACCCCTGACGCTTGCCCGGCGTGCCCCGAAGGCGGACGACGTCGAGATTGCTATCGAATTCTGCGGCCTGTGCCACTCGGACGTGCACGCCACGCGTGGCGAATGGGGCAGCCAGAAATATCCGTTGGTCCCCGGCCACGAAATCGTCGGAACCGTCAGTCGCGTCGGCTCGGCCGTGACTGACTTCACCCCGGGGGACCGCGTGGGCGTCGGGTGCATAGTTGATTCCTGCCGCGAATGCGAAAGCTGCCTGGACGGCCTGGAACAGTACTGCGAAAACGGGCTGACCGGGACCTACGGCGCCAAGGATTCGCGTAACGACGATGCCATCACCCAGGGCGGCTACTCGTCCGCCGTGGTGGTGGACCGGCGCTACGTGGTCCGTGTGCCCGGCAACCTGGACCCGGCCGCCGTCGCCCCCTTGCTGTGCGCGGGTGTCACCACGTTCTCTCCCTTGCGGCACTTCGACGTGGAGGAAGGCGACGTGGTGGGCGTGGTGGGGCTCGGCGGGCTCGGACACATGGCCGTGAAGCTCGCCAAGGCTATGGGGGCGGTGGTGAAAGTCTTCACCACTTCCGAAGGCAAGGTGCCGGCCGCGCTGGAACTCGGGGCCGACGAAGTGATCCGGTCCCGGGACAAGGACGCCATGGCCGCCGCGGACCGCACCATTGACCTCATCATCGACACCGTGGCCGCTCCGCACGACCTGAATCCGTTCTTCCGCACGCTGCGCGTGGATGGTGCCCTGTTCCAGCTGGGCCTGCCCTCCGACGCCATGCCGCCGGTGAATCCGGGGACCCTAATCCGGCGGCGGATCGCGTACGCAGGCTCGCTGATCGGCGGCATTGCCGAAACGCAGGAGATGCTCGACTTCTGCGCCGAGCATGGAGTGGTGGCGGATATCGAACTGGTGCGCGCAGACCAGCTGAATGAGGCCTACGACCGCATGGTGGCAGGCGACGTCAAATACCGGTTTGTGCTGGACGCCAGCACCCTGCAGGCTCCGGCCGAGAAGGCAGACGCATGAGCACCCTGTTCACCAAAATCATCAATGGCGAGATCCCCGCACGCTTTGTTTGGCGGGAGGCTGACGTTGCGGCCTTCCTGACCACGGGTCCCCTGGCAGACGGGCACACCCTGGTGGTCCCCACCGGGGAGGTGGACCGCTGGACCGATGCGTCCCCGGAAACCCTCGCGAAGGTGATGGAAGTGGCCCGGCGTATCGGTGCCGTGCAGCTGGACGTCTTCCCCGCCGAGCGGGCGGGGCTGATTGTGGCCGGGTACGAGATCAACCACCTGCACGTCCACGTGTGGCCGTCCAGGACCATGGCTGATTTCGATTTCGCCTCGGCCGACCAGAACCCGGATCCCGCAGTGCTGGACGCGAACGCCGAAAAGCTGCGCGCCGGGCTCCGGGCCGCCGGCTACGCAGAGTTCGTTCCCGCAGGCTGAGCCTGACGCTCGCGCCGCCGCTTCCTTGCGGGGCTTTGCCGCCGCCGGCCGTGGGCTGGCAGGCCTAGGCCGGCGCGAGCGCCCTATTCAGGACAGCCCTGATCCGCTTTTCGGAGACGGAATAGGCCGTTCCGAGTTCGACGGCGAAGAGGCTCACCCGCAGCTCCTCGATCATCCAGCGGACCTGGGTCAGCTCGGCACCCACCCGGCGCCCGGGCAGCAGGGCCGACACGGCGTCGTCGTAATCGTCTTCCAGCCGCTGGACCGCGGCCATGCTCAGGCCGTCCCGCTGGACGTTGCCGGGGAGCTTTTCGAGGCGTTTCTCGATGGCGGCAAGGTAGCGGGGAAGCTGGCTCAGTTGCTTGTAGCCGGTGCGGGCCACAAATCCCGGGAACACGAGCTGCTCGAGCTGGCTCCTGACATCGTTCAGGGCGCTGATCAGCGCCAGGCTGGTGGTGCCCTTCAGCTGTTTCTCAATGCGCCGGGTGCTGGCCAGGACACGCTCCACTACGGCCGTCACACTGAAGACGGTATCGATGAGTTCCGCGCGGACCTGCTCGTAGAGGGCGTCGAAGGACCTTCGGTCCCACGGGAGTTCCGCCGGGGTCAGTTTGTCCACGGCAGCCAGGGCGCAATCGGCAATGAGGGCTGACACTGAACCGTGCGGATTCTGGCTGAACGTCAGCTTTTCCGTGTTGTTGAGGTGCTCCAGCACGTAGCGGTCCGGGGCCGGAACCCTGAAGGCCAGAAGCCGGATTACGCCGCCGCGCATGGCCTCGAGCTGCTCCGACGAGGTCTGGAAGACGCGCAGCGCCACGGACGTTCCTTCATCCACCAATGCTGGATAGCCGGTGACAGTGTGGCCCTTGACGGTGTTGCTGACCTGCCGCTGCACCGTGCCGAAGGTCCACTCCGTCAGGCCGGCCTGTTCCTTGAAGCCTGTGCCGCTGCCGGCCGAATTTCCGCCTGCCGATGACGCGGGTACTGTCCCGCCGGCCATTCCGGGTGACTTTGAATTTCCAATGGACTGCGGCGCGGTGGTTCCGGGCGTCGCCCCCAGGGATTCCGCGATGGCGCGGCGTGTTGCCGGGGCCAGCCGCTCCTGCAGGGTTGCGAGGTCCTTGCCCTCATCCAGCACCTTGCCCTGGGTATCGACAACCCTGAAGCTCACCCGCAGATGGGACGGCACAGCGTCCCAGTTCCAGGAACCGGGCGGGATGACGTGGCCGCGGATCCGGCGCAGGGCCAGTTCCAGTGAAGCTTCCAGCTCATCGTGGGCCGGATCGAAGTCCGATTCCAGGGCAGCAACGGCTTGCCGGGCCACATCCGGAGCTGGGACAAAGTTCTTGCGGACCTGCTTGGGGAGTGACTTGATCAGCGCAGCCACAAGTTCCGCGCGCTGGCCAGGGATCAGCCAGCGGAAGGCGGCATCATCGAGCTGGTTCAGGAAGAGCACCGGGACTTCAGCCGTGACGCCGTCGGACGGGTTGGGGGGTGACCCGGGCGCCACGGGGTGGAACTCGTAGCTGAGCGGCAGCTCGAAGCCCTTGTGTAGCAGGGTTTTCGGATAAGCGGCCTCGTCCAGGTCATCGGCGTCGTTGTTGAGCAGCAGTGATTTGTCGTAGTCCAGGAGGTCCGGATTCAGTTGCCGGGCCTCCTTCCACCACTTGTCGAAGTGCCGTTCGGACACAACCTCGGGGCCGATCCTGGCGTCGTAGAACTCAAACAGCGCTTCGTCGTCCACCAGCAGGTCGCGGCGGCGCATCCTGGCTTCGAGCTCCTCGACCTCAAGGAGAAGGGCGCGGTTGCGGTGGAAGAACTTGTGGTGTGTTTTCCAGTCGCCTTCCACCAGGGCGTGCCGGATGAACAACTCGCGGGCCAGCACAGGATCCACTCGGCTGTAGTTGACCCGGCGCTGGGGGATGATGGGCACGCCATACAGGGTGACCTTCTCGTACGCCATGACCGCGCCCATTTTTGTGGACCAGTGCGGCTCGCTGTAGCTGCGTTTGACGAGGTCCGGTGCCACCTGTTCTGCCCAGACGGGATCGAATTTGGCAGCGACCCTGGCCCAGAGGCGGCTCGTCTCCACGAGTTCGGCCGCCATCACAAACGTGGGGGACTTTTTGAAGAGCGACGAGCCGGGGAAGATTGCGAAGCGGCTGCCGCGGGCGCCCGCGTATTCGCGCTTTCGCTCGTCCAGGATGCCGATGTGGCTCAGCAGGCCGGACAGCAGGCTCATGTGGATGCCCTCGTGGTTGCCCACAGGATCGGCCAGGCGCTTGTTGTCCAGGCTGATCCCGAGCGGGCGGGCCATCTGGCGGAGCTGGGCGAAGAGATCCTGCCATTCCCTGACCCGAAGGTAGTTGATGAACTCGGTCCGGCACAGGCGGCGGAACTGGGTCGACGAGAGTTCCTGCTGTTTCTCCTGCAGGTAGTTCCACAGGTTCAGGAAGCCGGTGAAGTCCGAGTTTTCATCGCGGAAGCGGGCATGCTTCTCGGCGGCGAGCTGCTGTTTGTCCGTTGGACGCTCGCGCGGGTCCTGGATGGTCAGTGCCGCGGCCAGGATCATTACTTCGCGGACGCAGCCGCGTTTGCCGGCCTCCACAATCATCCGGCCGAGGCGGGGATCCACCGGCAGCTGGGCAAGCTGGTGTCCGACGGCGGTCAGCCCGCCGCTCTTGGCGTCACCTGGCCGGACGGCATTCAAGGCGCCGAGCTCGCGCAGGAGAGTAACGCCGTCGTTGATTGCCCTCGAGTCCGGCGGCTCGACAAACGGGAAGTTTTCCACGTCCTTGGGCCCACGGGCAACGCCCATGGCGGTCATCTGCAGGATAACGGCGGCGAGGTTGGTGCGCAGGATTTCCGGATCCGTGAACAGCGGCCGGGACTCGAAGTCCTCTTCCGAATAGAGCCGGATGGCGATGCCGTCCGACACACGGCCGCACCGGCCGGAGCGCTGGTTCGCCGAAGCCTGGGACACACGCTCGATGGGCAGCCGCTGGACCTTGGTACGGTGCGAGTAACGGGAGATGCGGGCCGTGCCGGTATCGATGACGTACTTGATGCCCGGGACAGTCAGGGACGTCTCAGCCACGTTGGTGGCCAGCACAATCCGGCGGTTTCGGCCGGGGTGGAACACCTTGTGCTGTTCCTGCAGGCTCAGGCGGGCGAACAGCGGGAGCACCTCGGTGCCTGCCAGGCGCCGGTTGGACTGGATCCTGGCGTTCAGTGCGTCGGCCGCGTCGCGGATCTCGCGCTCGCCGGAAAAAAAGACCAGGATGTCGCCTGGTGCCTCGCTGGCGAGCTCGTCCACGGCATCGCAGACGGCGTCCAGCGGATCGCGGTCCTCCTCGAGTTCGTCATCGGAGGCCTCGTCGTCGGCCGCGCCACCGGCTGGCTGGGAAAGCGGCCGGTACCGGACCTCCACAGGGAACGTGCGCCCGGACACCTCGATGATGGGAGAGAGCTCGTCGTCGGACCCGAAGTGCTTGGCGAAGCGCTCCGGATCGATCGTGGCCGAGGTGATGATGATTTTCAGGTCCGGCCGCTGCGGCAGGATGCGCTTGAGGTAGCCCAGGATGAAGTCGATGTTGAGGCTGCGCTCGTGCGCTTCGTCAATGATGATGGCGTTGTATTTGCGCAGCAGCTTGTCCCGCTGGATCTCTGCGAGCAGGATGCCGTCGGTCATAAGCTTAACCTTGGTGGCGCGGCTGACTTCGCCGGTGAACCGCACCTGGAAACCGACTTCCTGGCCGATCTCCACACCGAGTTCCTCGGCGATGCGCTCAGCGACCGTGCGGGCTGCGAGCCGGCGCGGCTGGGTGTGCCCGATCAGGCCGTTGTCGCCAAGTCCCAGCTCGAGGCACATTTTGGGGATCTGGGTGGTCTTGCCGGAGCCGGTCTCGCCGGCGATGATGGTCACCTGGTTCGCTGCAATGGCAGCCTTCAGGTCCTCGCGGCGCTCGGAAACGGGCAGCTCAGCAGGGTAGGAGATATGAAATGTCATGGCTGCAGCCAGTCTACTGGGGCGGCGCCTGTTTCCCGCCCTGGCCACTGTCAGCCCCGCGCTGCTCTCGGGCTCCCGGACTCCTAATCAGTACATGAGGCAAGGACCCGGCTCTTATGAGCCGGGTCCTTTCGTGTTAATACTGATGGGTTAATAATGGCGGCCTGAGGCATGCCTGCGGGTTAGAAAATGCGCACGGTGTAGTTGACGCTGGGCAGGTCCAGGGCGGACCAGGGCTGGTCGGAGGTGACGGGCGGGGTGTGGCCGCGGCCATCACGCAGGAGCGCTGAGACGGTGGCGGCGAGAACGACGAGGAGCAGGACCACTAGGGCGATTCCGAGGATTTCCATGCCTCAATGCTGCTCCGATGCTCGTTCAACAAACAGTGGCAGAAATGCCCAAAAAGCTATAATTTCTGCCACAATGGATGCATGCTCAAGTCAGTGGCAGTCATCGTGGTTCCCAACTTCTCGATCTTCGAATTCGCCACCGCGTGCGAGGTGTTTGGCATCGACAGATCCGTACGCGGAGGCAATGTCCCGGCGTTCGACTTCCGGGTCTGCACGCCCGATCCAGGAAACGTCAGGCTCAAATCTGGCCTGTCAATGAACGTCCCCTTGGGGCTCGATGCCACAGCGGATGCGGACCTGGTGATCATGGCGCCGTACAGGCGGGACGACGACGTTCCGGAGTCTGTGATGGAGGCGCTGCGCGCCGCGGACGCCCGAGGAGCCTGGGTAATGTCCATTTGCTCGGGAGCTTTCGCGCTGGCCCGCGCCGGTCTGCTTAACGGCCGGCGCTGCACAACGCACTGGCACTACTCGCATGAGCTCGCGAACCGGTATCCGGATGTGCAGGTGGATGAAAACGTGCTCTACGTCCAGGACGGGAACATCATTTCCAGTGCAGGCACGGCAGCGGGGATCGACGCCTGTCTCCACCTGGTGCGCGTGGAGCTGGGTGCGAACGTGGCAGCCACGATTGCACGGGACATGGTGGTTCCGCCGCACCGCGACGGCGGCCAGGCGCAGTTCATCGACCGCCCCATGCCCACGTGCGGCTCCGCGCCGATGGAGGAGCTGCTGCGCTGGATGGTGCAGAACCTGGACCGCGAGCACACGGTCGGCGAGCTGGCGTCCCGGGTGCACATGTCGGCCAGGACTTTCGCCCGCCGCTTCCGGTCCGAAACCGGGGCGACACCTGCTGCCTGGCTGAACTCGCAGCGGGTTCTCCGGGCGCAGGAGCTGTTGGAATCCACTGACCTCAACATCGACGAAGTTGCCCGGGAGTCGGGCTTTGGCCACCCCGTCCTGCTCAGGCATCACTTTGCCAAGGTGCTGGACACCAGCCCGCAGTCCTATCGTCGGGCGTTCCGGGGGCAACTTGTAACGGCAGGGTGACTGGCGACGCAGCTAAGGTTTGGCGGGGCAATTATGCCGGGGCAGGCCCTTGCGGTCCAGGATGATCTTGCCGTCCGGGGCTGTCCTCGGAGGCCGCCCGCGTGCTGTCAACCAGAACGCGCCATGGTCCTGTGACAGCCTGCTCCGGCAGCGCCGCCCGGCGCTGGCCGGCCCGGATCGAATAGATGAATCGGTCGGGCTGGTTGCCTTGCACCTCCGCGGCTGCGGCCCGGACGGTCTTGGGCACCGCGTCCCAAGGGCATGCTTCCACAATGGGTTGCCACTGGCTTTTTGCGCTCGCGGTCTGGGCGTGCACTGTCCATACGCGGGTCAGGGCTGCGATGCCGCCGCTGCGCTCCACACTGATCTTCATGGCCTGGGTCCTGGGCTTTCCTGCAGCCTGGCCGCCGGCTCGCGGCGGGCAGGCGTCCAACTAAAGCTTGACCTTCACAGTTTCCCACGCCTGCCGCACGGCGTCATGTTCCGGAGAGCCGGTGCCGAACAGGGCGACGGCGGATTCTGCCGTCGACCTCGCGAATACACGGAAGGTGGCGGTGGCAGGCAGCGAGCCGCCGGTCAGTGCGTCGTACCAGATCCGTCCCGGTGCCTCCCAGGCGTTGCCACCGAGGGACTCCGCTGTGAGGTAGAAGGCCCGGTTGGGGATGCCGGAGTTGATGTGGACGCCGCCGTTGTCGGCGCTGGTCCGCACGTACGAGTCCATCGAATCTGGCTGGGGATCCTTACCCAGCACGTCGTCGTCGTACGCTGTGCCCGGGGCCTTCAGCGAGCGGAGAGCCGAACCCTCAACCTGAGGCGTGAAAAGTCCTTCGCCGATCAGCCAGCTGGCGTCGGTCACGGACTGGATGTTCAGGTACTGTTCCACGAGCGCGCCGAAAACGTCGGACATGGATTCGTTGATTGCACCTGCCTGGTTGCGGTAAGCCAGCCCCGCCGAGTAGTGGGTAACGCCGTGCGTGAGTTCGTGCCCGATGACGCTCAGCGACCGCGTAAAACGTTCGAATACTTCGCCGTCGCCGTCGCCGAAGACCATCTGCCGGCCGTCCCAGAAAGCATTGTCGTAGAGCTTGCCAAAGTGCACAGTGGCATCCAGCGGCAGGCCTTGGCCGTCGATGGAGTTACGGCCGAAGATGTCGGCAAACAGGCGATGCGTGTGCCCAAGGCCGTCGTACGCCTCATCAGCCGACTTATCGCCGGAAGCCGGTTCGCCTTCCTTGCGTACGAGCTTTCCGGGAAGGTTCTCGGAACCGCCGGCATCGTAGATGCTCCTGTTGGGCGGGCCCGGGCGGACCTCCCGCAGTGCCGGCGGAACGGCCGGAGCCGGTAGGGTACGGGCCGACTGGACTGACCGGACGTGGCTCAGCGCTTCCCTGGCCGCCCGCGCGGCCGCGGAGAACTGCGGTTCGTCCAGGCGAGCCAACCGCCGCAGCAAATAAGGCGGAATGATGGAACAGAATGTGGCTGGAATGTGCATGATCTACCCCCTCGAGTTGGTCGAATCAGCCTACGAGGGGCCACCGACAATCTGGTGAAGGCGCACTCAATCCAGTGCGAAGGGACACTTGCGGCCCTGTGTCACCGCGTGTGAAGCATCTGGCGCGAGCGGACAGTTGAGGCCTGCTTCAAACAACAGGGGCATGGAGCACCACGCCGCCGTAGCTGGGCTGCGTGGTGAGGCATCGGCCCCAGCCGCGGCCCTGAAGGGTCAGCGTGCGACAGACACGCCGCTGTACACATGCGGTCCGTATCCGGACGTGCAAGCTCGGTAGGGCCTCAACTGTCCGTTCGCGCCCGAGGGACGAACGCAGAAACCCCCGCCGCTTTTGCAAGCGGCGGGGGTTTCATCTGTGCCCTCGATTGGAATCGAACCAACGACCTTCTGCTCCGGAGGCAGACGCTCTATCCCCTGAGCTACGAGGGCAATTCAGGGATCCTGCCGTTGCCAGCGGGACGTCCTAGAGCTTAGCAGGAAGGTGCCTGCAAGGAAAAACGGCCGGCTTCAGTACCCGGAAAAAGAGTCGACATGCACCCGTCGCGCGCCGGCCTTCCTGGCTGCACGGCGCAGCGAAGCGACGCTCGCAGGCGACCCTGAGATATAGACAGCGCGGTCGGCTATGTCGGGGACGAGTGCCTTCAGGGAATCTCCGTCCAGCCGGGCGCCGGCGGCGGGGCCCCCGGACTCTCCGTTCCCGGCATCGGTGATGAACGACGGCGGGACGGAACCGTCCGCGAGGCGTGCCAGTACGCGCGCCCCGGACACCTCCAGTTCGGCCGCGTAGGCAATTTCCGCAGGATTGCGCGCTAGGAGCAGGAGGACCACGTCACGGTCCTGGGCCGCGCCGGAAGACAGATGCGCGAGATAAGGTGTGATGCCGATGCCCGCGGCGATCAGGAGGACGGGGGCCCGGGGATCGCGAGGCAGGACAAAATCTCCGCCCACGGAAGTGGCTGCCACTTCGTCACCAGGCTTCAGGTCCAGCAGGACCTTCTTCGCCGCGGACAGGGGCTCCGCCGTCCGGACGCCAAACTTCACCGTCTCCGAACCGGGGGCACTGGTCAAACTGAACACCCGGCGTCGGCCTTTCCCATCAGACTTGGCGTGCGGCAGATCCAGTTCCATGTACTGCCCTGGCACAAAGCGGACGGGCCGGGACGGTTCAAAGGCGAACTCTGTGGTGCTCGGTGTCAGAGGACGGGAGCCAGTGAACCGGAGCCTGAGCCCGCCGCGCTGGCCCAGGAGGAACGCCAGCAGGTTGCCGACCAGCAGGGCCAGCTCCGGCGAGTTGGCGATGAAGCCGAAGTTGTACGGCAGCGCGAAGACCGCACCAACGACGGCAGCGAGCGCGAGCTGCTGCCAGCGGCGCGGCGCGAGGGTGAGTGGCTCCGTCAGCATAAAGCCGACAAAGAACAGCAGCGGCCGTTGGGCCAGGGCCTGCCAGAGTGCGCTGCCCAGGGTAAGCCCTGCCTGCAGCAGCTCAGCGCTCACAGTCGACGTGGCAACCACAAGGAACACGGCCGCCATGAGCATCTTCCGCGTCCGGTAGAGCACCAGGAGGACGCCAGGGACCAGCAGCCACAGTATGGCAGGGGTCGCGGCCCACCACGTCGCGATGTTCAGGCCAGTCAGCCCGGTCACAAACGCACCGGCGGCGGCGGGGTTGAAGATGTGCCGGCCATGCCAGGCCACCGCGTATTTCGAGGCGGAAGCCAGCACACAGGCAAGGGCCACGCCCGCCACATCCATGGGCACAAAGGAGGGCCAGAACAGGAAATACAGCAGCAGGCCCGTGATCAGCGACGACTCGGAATGCGGACGGACGTGGAAAAGCGCAGCCAGCCCGCGGTTGGACACGTAGGTCAAGCCAAGGCACAGTACCAGGTGCACCAGCATCTGCGGGATGCCGAACGTGAGCCAGCCAAGGGCATTCAGCAGAATGCTGTACGCGGCAAGGGCTGCCAGCACCAGGAGGATTAGCCGGTACATCGTGTACTTGCCCAACAGCGTGTCCAGCCGGCCGGCGGGCGAAACGGCGGCTGCCTTAGGGGCACCAACGGAGCTCATGTGAACAGTGTCCCTTCAAATCCGGTTGAATAGGCAGCTCTTCCGTCAGAAAAAACCGTCAGCCAGGTAAAGTCGAAGCTCCGTTCCAGCTCGCTGCCGGGAACAAAGAACAGGGCCGTGGCCAGAGCGTCAGCAATCATAGTGCTTTCCGCCATGGTCCACGTGGCTACCGCCGTGCTGACGGGCAGCCCGGTGGTGCCATCGAGTACATGGTGCAGGCCGTCGCCCCACGCCCGTCGGTTGGAAGCTGACGCGCACAAGGCCCCGCTGGCTAGCGGCACGGTCCCGATGGCCCTCGCCGGATCGTAGGGGTGCTCCAATGCCACGGACACCGGATCAGGACCGCGGTGAAGCAGGTCGCCGCTGGCATCAATCACGTATGAGTCCACGCCACAGGAGCGCAACTCAATAGCGAGAAGGTCCACCAGCTGCCCTTTCCCGGCGGCACCGATGTCCAGGACCAGGGGAGCGGAGGTGGTCAGCACATTGCCGTCCCACGTCAGGACGTCCTCCCAGGGCGGTGCCGGAAGCGCGGACCCTGCAGGCCGCAGGGAATATGTGGCGTCGTACCCGAGGCGCTCCAGGCTACCGCCGATCAGGGGCGTCATCGCTCCGCCGGTGATGTCGTACAAGGAGCGGTACAGCTGGCCAAGGTCCGCGGCTTCCGCCGGCAGCTCATACCGCCCGGGCTCGTGGGCCATGGCACCGACTGTCGAATCTGACCGGAACCGGGACCAGTCGCCGTCGTACCGCTCCACCACGGCGAGCAGCCGGGCGCGGACACTGGCATCGAGCGGACGGGGCGTGGAGATTTCCCAACGGGTGCCGATCCCGTCGAAGCGGAAGCCCTCCGGGTCCGGCACGGCCTACTGGGCCTCGGCCTTGATCTTGTCCAGGGCCTGGTTGAAGCCGCCGCTGGTGAGCGAGGACCCGGCCACCTTGGAGACGTTGAGCTCGTCGATGCTTTTGCCCACAACCTGCGCCGCGATCCCGCCGGCGAATTCGCCCTGGAATTTCCGCGTGTTCGGGTTCGAGGGGTGCTGGGTGATGTTCACGGCCGTGGCCGTGCCCGAGGCGAGCGTCAGCTCAACCCCGACGGTTTCGGTCCCGTTGGGGGAGACATATGTGCCGTCAGCACTGTAGGTGCCGTCCTGATAGAGGGAGCCGCTGCTGGCCGGCGACGATGCCGTGCCGGAAGGGGCGGTGGACGCGCCGGACGTGTTGTCGGAAGTCGGGGCGGGTGTGCCCGGCGTGGCCGACGGCGCGCAGCCGGCCACCGTACCGGCGAGGGACAGGCCGGCGATGCCCACGAAAACACTCTTGCGGACGGACGGTCTCATATTGGGGCTCGTTTCGTGGGCTGGGTGCTTACGGTGTAGTCAACGTCGGATTCAGCGTATCGGTTCACCCTGTGAATCAGCAGTGTGTCCGCTGTGCGAAAAAGTTGAGCGGAAACAGTCACGCACCGCGCCCAAATTCGTCCACGTGGCGGCCCCCGGTAGGCTAGAGGGGTGACTCCCGAAGAACTCTCCCTCGCCATATCCGCCTGTCTGAAAGACGCCGTCGCCGCTGGCGAAATCGCGCTTTCCGCATCAGCTGTCCCTGATGTGGTGCGCGTGGAGCGACCGAAGAACCGGGACCACGGCGACTGGGCAACCAACATCGCCCTCCAGCTGTCCAAGCAGGCCGGCACCAACCCGCGCGAATTCGCCACCATCCTGAGCGCCCGCCTGAAGTCCATCGACGGCGTCTCTGCCGTGGACATCGCCGGCCCCGGCTTCCTGAACATCACCGTGGACGCCGCCGCAGCGGGCGCCCTGGCGAAGGCTATCGTGGAAGCCGGACGGGAATACGGCACCACCACCACGCTCGCCGGCCACGTGGTGAACATGGAATTTGTGTCGGCGAACCCCACCGGTCCGCTGCACATCGGCCACACCCGCTGGGCCGCCTTGGGCGACGCCATCGCCCGCGTGCTGCGTGCTTCGGGTGCAGAGGTGACCGCCGAGTACTACATCAACGACGCCGGTTCGCAGATGAACGTGTTCGCGAATTCGGTCTACTCACGGCTGCATGGACATCCGGTGCCGGACGGCGGCTACCCGGGTCAGTACATTGCCGACCTCGGCCACGACGTCCTGACCCAGCACCCCGGTATCCGCGAACTCACCGAGGTCGCCGCCCTTCCCGTCATCCGCGCCGCCGCCTACAAGGCGCAGATGAAGGACATCAAGGACACCCTCGCCGACTTTGGCGTTGCTTTTGACGTCTACTTCTCGGAGCAGGAACTGCACGAAGCCGGCGCCATCGAAAATGCCGTTGCCCGCCTTCGCGAGCAGGGCCACGTGTTCGACGACGGCGGTGCGGTGTGGTTGCGCACCACCGACTTCGGGGACGACAAGGACCGCGTGATGATCCGCGCGAACGGCGAACCCACTTACTTAGCCGCGGACGCCGCCTACTACCTCTCCAAGAAGGACCGCGGCTTTACCGAAAAGATCTACCTCCTGGGCGCGGACCACCACGGCTACATCAACCGCCTCAAGGCCATCGCCGCCTGCGCTGGCGATGACCCCGAAGTGAACATCGAGGTGCTGATCGGCCAGCTGGTGTCCGTCAACGGCGCCAAGCTGTCCAAGCGCGCGGGCAACATCATCGAGCTCAAGGACCTCATCTCCTGGCTCGGCAAGGACGCCGTTCGCTACTCCCTGGCCCGTTTCCCGGCGGATTCTCCGCTCACCCTGGATCCTGACCTGCTGAAGAAACACAGCAACGAGAACCCGGTGTTCTACGTCCAGTACGCCCACGCCCGGTCCCGCGGCACTGCCCGCAACGCCGTGGCTGCAGGCGTGGACCGGAGCGCGTTCGACGCCTCCCTGCTGGACCACGCCACGGAAAACGAACTGCTCTCCTATCTGGGCAGCTACCCCTCGATTGTGGCCAAGGCCGCCGAACTGCGTGAACCTCACCGCGTTGCCCGCCACCTCGAGGTAATTGCCGGCGCCTACCACCGCTGGTACGACGCCTGCCGCGTTGCCCCGCAGGGAGACGAAGCCGTCACCGACGTCAACCGCACCCGCCTGTGGCTGAACGACGCCACCAGCCAGGTGCTGGCCAACGGTCTGGACCTGCTGGGCGTATCCGCGCCGGAACGGATGTGAAACCCATGCCGGCACAGGAAATTTCAGCGCAGGACACCAACACCGCATCCCCGCTGGCCCCCGAATGGCTCGCCGTTCCCGCGGACCTGAACGCGCTCCACGAGCCCATGTGGGCGCAGGACGTCCGGAAGAACGGCGCCGGTGAGCTCGCCATTGACGGCATCGCCGTCAGCGAGCTCAAGGCACAGTTCGGCACCCCGCTCTTTGTGATGAGTGAGACAGACTTCCGGGCCCGCGCCCGCTCCTTCAAGGACGCCTTTGACGCCGCATTCGCCGACATCTGTGGGGGAGTGGACGTCTACTACGCGGGCAAGTCCTTCCTGTGCACCGCAGTAGCCGCCTGGGTTGCAGACGAAGGACTCCGGCTGGACACCTGTTCCGGCGGCGAGCTCGCTGTGGCCGCCCGGGCCGGCATCAAGGGCGAAAACCTGGGCCTGCATGGCAACAACAAATCCGACGCCGAGATCAACCGCGCGCTGGACATGAAGCTGGGACGCATCGTGGTGGACAGCCTCGATGAGCTGGACCGCGTCGCCAAGATCGCCTCGGGCCGCGGCGAAATAGCCAAGGTCATGCTGCGCCTGACACCGGGCGTGCACGCGCACACCCACGAGTTCATCGCCACCGCCCACGAGGACCAGAAGTTCGGCCTCTCCATGGCCGGGGATTCCACTGACCAGGCCGGACTGTCGGCAGCGGAGGAAGCTGTGGCTGCGGCCACGGGCTACGCCAGCGTCGAACTGCTGGGCCTGCACTGCCACATCGGCTCGCAGATCTTCGAGCCGGACGGCTTCGAGCTCGCTGCGCAGAAGCTCCTGCGCTTCCACGCTGCCATGCAGGAAAAGCACTCCATCATCATGCCCGAGCTGGACCTTGGCGGCGGCTACGGCATTGCCTATACCCCGGTGGACACCCCCCGCCCCGCAGCGGACATCGCGCAGGCGATGGCCGCCGTCGTGCGTTCCACCTGTGCTGAACTGGGGATCACCGCACCCCGGATTTCCATCGAACCCGGACGCGCGATTGTGGGCAGCACCACCTTCACGCTGTACGAGGTGGGCACCCTGAAAACCGTGCGGGTGGACGCTCCCGCCAGCGAAGCAGGCCAGGAGAACGTTACGCATCCCCGCCGCTATGTGTCAGTGGACGGCGGCATGAGCGATAACGCCCGCCCGGTGCTCTACGACGCGGATTATTCGGCGATTCTGGCTTCCCGTACGTCCGCCGCGTCCCCGCAGCTGTCCCGCGTGGTGGGCAAACATTGCGAGAGCGGCGACATAGTTGTTAGAGATGTATATCTGCCCGAGGACGTGGCAGCCGGTGATCTGCTTGCTGTACCGGGGACCGGCGCCTACTGCTGGGCCCTGTCAAGCAACTACAACTATCTGGCCCGGCCGGGCGTTGTCGCGGTGCGCGGCGGATCTGCCCGGCTGATAGTCCGCGGGGAAACCGAAGAAGATCTGCTTAACCGCGACATGGGAGTGCCGAATGACTGAATTGCGAACCCTGAAAGTAGCCCTGCTGGGCTGTGGCAACGTTGGGGCCCAGGTTGCGCGGATTCTCATTGAGGACGCCGACGCCCTTGCCGCCCGTACCGGGGCGCGCCTGCAGCTCAGCGGCATCGCGGTGCGCAACGTCAATGCCAAGCGGGATGTGGACCTGCCGCAGGACCTCTTCACCACCGACGCCGACACCCTGGTCAAGGACGCCGACCTGGTGATCGAGCTCATGGGCGGGATCGAGCCTGCCCGCACCCTGATCCTTTCCGCGCTGCGCAACGGCGCCTGTGTTGTCACCGGCAACAAAGCCCTGCTCGCCCAGGACGGTCCCACCCTCTACGAAGAGGCCGACAAGGCCGGCGTGCAGCTGTCCTACGAAGCCGCCGTGGCCGGTGCCATCCCCATCCTGCGGCCCATCCGGGACAGCTTGGCCGGCGACCGCATCACCCGCGTGCTGGGCATCGTCAACGGCACCACCAACTTCATCCTGGACCAGATGGATTCCACCGGCGCCCAGTTCGCGGACGCCCTCGCCGAGGCCCAGCGCCTCGGTTACGCGGAAGCTGACCCCACCGCCGACGTCGAAGGCCACGATGCCGCAGCCAAGGCCGCCATCCTGGCCTCGCTGTCCTTCCACACCCGCTTTGCCCTGGAGAACGTCCACTGTGAAGGCATCACCTCCGTCAGCGCGGCGGACATCGCCGCAGCCAAAGACGCCGGTTTTGTCATCAAGCTGCTGGCCATCGCCGAAAAGCTCACCGATGCCGACGGCGGCGGAGGCGTTTCCGTGCGCGTGCACCCCACGCTGTTGCCGCGCGAGCACCCGCTGGCCGCCGTACGCGGCGCGTTCAACGCGGTCTTCATTGAGGCGGAAAACGCCGGCGAGCTGATGTTCTACGGCCAGGGTGCCGGCGGAACTCCGACGGCGTCTGCCGTCCTGGGTGACCTCGTTTCGGCCGCCCGCCGCATTGTGCTGGGCGGACCCGGACGCACGGAGACCACCACGGGCCACGTTCCGGCACTGCCGATCGACGCGGCCATCACCAGCTACTACATCGGACTGGACGTCGCCGACCAGCCCGGCGTGCTGGCCAGGATCGCCCAGCTCTTTGCGGAGCATGGCGTGTCCATCGAAATCATGCGGCAGACCATCCACCGGGACGCAGAGTCCAACGTGGAGTCCGCCGAACTGCGGATCGTTACCCACCGCGCATCAGAGGCTGCCCTCGCAGCCACCGTCGAGGCCGTCAAGGGCCTGGACGTCATCAATTCAGTGACATCCGTTCTGCGGGTAGAAGGAGTCTAAGTGGCTCACCAATGGCGCGGCGTTGTCCGCGAATACGCTGACCGCCTGCCCGTAACGGAATCCACCAGGGTCATCACGCTGGGCGAAGGCGGCACTCCGCTGGTCCACGCGCAGAAGCTCTCCGAGCTCACCGGTTCCACCGTGTACCTGAAGGTCGAGGGGATGAACCCCACAGGCTCGTTCAAGGACCGCGGGATGACTATGGCCATGACGGCCGCCGTTGCGTCCGGTGCCAAGGCCGTGGTGTGCGCGTCCACCGGCAACACCTCAGCTTCCGCCGCGGCCTACGCCACTGCAGCGGGACTGAAATGCGCCGTGCTGGTCCCCGAAGGCAAGATCTCCATGGGCAAGCTGAGCCAGGCCATCGCGCACGGCGCCACGCTGCTCCAGGTGGACGGCAACTTCGATAACTGCCTGGACATTGCACGGAAGCTGGGGGAGTCCTACCCGGTGTTCCTGGTCAACTCCGTGAACCCCGCCCGCATCCAGGGCCAGAAGACGGGCGCGTTTGAGATTGTCGATTCACTCGGCGATGCTCCGGACATCCACGTCCTGCCCGTAGGCAACGCCGGAAACATCACCGCGTACTGGAAGGGCTACAAGGAGTACTCGGCACCCTTCGAATCCGCAACAGCCGGAACCTTGCCAGCCGTATCCACCAAGACCCCCCAGATGTGGGGCTTCCAGGCAGCCGGCGCGGCACCGTTCGTGGCGGGGCACCCCATCACGGAGCCGGACACCATTGCCACTGCCATCCGGATCGGCAACCCGGCATCCTGGGACGGTGCTATCGCGGCCCGCGACGAGTCCGGCGGATTCATCGACGCCGTGACGGACGAGCAGATCCTTGATGCCCACCGCTGGCTGTCCGCGCGCGAAGGCGTTTTTGTGGAGCCCGGCTCCGCCGCCGGTGTGGCGGGCTTGCTCAAGAAGCACGCCGCCGGTGAAGTTCCCACCGGCAAGACCATCGTCATCACCGTTACGGGCCATGGGCTCAAAGACCCCCAATGGGCCCTGCGGACCGAGGATGGCAGCGAAGTGCAGCCTGTCAAGGTCTCCAACGACGTTGTCACTGTTGCAGCTGAACTGGGACTGGAAGAAAAGTAGCCTTGAAAACCACCTCGCCCATCACCGTTGACCTGCCTGTCATCGAGGCAGGACAGCGCGTCACCGTCAGGGTCCCGGCCACCAGTGCCAACCTCGGGCCGGGTTACGACAGCCTGGGCCTCGCCCTGGCACTACACGACACTCTGACGGTGGAAAGCCTTGAATCCGCTGAGCTCGTCTTCGAGCTCAGCGGCGAGGGTGCGGACACGCTGCCACAGGATGCCAGCCACCTGGTGGTCCGGGCGATGGAGTCTGCCTTTACCCGGCTGGGTTACCGGCACGGCGGACTCAGGATCACGGCGACGAACGTCAACCCCCATGGCCGCGGCCTGGGATCATCGGCATCGGCCGTGGTGGCGGCCGTCTCGGCTGCCAACGCCATGGTGCCCGAAGCAGCGCGTCGCGGGCGGGACTGGATCCTGCAGTTGACCAGTGAGATGGAAGGCCATCCGGACAACGTCGCGCCCGCGATTTTCGGCGGACTGGCGCTGTCATGGCAGGACAATGACCAGTACAGCAGTACATGCGCTACCGTGGCCGGTTCGGTGATTCCCATCGTCGCTGTCCCCGATTTTGAATTGTCCACTGAGGCCGCGCGCGCCCTGCTGCCGGCGTCTGTGGGCCATCATGCCGCGGCCATGAACTCCGGCCGGGCGGCGCTGCTGATCCATGCACTGACCCAGAAGCCCGAGTTTCTTCACGCCGGCACCGAGGATTACCTTCACCAGAGCTACCGGGCCGAAGCGATGCGCCCCAGTGCGGCCCTCATCAGGGCACTGCGCAACGCGGGCCACGCGGCGGTGGTTTCAGGTGCCGGACCTACGGTCCTGGTTCTCGCCGACGGCGAAGCCGAAGCCGGCGCGGTGCTCCGGTTTATAGAGTCCTTTGCAGATGCGAACACGCCGGGCATCGGCTGGCGTGTGCTGAAGCTGGCAGTGGACGTCGAAGGTGCTAAGGTGGAATTGCACCGGCGGTAATTCCGCCTATCTGATCGGCAGCTGCATTCAGTTGTTAGTGATCTCCTACTGCGCAGTATTTTCCGGTGCCACCTGCTTTGGTCTGTCGCAGGAATCTGCAGCCTTGAATTGTCTGCCCCTGAACCGTCAGCCCGGCGCCCCGCCATTAATCGGTGCGTGAGGTGAATCAGTATCCGGCCCTGCTGGCCGAAATCCAACCGGCAAGACCGAAAATGTCGGCTGCAGATCTGAACTGCAGCCCAGATCAAAATCATCGCGTCCAGCTCACAGTCTGGACGCCGTCGAGGGGGAAGGATCCTTCGTGACCGAAACCACTGAGCTGTCTTCAGCTGTGGAACCATCAACTTCTGCTGCCGGATCGTCAATGGCCGCACCCGCCAAGAGCAGTGGCCTCGCCGGCCTCAAGCTCGCCCAGCTGCAGGCACTTGCCAGCCAGCTGGGGATTTCCGGTGGATCCCGCATGCGTAAGGGGGATCTGGTGACCGCCATTTCTGCCCACCGCGCAGGCACGTCAGCCAGCAAGGCCCCGGCCAGGGCTGCGGAAAAGGCGACCGCAAACCACGTAGCCCCGGCCGCTGCAGCACCGGTGGCTGCCGCCAGCGAAACCTCGGAGGCCCCGGCTGCTGAGGGGTCCCGTGCCCGTGGCCGTGGCCGCAGCCGCCGCGCTGTCAGCGACGGAGTGGTCGCGGCCCCGGCCGCGGCAACAGTCGCTGAAGCTCCGGCCGCTGCACCCGCTGAGGCTCCGGCGTCGGCGCCCGTGGAGGCCGGCGCAGCAGCTGAAGGCGAACGCCGCCAGCCGCGCACCCGCAACCGCCGCCGCGGCGAAGCGGCTGCCACGTCACCACAGGCAGAAGCCGTTGAGGCTCCGGCCGAGCAGCCCGCCGCTGAACAGCGCCACGCTGACCGCACCGAAACCCAGCGCACCGAAACCCAGCGCACCGAAACCCAGGGTGCGGAATCCGGCGACGGCCAGCGTGCTGACCGCCGTGAGGGCGGCCGCACCCGTGGCGCCCGCGACACCACGGCCCGTGAAACCACCGCCCGCGAAACCACCGCCCGCGAGACCACTGATGGTGGCCGCGACAACGTAGGCAGCCGTGACGCTGGCCAGCGTGAAGGCACCCGCCGTGATGACAGCCGCGACAACGATGATTCCGACGGCGGAAGCCGCCGGAACCGCCGCAACCGCCGCGACCGGAACGACCGCAATGACCGCTCCGGTGGCGGCCAGGACAGCCGGGACAACTCCCGCAACGACCGTTTCCGCGACCGCAATGACCGCCGTCGTGGCCGTGCGCAGGGACCGGACGTCGACGACGTCGAGGTCACTGAGGACGACGTCCTGCTGCCCGTTGCCGGCATCCTGGACGTGCTGGAGAACTACGCGTTCATCCGCACCTCCGGCTACCTGCCGGGCCCGAACGACGTTTACGTCTCCCTGGCCCAGGTCAAGAAGTACAACCTGCGCAAGGGCGACGCCTGCGTCGGGGCCATTCGTGCACCGCGTGAAGGCGAAGACCGCAGCCAGCAGACTGCCCGCCAGAAGTTCAACGCCCTGGTCCGCGTCACCTCCGTCAACGGAAAGACGCCGGAAGAGCTCAAGGACCGCGTCGAATTCGCCAAGCTGGTTCCGCTGTACCCGTCCGAGCGCCTGCGCCTCGAGACGGATCCCAAGAAGATCGGCCCCCGCGTCATCGACCTGGTTGCCCCGATCGGCAAGGGCCAGCGTGGCCTGATCGTCTCCCCGCCGAAGGCCGGCAAGACGCTCATCCTGCAGTCCATCGCCAACGCCATCACCATCAACAATCCTGAGGTCCACCTCATGATGGTGCTCGTTGACGAACGCCCCGAAGAAGTGACGGACATGCAGCGCACCGTCAAGGGTGAGGTTATTGCCTCCACCTTCGACCGTCCGGCCGATGACCACACCACCGTGGCCGAGCTCTCCATCGAACGCGCCAAGCGCCTGGTGGAAATGGGCATGGACGTGGTGGTCCTCCTCGACTCCATGACCCGCCTGGGCCGCGCCTACAACCTGGCAGCACCGGCCTCCGGCCGTATCCTGTCCGGTGGCGTTGACTCCGCCGCGCTCTATCCGCCGAAGCGTTTCTTCGGTGCAGCCCGCAACATCGAAAACGGCGGCTCGCTGACCATCCTGGCAACCGCCCTCGTGGAGACCGGTTCCAAGATGGACGAGGTCATCTTCGAAGAGTTCAAGGGCACCGGCAACATGGAGCTCCGCCTGTCCCGCCAGCTGGCGGACAAGCGTATCTTCCCGGCCGTGGACGTCAACGCGTCAGGTACACGCCGTGAAGAGAACCTGCTTTCCCCCGAGGAAGTCAAGATCATGTGGAAGCTGCGCCGCGTCCTCTCCGGACTGGAAACGCAGCAGAGCCTTGAGCTGCTGACCAACAAGATCCGGGAGACCGGGAGCAACGTCGAGTTCCTCATGCAGGTCCAGAAGACAACTCTTGGTGCGAAGTCGGATAACGACAAGTAGCTGACTAGGGGGTGGGGCCGTCGCATATTTTGCCGGCCCCGCCCCTTCGCGTTGCTGCTGACATACTGCGTACGTCAGCAGCAACGCTCCGATAGGCCCGCAAGGGAGATGACGAGGGACCCGACCTGAGCTTGCGAAGGTTGGGAGTCATCGACCGCACTCCCTTGCCGGCAAAAATATGCGACGGCGATGGTCCGCCACCTCCCGCTGCCGGCGTTACTAGACTTATACGCAGAGCGTTGAAAGGTAATGACAAATGTTTGAGTCCGTACAGGGCCTGCTTGATGAGCATGATGCTATCCAGGCGCAGTTGGGGGATCCGGCTGTTTATGCTGACCAGCGGCTGGCCCGGAAGCTGGGGCGGCGGTCTGCGCAGCTCAATGGCATCGTGGAGGCATACAACAAGTGGCATGCCCTGGAGGACGATCTCGCCGCTGCGAGGGAGATGGCTGCGGAGGACCCTGAGTTCGCGGCCGAGGTGCCTGAGCTGGAGGTGGCCCTGGAGGCTGCTTCGGCCAACCTGCGCCGGCTGCTCATTCCGCGGGACCCTGACGACGCCCGCAACGTGATCCTCGAGGTCAAGGGCGGTGAAGGTGGCGACGAAGCCGCACTTTTCGCCGGCGACCTCCTGCGGATGTACACCCGGTACGCGGAATCCCGCGGCTGGAAGACTGAACTCATCTCAGCCAACGAATCCGATCTCGGTGGCTACAAGGACGTCCAGATGGCCGTCAAAGGCAACTCAAACGATCCTGCCGAGGGCGTCTACGCGCGGCTCAAGTTCGAAGGCGGCGTCCACCGCGTGCAGCGTGTGCCCGTCACCGAATCCCAGGGCCGCATCCACACTTCTGCTGCCGGCGTCCTGGTCCTTCCCGAAGTTGACGAGCCCGAAGAGCTGGACATCAACCAGAACGACCTTAAGATCGACGTCTACCGCTCCTCGGGTCCCGGTGGCCAGTCCGTGAACACCACGGACTCAGCTGTCCGCATCACGCACCTTCCCACCGGCATTGTGGTGGCCATGCAGAACGAGAAATCCCAGCTGCAGAACCGCGAAGCAGGCATGCGCGTGCTCCGCGCCCGCATCCTGGCGCACCAGCAGGAAATTATCGACGCCGAGAACTCGGCCCAGCGTAAGTCCCAGATCCGCACCATGGACCGTTCTGAGCGCATCCGCACGTACAACTACCCGGAAAACCGGATCGCGGACCACCGCACCGGCTACAAGGCATACAACCTGGACCAGGTCATGAACGGTGACCTGGAACCGGTTATCCAGTCCGCCATCGAGATGGACGAACAGGCACGCCTGGACGCCATCGGCGACTAGCCCCGGCGCCCATGACACTCGGGTCGGAGCAGTCCCTCGCGGCTGCCGTCAGCGAGGCCACGGCGATCCTCCGGGACGCCGGGGTCCCCAGCCCCCGCGTCGACGCGGAACTCCTGGCGGACCACCTGCTCGGTGTGGGGCTCGGCAGGCTCCGGGCGATGATGCTGGGGGACACTCCAGCGCCTGTTGGGTATGCCGAACTTGTTGCTGAACGGGCCCAACGGATCCCGCTGCAGCACATCACCGGCGTGGCGCATTTCCGGTACCTGGAGCTTGCGGTCGGGCCCGGGGTCTTTATCCCCCGGCCCGAAACAGAGTCCGTTGTCCAACTGGTCATCGACCACGTGAAGGGCATGGCACACCCGCGGATTGTGGACCTGGGAACGGGGTCGGGCGCGATCGCCGGCTCCATTGCCCACGAGGTGCCCGGCGCGGAAGTCCACGCGGTCGAGTACAGTCCGTTCGCCCATGCATGGGCAGCCAGGAACCTGGCGCCCCTGGGCGTCAAACTGGTGCTGGGGGACCTCCGCAGCGCGCTGCCGGAACTCAACGGAACCTTCGACGTCGTGATCTCCAACCCGCCCTACATTCCCGCCGAAGCCATCCCGAATGAACCCGAAGTTGCCCTGCACGACCCTCCCGAAGCCCTGTACGGCGGGGGAGCGGACGGCATGGAACTTCCGACGGCGGCGGCTGCCTCGGCCGCGCGACTGCTGGTTTCCGGCGGCTACTTCGTGATGGAACACGCGGAAGTCCAGGCCAGCTGGATCGCCGGCATGATGCAGCGGTCGGGTGCCTGGTCGGAGATCACTACGCACCTGGACCTCAACGGCAAGGAACGCGCCACCAGCGCCGTCCTTGCCGGTCCGCACCACGAGTGATGAAAGAATAGGCCAGTGACCACAACCTACAACTGCACGTCAGAGGATCAGCGCGCCCTTGGCCTGGAGCATGCCCAGCGTGCCATCGGCGAAAAGAAGTGCGTGGTGTTACCCACGGATACGGTCTACGGGATTGCCGCCGATGCCTTCTCACCGCAGGCGGTCACCATGCTGTTGGCCTCCAAAGGCCGGAGCCGCACCATGCCGCCGCCGGTACTGATTCCCCGGATCAATGCCCTGGACGGGCTGGCCACGGATGTTTCCGCTGATGCCCGTAAGCTCGCCGAGGCGTTTTGGCCGGGGGGACTGACCCTGATCCTGCACGCCCAGCCGTCCTTGGACTGGGATCTGGGCGAGACCCAGGGAACGGTGGCCCTGCGCATGCCCGCCGACGAAGTGGCCCAGGAACTCCTGACGCTGACCGGTCCGCTGGCTGTGTCCTCCGCCAACCGGACCGGCCAGCCGCCGGCGCAGACCGCCGCGGAGGCACGGGCCCAACTCGCGGAGTCTGTGGAGGTCTACCTTGAAGGCGGTTTCCGGCCGCTGGAAGGAACCGACGCCGTGCCCTCCACCATTGTGGACGCCACCGGTCCGCTCCTGCGCGTGGTGCGCAACGGCGCCGTGTCCCTGGAGCAACTCCGGGAGTACGTTCCCGGTGTCTTGGGCCTGGGCGAAATTCCGATGGCTGAGCCCGAGGAAGAATCTGAAGTAGTCGCTTTGCCGGCCGAATCGGCAGCTGAAGAGCCGGCAGCTGAAGAGCCGGTAGCTGAAAAAGCAATTGACGAGCCGGCCGCCCCGGTCCGGGAGACGGACGGATGAGCCTGGCGCGCCAGCACATCCCCGTCCTTGGTGTGGACGCCACACCGCTCAAGGTGGACGAACTGCTTGAGGTGCTGGCGGGGTTCGTCGCCGACGGGAGCAAACGGACCGTCGTCGGACATAACCTGCACAGTGTCACGCTGACACATTCAGACGCCGGCTTTCGTTCCGTCTATGAGGACAGCGACGTGGTCCTCCTCGACGGGGCGCCGGTGCTGTGGCTGTGGGGCCGGACGCGCAAAGCCGTGGGGCCGGTCATGGAGTACCGGCTGGGTTCCACGGACTGGTTGCCGTCCCTGGGCAAGGTTGCCGGCCTGCAGCGGATTGCGGTGGTTGGCGCCGGCGCCGAGGCTAACGCCTTAGCCGTCGAAAAACTCCGGAGCATTGTTCCCGGTGCAACGGTGGCGGGCCTGCCCGGCGAACGCTGGAACGACGACGTCGAAACGGCCGCGGTGGCGTGGCTCGCGGAGCAGCAACCCCAGCTCGTCCTGCTCGGGTTGGGCATGCCGCTGCAGGAATCAGTGCTGCAGCGCCGGCTTGGCACGCTTCCGCCAGCCATTTACTGCACCGTGGGCGGCGCGATCGAGCAGTTGGCCGGAATCCAGAAGCTTGCGCCCCGCTGGCTCGGGCGGCTCGGGCTGGAATGGGCCTGGCGCCTGCTGCTGCATCCGCGCCGCGTGGCGTACCGGGTGTTTGGCGAGCCGTGGGTACTGCTCTGGCTGCTGGTCCGCCGCCGGCTGCGGCGCGTGTCCTAGAACTTCTGGTCATCCAGCGGCGCGAAGCCCTTGGCCCGCAGTCCCTTGGTGAAGGTCCTTGCCCAGGCGAGAAATCCCGGCAGGTCGCGGCGCTGCGCAAAATAGCCTAGGTAGCCGCCGACGTCGGCCACCAGCGACTTCACCCGGAAATAGCGCCGGATCAGGTACCCGCGGTTGCGGTAGTAATAGTAGCGTTTGAACGCGGAATCCGGCACGATCACATGCCAGCGTGCACCAAAGACATGCTGCGTCTCTGAAAATGCGTGCGGGTGGGTGATGGCAGTGGTGGTCACCGTGCCGAACCGGATGCCCGCCTTGCGCAGGCGGATGGTGAAGTCCACCTCGTCGCCGCGGATGAAGAGGCGCATGTCCGGCAGGCCTACCTTGAAAAACACATCGGACCGGATCAGGGCACCGTTGAAGAAGTGTCCGTCGTTGGGCAGGAAGCCCACTTTTTCCAGTTCGGCCCGATCGTGGGTGACTTTTCCGTCCAGCCGGAAGAAGAAGGACAGTCGGTCGGGATGGCCCGGGGCAACTACCAGCGGGACCACGGCTTCAAGGTTGCGTGCCTCAGCCTCACGCAGCAGCGTGGCGAGGCATTCGGGATCTGCCGGCTCGGCGTCGTCGTCCATCATCCAGACCCATTTGGCTCCGCTGGCCACGGCCTTCAGCGCGGCGAGGGCAAAGCCGCCTGCCCCGCCGAGGTTCGCTTCAGAACGGACGTAATCGACATTTGCATGCTGCGCGGCAACGTCGCGTGCCGGGTCCGTGCCGCTGTCGACAAGGCAGATAGTGTCCACGGCCGCGGACTGCGCATTAATGGCGTCCAGCAGGACGGAGAGTTCTTTGTGACGGTTAAATGTCACGGCGGCAACTGCAACCCGGACGGTCATGGGGATTCCTTTCAGCATGGCCTTCAGGGGATTCCCCGCTCGCAATGCGCCAGTGTGGCGCGAAGCCATGGAGCCGTTGGCGCTAGTATCTTGACTAGAGTCCACTGTAATACAGCCCTGTAAGGCACCAAGCACTGCCTGCTGCGCGCCCGGCGACGGAGAAGTTTCATTTATCGAAAGTCAGATTCCCCGCCAGTGAGCCCATCGATCGAGGACCACCTGTTCGGGCTGCTGTCCATGCCCGTGCGCAGCCGCAGGGTTGCGCCGCACACCGACGAAACGGCCGCTATCGCATGATTATGTACCTGCTTATGGGGCTGACGGCTGCCGTCGTGTCC
This sequence comes from Pseudarthrobacter adonitolis, assembly GCF_055412845.1. Classification (NCBI taxonomy): domain Bacteria; kingdom Bacillati; phylum Actinomycetota; class Actinomycetes; order Micrococcales; family Micrococcaceae; genus Pseudarthrobacter; species Pseudarthrobacter adonitolis. Next base: position 216,326 of record NZ_JBVAYW010000003.1, on the reverse strand, counting down.
TACGGGGCCACATGGGCTGCCCGGGTCATCGGCAACCGGCTTGAACTCCACGCCCCCATCCGCAGCCGCGACATGCATTCGACGCCGGTATCCCGGCTGGGCGGTGTGGCCATCTTTCTTGGCATACTGGTGGCCCTCATCGTGGCCAGCCAGTCCTTCTTCGTCAAGGACATCTACCGGAACAACTTCTCGCCATGGGGCGTATTGGCGGGCGCGGCGCTGATCGTGCTCGTGGGGATCGCGGACGACATCCTGGACATCCGTTGGTGGGTGAAACTCATCGGCCAGAGCGCCGCAGCCCTGGTGGTGGCCATCTGGGGAGTCCGGATGACGATCGTTCCATGGGTCCCGGAACCGATCTTCCTGGAGAACGAGATGCTGAGCGTGGTGCTGACGGCCGGGCTGATCGTGACCACCATGAACGCGTTCAACTTCATTGACGGGCTGGATGGCCTCGCTGCCGGGGTCGCGATCATCGGGGGAGCGGCGTTCTTCCTCACGGCCTACTGGGTGCACCGCAACTCAGACGTGCTGGATAAGTCCGATCTCGCGACGCTCCTCACCGCCGTCGTCGTTGGCAGTTGCATCGGTTTCCTGCCGCACAACTGGTTCCCGTCCAAGATCTTTATGGGCGATTCCGGCGCCATGCTGATCGGGCTCCTGATGGCCGCCGCCGGCATTGTGTCCACCGGCCAGATCACCTCAGGGCTGTACGATCGCGCCAACGGTATCTCCACCGTCATACCGATTCTGCTGCCCTTCGCCGTGCTGTTCCTGCCACTGCTTGACCTGGGCCTCGCCGTCGTCCGCCGGACGGCGCGGGGACGTTCGCCATGGTCCGCAGACCGCGGCCATCTCCACCACAAGCTGCTGGACATCGGCTACTCGCACCGGACGGCCGTGATCCTGATGTACCTCTGGACCGCCATCCTGTCCTTCGGAGGATTGGCTTTTGCAGTCTTCCCTTGGCAAGTTGTACTGGCCGCGGACATCTTCGCCACCCTGGTCATGGGCCTAATTACGGCCTGGCCATACCTGCACCGCAACAGCGACCAGTCGCCGGCCTAACGGCGTTCGGATTTATTTCTATCTCGTGTAGAATTTAGGGGCAGCCAAAGCTGCCCTCCACCCAGCCCCAGGGCGCCGACGATTGGGATCTTATGACCTCCAACGCCGAATCCGGACGTGCGTCCGGCAGCGGACCCGTTGGCGTTTCCGGTCCCACGCGGTCCCTGTGGCTTCGCCTCCTCGCACTCAGTTCAGCTGCCGGTGCAGGCGCACTGATCCTTGCGGGCATCCCGGCTGTGATCCTGAACGGCCCCAGCGGCGTCCTGTCCAGTACCTTGGGCGGCCTCCTAGTGATGCTCTTCTTCGCCATCAGTCTTCTCGTGGGTCACTTCATGGGGCGCAACAACCCCTCCGGTGCCATCGGAATGTTCGTGGCCACCTATTTTGTCAAGGTAGTGGGTTTCGCAGTTGTCCTGTTTGTGATCGGAGCACCTGCCTGGCTTCACGAACAATGGTTCCTGATTGGTGCCGTTGCCACTGTTGTTTTCTGGCAGGCCGCCGAAACCTATGGCTTCAGCACGGCGCGCCTGCAGATTTACAACGACCCCGAGCCCAAGGATCCAAACGATGTCTGATCGGAAACGAACAGCGGAAAACGGTTCCTCCGTGCCCAAGAACGCTGCTCCCACGCCGGGGGTGTCGAACGAAAACAACGACGGCGGATACAACGCCGGAATGGCCGTCTTTAGCTACATTATTGGCGGAATCATCGTCTGGAGTTTGATAGGGTGGGGTCTGGATTATCTGTGGGGAACCCGCTGGATCGTGCTCGCAGGCGCTCTGCTTGGAGCTCTCGGAGGTTTCTATCTTTCCCACATGCATGGCCTTACCAGTTCCAGAACCACGGCCGGTAAGAGCAGCGCAGACAGCGGCCCGTCCGCGGACGGAAACACAAATGCCAAATAATTTCACAGGGGGAGCTGCGGAGCACAAATCCGCGGGTCCTCGACCAACGCCCAATGATGGACACTGCAGAGAGGAAACGCGTTGATCGCGCTTGCGCTCCCGGCCCAAGATTCAGGAGAGTTCAATCCTCCTGGAATTGAAGAAATGCACCTGCCGGCAATCCTGCCGTGGGGGGTGGCTGACGGATTCTCCAAGCAGATGCTGCTCGTAATCCTGTCGGTCGTCATTATCGCCACATTCTTTCTGCTAGCTGCGCGGAAGCAGCAGCTTGTTCCCGGCAAGCTCCAGTTCGCTGGTGAAATGGCTTATGGCTTTGTCCGAAACGGCATTGCAAAAGACATTATCGGCGGCAAAGACTTCATGAAGTATGTCCCGCTGTTGTTCAGCCTTTTCTTCTTCATTCTGGTGAACAACATCTACGGCGCCATTCCCGTGATCCAGCTCCCGAGCTTCTCGCACGTTGGCGGCGCCTATGTCCTCGCCGGCATTGTATACGTCACCTGGATTGCCATCGGCATCAAGAAGAACGGCCTGAAATACTTCAAGCTGGCCACCGTGCCGTCCGGCGTCCCGGTGTACATTCTCCCGATTGTGATCCCGATCGAGATCATCTCGAACTTCCTGGTCCGGCCGGTCACACACAGCCTCCGTCTTTTCGCCACCATGCTGGCAGGACACCTGATCGTCATGATCGCCGGTTCGGGCATTGAGTTCCTCGTGATGCAGGAGAACATCCTGCTCAAGGGAACCTCCCTTCTGGTCATCGCCGGCGCCGTCGCCATGTACATGCTGGAAGCGCTGATCATGGCCCTGCAGGCCTACGTCTTCACGCTGCTGACCGCCATTTACATCGAAGGCGCACTGCACGCGGACAGCCACTAGGCACCCACACACTTCCCCTCACGGGGATGAAGCAAACCAAACAACCTGCCACACGGGTGGCATCTTGAAAGGAAGAAAAATGGAAGGCTCCATTAACGGCTCCCTCAACCTCATCGGCTACGGTCTCTCCGCCATCGGCGGTGGTATCGGTGTTGGTCTCGTGTTCGCCGCTTACATCAACGGCGTAGCACGTCAGCCGGAAGCCCAGCGCGTCCTGCAGCCGATCGCATTCCTCGGCCTTGCGCTGACTGAAGCCCTCGCCATCCTCGGCCTGGTCTTCGCTTTCGTTCTCTAGTCTGACTTCAGAACCAAGCGAACATCCAGAACCGAGTAGATAAGGACGGGTGAATTATGAACCAGGTGATCATCTCAGCCGCCACAGAGGGCGAGACTAACCCACTGGTACCCAACGTCTGGGAAATGGGCGTTGTCCTTGCGGGCTTTGCTGTCCTCATGTTCATCGTGGTCAAGTTCGTTGTCCCGATGTTCGAGAAGACGTTTGCAGAGCGCGCAGAGGCGATCGAAGGCGGCATTGCCAAGGCTGAAAAGGCCCAGGCAGAAGCATCAGCCGCCCTCGAAGAGTACAAGCAGCAGCTCGCGGACGCCCGCGCGGAAGCTAACCGCATCCGCGAGGAAGCCCGTGCTGAAGGCGCCCAGATCCTTGCAGATCTGAAGGAAAAGGCCGCCTCTGAGTCTGCCCGCATCACGGCCCAGGCACATGTGCAGATCGAATCGGAGCGCCAGGCCGCAGTTGTGTCCCTGCGCTCCGAGGTAGGCACGCTGGCCACCACGCTGGCAGGCCGCATCGTTGGCGAAGCACTCAACGACGACGAGCGTTCTGCCCGTGTGGTTGACCGCTTCCTGGCAGATCTGGAGAACCAGAACGCAGGTGCAGCTAAGTAATGTCAGGTGTATCGAGCGAATCGCTGACCACGGCGCTGACCCAACTGGAAGCAAAGCTTCCGTTGGCCTCGCTGCAGTTGGCTAAGGAACTCTTCGGAATCCTGGGAACGGTGGACAGCTCGGCTGGTTTGCGCCGCGCCCTGACTGACCCGTCCCGCACCGGTGACGAAAAGTCGGCGCTGGTCAAGCAGCTTGTTGGCGGAAAAGTCTCCGCTGAGGCTGCGGACATCGCGGGCGGACTGGCCAGTTCACGCTGGGCATCGGCCCGAGATATCGGCGATGCACTCGAGACGCTTGCCGCAACGGTGGTCATTGCCGTTGCTGAAAACAAGTCGGCCGTTTCTGCCTCCGGAATCTCTGGGCTGGAAGAGCTGGAGAACGATCTGTTCTCCTTCAACCAGGCCGTGGCCTCCAACCATGAGGTACAACGTGCTCTGTCGGAGCCGCAGGCCAGTGCTGCAGCGAAGATCGGGTTGGCGCAGAAGCTGCAGCCCGGCGCAGGCGAGGAAGCAAAAGCCCTCATTGGGCAGGCAGTTTCCCAGCCGCGCGGCATCAAGCCAACGAGGCTCGTAGCCCGGTTCGCCGAGCTTGCAGCCAAACGGCAGCAGCGCTGGATTGCAACGGTCAGCGTCACCCGTCCCTTGACGGAGACGCAGTTCGGCCGCCTCCGGGCAGGGCTTAATTCCCTGTACGGTCGCGAGCTCAAGATCAACATCACCGTTGATCCTGAACTGATCGGCGGAATCCGTGTCCAGGTGGGTGACGAAGTGCTTGACGCTTCGGTTATCACCCGGCTGGGACAGCTTCACCGCCAACTGGCCGGTTAGCCGGACAAGCACAACTTAACGAAACGAAACCCCGGTCATCGTGAGCAACGATGATCACGAAAACAGGAGAGCAGGGACTGCAGATGGCCGAATTGACCATCAACGCCGACGACGTCCGTAATGCGTTGAACGAGTTCGCGGCGTCCTACGAACCCGGAAACGCAGAGCGCGTAGAGGTTGGCCGTGTAACAACCGCAGGTGACGGCATCGCCCGTGTTGAGGGCCTTCCCTCGGTCATGGCGAACGAGCTGCTTCGCTTTGAAGACGGCACCCTGGGCCTGGCCCAGAACCTTGACGTCCGCGAGATCGGTGTCATCGTACTCGGTGACTTCACCGGAATCGAAGAGGGCCAGGAAGTCCACCGCACGGGTCAGGTTCTGTCCGTACCGGTAGGCGACGCCTTCCTCGGCCGTGTGGTTGACCCCCTGGGCCAGCCCATCGACGACCTCGGCGAGATCAAGGCCGAAACCACCCGTGCACTGGAACTCCAGGCGCCCGGCGTGACCCAGCGTAAGTCGGTCCACGAGCCGATGCAGACCGGTCTGAAGGCTATCGACGCCATGATCCCGATCGGCCGCGGTCAGCGTCAGCTGATCATCGGTGACCGCCAGACCGGCAAGTCGGCTATCGCCATCGACACCATCATCAACCAGAAGGCCAACTGGGCTTCCGGCGATGTGACCAAGCAGGTGCGTTGCATCTACGTGGCAATCGGTCAGAAGGCATCCACCATTGCGGCTGTCCGTCAGACACTTGAGGACAACGGCGCACTGGAATACACCACCATTGTGGCTTCCCCCGCGTCTGACCCCGCAGGCTTCAAGTACCTGGCACCGTACGCCGGTTCGGCCATCGGCCAGCACTGGATGTACGGCGGCAAGCACGTCCTCATCGTGTTTGATGACCTCTCCAAGCAGGCCGAGGCCTACCGTGCAGTTTCACTGCTGCTGCGGCGCCCGCCGGGACGCGAAGCCTACCCGGGCGACGTCTTCTACTTGCACTCCCGTCTGCTGGAGCGTTGTGCCAAGCTCTCCGACGAGCTCGGTGCCGGCTCGATGACCGGCCTGCCGCTCATCGAAACCAAGGCAAACGACGTCTCTGCCTACATCCCGACCAACGTGATCTCCATTACCGATGGCCAGATCTTCCTGCAGTCGGACCTCTTCAACGCCAACCAGCGTCCGGCCGTCGACGTGGGTGTCTCTGTCTCCCGCGTTGGTGGTGCTGCGCAGGTCAAGTCCATGAAGAAGGTCTCCGGTACTTTGAAGCTGGAACTCGCGCAGTACCGCGACATGCAGGCTTTCGCCATGTTCGCATCGGACCTCGATGCCGCATCGCGCCAGCAGCTGACCCGCGGCGCCCGCCTGATGGAACTGCTCAAGCAGGGCCAGTACTCACCGTTCCCGATCGAGAACCAGGTTGTGTCCATCTGGGCCGGTACCAACGGCCACCTCGACGAGGTTCCGGTTGAGGACATCAACCGCTTTGAGACCGAATTCCTGGAGCACCTCAAGCACAAGTCCTCCATCCTGACCACGCTGGCGCAGACCAACGTTATGGACGATGACACCGCTGAAGCACTGAAGACCGCGATTGTGAGCTTCAAAAAGGGCTTCTTCGGTGAGGGTGACAACCGCCTGGTAGGCGCCGGCCACGAGGAGCACGAAGCTATCTCGGAAGCCGATGTAGACCAGGAAAAGATCGTCAAGCAGAAGCGCTAGTTTCGCTGGCAGGGACTGCCGGAACCCTGAGGTTCCGGCAGTCCCGGCCATCGGGATCTTAGGAAAGGAAAAGTATGGGAGCCCAGATTCGGGTCTACCGCCAGAAGATCAGCTCGACCACGTCGATGCGCAAGATCTTCAAGGCGATGGAACTGATCGCTACCTCGCGCATTGGCAAGGCCCGCGCACGCGTAGCGGCTTCACTGCCTTACGCAAACGCGATTACGCGTGCCGTTTCTGCTGTCGCAAGCCAGAGCGAAATCGACCACCCGCTGGTCACCGAGCCGGCGCAAATCCGCCGGGCGGCTGTCCTGGTCATCAGTGCAGACCGCGGCCTTGCAGGATCATACTCGGCGACTGTGCTTAAACAGGCGGTTGGTCTCACCGAGCTGCTCCACGAGGAGGGCAAAGAAGTCAAGACGTACGTGATGGGCCGCAAGGCACAGGCGTACTTCGACTTCCGTAACCTTTCTTACGAGCGCGTGTGGACCGGCAACACTGATGCGCCGGAGTTTGGGACTGCACGTGAGGTTGGCGCGGCATTGCTCGAAGCCTTCGCGACAGACTACGAAGAGGGTGGTGTCGATGAGATCCATGTCGTGTACACCCGCTTCAAGTCCATGGTGACGCAGGAGCCGACGGTTATCCGTCTGCTTCCGCTCGAGGTTGTCGAAGAGCAGGCCGCGTCCGAGTCGGACCTCCTGCCGCTCTACGAATTCGAGCCGGAAGCGGAGCAGGTTCTTGATGCCCTTCTCCCGCGCTACATCGAGTCACGCATTTTCGCCGCCATGTTGCAGGCAGCAGCTTCCGAGCTTGCAGCCCGCCAGCGGGCCATGAAGTCCGCCGGTGACAACGCCACGGACCTCATCAAGAAGTACACGCGTCTGCGCAACACTGCCCGTCAGGCTGAAATTACGCAGGAGCTTTCCGAAATTGTTGCCGGTGCCGACGCCTTGAACGCGTCTTAGCCTGCACGGTCCGGTCCAGCTGTACCTGCACTAAAGAACAAACTTAAACCCCACGCCATCTACTGAGTGAAGTGAGAGAGATGACTGCCACTGCTACCGAACACGTAGCCGCAACGTCCGGTGCCACCGGCCGTATTGCACGTGTTATTGGCCCGGTTGTCGACGTCGAATTCCCGGCTGACGCAATCCCCTCGATTTACAACGCCCTCACCACGGAGATTACCCTCAACGGTGAGACCAAGACCATCACGTTTGAGGTTGCCCTGCACCTGGGTGACAACCTCATCCGCGCCATCTCACTGCAGGCTACCGACGGACTCGTCCGCGGCACCAACGTAGTGGACACCGGTTCTCCGATCACCGTGCCTGTGGGCGACGGCGTCAAGGGCCACATCTTCAACGTCCTCGGCAAGCCGCTGGACGTTGACGAGTCTGAGATCCAGGCTGCGGACTACTGGCCGATCCACCGCAAGGCTCCTGCCTTTGCGACGCTTGAAGGCTCCACCGAGATGCTGGAAACCGGCATCAAGGTCATCGACCTCCTCACCCCGTACATCAAGGGTGGAAAGATTGGCCTGTTCGGCGGCGCCGGCGTGGGCAAGACGGTTCTGATCCAGGAAATGATCACCCGTGTGGCCCGTAACTTCGGTGGTACCTCGGTATTCGCCGGTGTTGGCGAGCGTACCCGTGAAGGCAACGACCTCTGGGTTGAAATGGAAGAGGCAGGGGTCCTCAAGGACACCGCCCTTGTATTCGGCCAGATGGATGAGCCGCCGGGAACGCGGTTGAGGGTCGCCCTGTCTGCGCTCACAATGGCGGAGTACTTCCGCGATGTGCAGAACCAGGACGTGCTGCTCTTCATTGACAACATCTTCCGCTTCACCCAGGCAGGCTCCGAGGTTTCCACCCTCCTCGGCCGCATGCCGTCGGCCGTGGGCTACCAGCCCAACCTGGCTGACGAGATGGGTCTCCTTCAGGAGCGCATCACGTCCACCAAGGGCCACTCGATCACCTCGATGCAGGCCATCTACGTTCCCGCAGATGACTACACTGACCCGGCCCCGGCCACGACCTTCGCACACCTGGATGCAACCACGGAACTTTCCCGTGAAATTGCTTCCCGTGGTCTGTACCCGGCCGTTGACCCGCTGACGTCGACGTCCCGCATCCTGGACCCGCAGTACATCGGTCAGGACCACTACAACACGGCTGTCCGTGTGAAGCAGATTCTGCAGAAGAACAAGGAACTCCAGGACATCATCGCCATCCTCGGTGTTGACGAACTGTCGGAAGAGGACAAGATCGTCGTGTCGCGTGCACGCCGTATCCAGCAGTTCCTCTCCCAGAACACCTACACCGCCAAGCAGTTCACCGGCGTCGAAGGCTCCACCGTTACCATCAAGGACACGGTTGAAGGCTTCACCGCTATCTGCGACGGCGACCTTGACCACGTTGCAGAACAGGCGTTCTTCAACGTCGGCGGCCTGGACGATGTTGAGCGCCAGTGGGCCAAGATCCAGGAACAGACCAAGTAATATGGCTGAGCTTGAGGTTGAGATTGTCGCAGCGGATCACTTCGTGTGGTCCGGAGCGGCCAAGATGGTCAAGGCCCGCACCAGTGATGGTGAGATCGGAATCCTGCCCGGCCACTCGCCCCTGCTGGCGATCCTGGCCGAAGGTGAACTGGCCATTGAGCCGGTTTCCGGGAACCGCATTGCCGTGGCTGTTGACGGCGGATTCTTCTCCGTCGACAACAACCGCGTGGTGATTGTTGCTGACAACGCCCAACTGGGTGACGCGGCTACTGCTGGGATCCGCTAGCACGACCCTGATGGACGCTCCGACTTTTACGTTCATCGCCTTGGCAATCGTTTTCGGATTGCTGATTTTCGCACTGTGCCTTTCAGGGGTGCGCCGCTTCAATCTGCGGCGCGCCCTTGGCACAGTGGACGCCTCCATTTGCATCGCTGGAAACAGCTGGCAGATGGGGGTTTGTCGTTATCAGGACAACGACCTTGAATGGTTCCGCCTGCTGTCCCTGAGTGTGCGTCCCAAACACAAGTTCAAACGCAGCTCCCTGGAGCTGCTGGGTCGCCGCAAACCCACCGAGGCCGAAGCCGTGAAGGTCCAGCCCGACGTTGTGATTGTTGAGCTGCGGTACGAAGGCCAGGATCTGCGGCTGGCTATGAAATTCGATGCCTACACGGGGCTGTCCTCCTGGCTTGAAGCCGGGCCGGTCATCGGCGTGGGTACCTGGCGCTAGCCACGTGGACTGGGTTGCTGATATCCCGTTGACCGACGGGCCGGTGTACTGGGCCGTCTGGGTCCTTGGGGCCGCCGCCGCGCTGTCCCTGATCTGGCCCCCGCGCGCCCTGGGCCGCCGCCGTTGGTTCCTCAGCGTTGCCGCCGCGGTTGCCGCCGCCGCCGCCGTGGTGCTCCTGATCCATTGGGTCCTCATCTATTGGGCCTCAACCTTCCCCGAAGAACTGCCGTTCGACGTCCTGGCGTGGATGGTTCCGGCCGTGGCCGCCCTCCTGCTGGTGGGGCTCCGGCTCCCTCCGGCGTCGTGGCGCCGCCGTGGGCTGGATGTGCTCGCCCTCCTGGCCGTGGTGCTGCTGGCCGCGGTGCAGATCAACGCGTATTTCGGCCTCAACCGGACAGTTGCGGACCTGACGGGAACGGCGCTGACCCGTATCCCAGCCTTGGAACAGGAGCTGATGCGCCAGCCGGACAGTCCGGCCACGCCTCTGGACGGATGGAAACCCGCCAATGAGCTCCCTGCCGGTGGCATTGTTCGCACCGCCGCCATTGCAGGAACGTCCTCGGGCCTCCAGACACGCGACTCGTACATCTACCTGCCGCCGGCCTACTTTGCTTCAAACCGTCCCCGCCTTCCGGTGCTGGTTCTGGTGCCGGGCCAGCCCGGCGGCCCAGCCGACTGGTTGACTGGCGGGTCGCTCCCGGCACGCATGGATACTTTCGCCGCCCGGCACGGGGGAGTGGCGCCTGTTGTTGTGGTGGTTGATCCCAACGGCAGCCAGTCAGCGAACAATCTCTGCATGGACAGCGCCATCGCCAAGGCAGACACCTACCTCGCGGTGGACGTGCCGGCATGGATCTCGGAAACGTTGGACGTGGACCCCGACCACCGGCAATGGGCCATGGGCGGTTTCAGTTTTGGGGCCACATGTGCGGTTCAGATGGCCACCCGCCACCCGGAGCTGTACACGGGTGTTCTCGCCTTTTCCAGCGAGAGCGAGCCTGCGCTGGCCAAGGAACGCCAGAAAACGGTTGACGCAGCTTTCCACGGCGGCACCGCCGCCTTTGATGCCCAGGTGCCGCTGACGCTGTTGAAGGAGCGGGAATATTCTGGCAGCGTGGCGTATTTCGCGGCCGGGGCCACCGATCCGGAGTTTGTGGCAAATCTGCGGACCCTGGAGGCGGCGGCCCGCGGGGCAGGTTTCACGGTGGGCTCGGACGTGGTGGCGCACACCGGCCATTCGTGGGACGTGCTGACTCCCGGCATGGACAATGGGCTTGAGCTGCTGGCCGCACACTGGGGGTGGGCCAAATGAGGGAAGCTGGCGAAACCCGTGCGCCGGCCCTGCTCTGGTCAACCGTTGTGCTTCCGGCCGGCCGAAGAATGTGGAGCTTCCTTCGGTCAGTGCCACTGACGCTCAGTATCCTCGGGATTTTCCTGTTGGTCGGAGCGGTAACCGGCAGCTTCCTCAGCGGGCCGCCGGAGGATCTTCTTCCCCTCGCAGGTGTCAGCGCCCCTGGCTTGAAGGCCGGCAACTGGTGGGCCCTGGTGACGTCACTGTTCTTTGCGACCAACCCGCTGGCTTACCTGGTGGCGTCCCTGATGATCCTGCTGCTGCTGGGCCTGGCCGAGAGGAACCTTGGGACTCTTCAGACGGCAGCGTTTTTCCTCGGTGGCCAGTTTGCAGCTGTCACCGTCTTCCTGCTGCTGACCCAGGTTGCGCGCTACGCGGGAGACGGCTGGCTGGGGCTGATGGCGGACAACAGCCTGATCGGACCCTACGCCGCTATCCTGGCCGCTTCCCTCGCCGCGAGCGGCAGGGTTCCTGTTCTATGGCGGCGCCGGTTGCGGACGACGCTGCTCTCGGTGTCGCTCCTGCTGGTTCTGTACGTGGGGCATGCCGAGACCGTCATCGGCCTGGTAGGTGCAGCGGTGGGTCTCGCAGCCACCTGGTGGAACCAAGGCGACCACGGCCAGATTCACCCGCCCCGCTCGAGCGGCAGAGAAACCAGGAACCTCCTCGCCCTGACGGTGGGCGTGTTCGCCGTGGGCCCCATCCTTACCGCCGTTGCCCGGACGCCCACCGGCCCGCTGGCGCTGCTCCGGGACGTGGTGCTGAACCCCATGCCCACACTGGGCCAGCTCGAAGCAAACTGCGGAGCAACAGTGGAGGCATCCTGCCTGGAGGTGGGGCGGACGGGGTTCGCCGGACCCTTTGGCCTCGCCCTGGCAGTAGTCCCGGTGGTGCTGCTCCTCATCTGTGCTGACGGAATGCGCCGGGGCCGCCGAATGGCACTGCGCATCACGTTGGCCCTCCAGGTGGCGGTCACGGCGATGGCCGCCGTCTACCTGGCCCTCTTCGCGCTGATCCCGCACTATCCCGCCCGTCCGCATACTGCCGCCATGGGTTCGGGTTTTGCCCACATCCTGCCTTTGGTGATCGTCCCGTTGCTGCTGGCCTTCCTGCTCTGGGTTAACCGCCGCCAGTTCCGCGTCGAGACCATCCCTGCCGCCCGCCGTCGGCTCTTGGCAGTGGTAGGTGGCATGTGGATCCTGCTGGCCGGGAGCTACACCCTGGCCTGGTTTGCCGCGGGGGGAATGACGCGCGACGGCGGCCTGCTGGGCTTGCTGGCCGAATTGTCCAGGCAGTATCTGCCGGTTCCACTTCCGAATCTCTACCACCGGGTTTTTGCTGAACGGAACGGCCTCGAGTCCCTGATTTTTGCCTACTCCGGACCGGTCTTCTGGCTTGTTGCATTGGCCGGCGTCTGGTCCGTGCTCCTGGGCCGGCACCATGGCAGCGATTCGGGCCACGACGACAGGGCCGCAGCGCGGAAGCTGTTGCACGAGGGCGGCGATTCACTGTCGTGGATGGCACTCTGGGAGCCCAACCGGTACTGGTTCAGCCCGGATGGACGCGGCGCCGTCGCCTACCAGTTGCACGGCAGTGTTGCACTGACGCTAGCGGGCCCCTTCGGCGCGGCCGACTGCCGTCAGCGGACCGCCGAAGGGTTTCTATCCTACTGCGGCAGCCGCGCGCTCATCCCGGCCTTCTACTCATGCGATGACACGCTGTGGCCCCTCCTGCAGGACCGGGGCTTCAAGCGCGTGTCCGTGGCGCAGGAGACCAGGCTGTCCGTCCGGCAACTCGAATTCACGGGCAAGGAATGGCAGAACGTGCGGACTGCGCGGAACCGCGCCGCCAAGTTGGGCGTCAAAGCCGTCTGGGGTACCTACCACGGCCTTCCGTCCGCCCTTCGTGCCCGTCTCAGCGAGGTGTCGGAGGAATGGGCGGCAGGAAAATCAGTTCCGGAAATGGGATTCACGCTCGGCGGCATGGATGAGCTGATGGACGACGAAGTGCTGTGCTGCCTGGCCGTGGACGGCGACGGCCACGTACACGGGGTCACCAGCTGGTTGCCCGTTTACGACGCCGGGACACTGGTCAGCCGCACGCTGGACGTTATGCGCCGGGGCGCCGACGGATTTCCCGGGGTGATGGAGTTCCTGATTGCTTCGGCGGTCCTGGAGTTGCGCGAATCCGTGGAGGTCATCTCGCTCTCCGGGTCCCCGCTCGCCAGCCTGCCCGACGACGACACACAGGGAGAGCCGGTGCAGGCCGAAAACCTCGTCCGAATTCTCGATGTGGTGGGCCACGCCCTCGAACCGGTCTACGGATTCCGGTCCTTGGCGGCCTTCAAATCACGCTTCAAACCCGAGTATCGGGCGCTTTACCTGTATTACCAGGATCCTTTGCAGTTGCCGGCGATCGGGCGGGCGCTCACCCGGGCCTATTTGCCCGGCCTTTCGCTGCAGCAGGGGGCACGGCTGGTCCGGGGCCTGGTGGGCCAAAGAAGTTGACACAATAGGAAGCGGCCCTAAAGATTTGTGACTGGAAAGTCACGGTGGATAAAGACGCGGTGGACTAGGTCACAGTGGACAAGAAAAGATCCCCGGCACGGATACCGGGGATCTTTTCTTCGCTGGAAGCCGCGCAGATGGCGGCCGCGGGCGGGGGACTAGACCAGCGTTACGCCGGTAGCCTGGGGGCCCTTGGCACCCTGCCCGATTTCGAACTGAACGCGCTGGTTCTCGTCGAGGGTCTTGAAGCCACCGGTCTGGATTTCCGAGTAGTGAACGAAGACATCGCCATCGGAGTCATCCGGGGTGATGAAGCCGAAGCCCTTTTCAGCGTTGAACCACTTGACGGTTCCCTGTGCCATTTATTTCTCCTCATTATGGAACTTGTCTAAGTCCGGCACACCTCGTGCCGGACTCGGTCACTCTGCGAGAAGAATCCTTCAATGCCGTTCCTGGGAACATGCGCTGCAGGAGCTTCGCGCTCGCAACATGTCTTGCGAGCATGAAAAACACCTACACAAAGACTGACCTAAGAATTTCACGCCGATTCCGTCAGGTCAACGGTCTGAACGGCAAATTTTGCATAATAAACGGATGCATCCCCTTGTCAGGGGCCGAAGGCCGTCACCGGTGCGGATACCCGGCGTCAGAAGAGCCGGGAGTCAGTGTCGTCCACACCGCGCATGGCATCGTAGTCCAGCGTGATGCAGTCGATGCCGCGGTCGTTTGCCAGCACCTTGGCCTGCGGCTTGATCTGCTGGGCAGCGAAGATGCCACGGACCGGCGCCAGCAGCGGGTCGCGGTTCAGGAGTTCAAGGTAGCGGGTGAGCTGCTCCACGCCGTCAATGTCGCCCCGCCGCTTCAGCTCGATGGCCACCGTGGCCCCGCTGGCGTCGCGGGCCAGGATGTCCACAGGGCCTATGGCGGTGAAGTATTCTCGGCGAATGAGCGAAAAGCCTGAGCCCAGGGTCTCAATCTGATCGGCGAGCAGGCGCTGGAGGTCAGCTTCGACGCCGTCCTTGATCAGGCCGGGGTCCACCCCCAGATCGTGGGAGGACTCGTGCAGCTGCTCGTGGATGTTGATGATCAGGCGGTCATCAGTCTTGGCGGACTGGACTGTCCACTGTTCCGTGACGCCAACTTCCAGGTCAACGTCCGCCGGCGAGGACACCCGCAGGGTTGCGGGGGGGCTCATCCAGTTCAGCGGCTTGTAGGAGCCGCCGTCGGAATGGACTAGCACCGAGCCGTCGGCCTTGACCAGCAGGAGCCTGGTGGCAAGGGGGAGATGGGCTTTGAGCCGGCCAACATAATCAACTGAACATCGGGCTATGACAAGTCGCACGCCGTACACACTACCGGGGCTGGGGCAGAATGGAGGCATGCCACGTTCCAACCGTCCCCGCAGACCTGCCTCCGGAAAGCCGGGCGTAGCTGCCGTAAAGCCGGCCGGGAAGAAGGGCAACGGCGACGTTCCTGAGCTGGATTTGGAGCGGGCGCGTGCTGGAATCGCCCGGCGGGAAAACGCGCCCGACGGCGAGTGGATGGTCAGGACCATGACCGCCAGGAACGCGGAAAAGACCTATATTTGCCCCGGCTGCTCCACCGCGGTTGTCCCCGGCATCGCCCACCTGGTGGTGTGGAAGGACGACCATATGTTCGGTGCGGCCGCCGGCCTGGCTGAACGCCGCCACTGGCACACGAACTGCTGGCTGTCGCGGACCTACCGTTACCGCTGATGTTCGGCGCTCGGGAGAATCCGCCTTAACGAGCCGGAACACCGCACCTGCCGGTCGCCGGGAGTCGCTAAGCTGGCAGGCATGACTTTTGATCCGGCGTCGTACGAATTCAGCCAGCCAACAGGTCCCGCACCCATCCGCGCGTCAACGGTGCTGCCGGCCCGGCGCGAGAACATCGAGCTCCGCACCGAGGATGGCCACATGCTGGTGGGGGAACTGGCGCTGCCCGAGTCCGGCCAGATCACCGCGACGCTGATCACGCTGCATCCGCTTCCGACCCACGGCGGGTTCATGGACTCGCATGTCTATCGCAAGGCGTCGTACCGGCTTCCTGCCCTGGCCGGAGTGGCTGTGCTTCGCTTCAACACCCGCGGGACGGGTTCGCCGCGGGGAATCAGCGCAGGTTCCTTCGAAGAGGGGGTCGGCGAGCGGCAGGACGTTGAGGCGGCGGTGCGTTTCGCCGTCGAGCGCCAACTGCCCAACCGCTGGCTGGTGGGATGGTCCTTCGGCACCGAGCTGGCGCTGATGTACGGGGCGGTTGAGCCGGTGGCTAGCCAGGTTGAAGGTGCCGTCCTGCTGTCGCCTCCGCTGCACCGAGCCACCGACGCCCACCTGCGCCTCTGGGCGGACTCCGCCAAGCCGCTCACCGTGCTTGTGCCGGAGCATGACGACTACCTCCAGCCCGCGGCCGCCACTGAACGCTTTAGCCTGGTGCCGCAGGCCCGGGTGGTGGGGGTGGACGGCGCCAAGCACCTTTGGGTGGGGGAGAAGTACGCTTCCCGCGTACTCAATGAAATCGTGGATGAGGTGACGGAAGCAGGCTCCGGACCCGAAGGCCTGCCGCAGGTGTGGAACGGTCCGGTGGCTACCTCGGCCGCCTAGTGCCTGCCCGTTAGTGCTTGTCCTGGCGGACGATGTAGATCTCCTTGACCAGCAGCAGGATGGCGGCCGCTGTGGGGATGGCGATCAGCGCGCCCAGGACTCCCAGCAGGCTGCCGCCGGCAATCACGGAGATCACGGCAACGGCCCCCGGCACGGCTACAGCTTTCTGCATGATGCGCGGGGAGATGAAGTACGCCTCGAACTGGAGGTAGGCGAAGTAGCAGATGCCATAGACGGCGGCGGTCTGCCAGCCTTCCGACAGCGATACCAGCAGGACCACGATGCCGGCGATCATGCCGCCCACGAGGGGGATGAACGCCAGCAGTGCCACCACGAAGGCCAGCAAAAGGGCGAACGGGACACCCACAATGGACATCACGATGAACGCAAACGTGGCGTTGAGCAGTGCCACGCAGGCCTGCCCGATCACGTAGTTGCCTACAGACCGGGTGATCTCCTCCGAGAGGGCCTCCACCCGGGCCCGGCGTGACCGGGGCGCCAGTCGGTAGCCCCACTTCTTCATGGCCGGAAGGGCTGCCAGGAAGTAGAGGCTCAGGACGAGGACGATCAACGTGCCGAAGAGACCGTTGGCCAGGGTGGAACCGAAGCCCACCACCCCACCGAAGATTCCGCCCATCGCTTCGGGGTTGTTGACGAATTTGTCGAGTTCCTCGTTGATGCGATCCCGCACACCAAACTGGTCGTCCACGTTGCGGAAGAATTCAGAGTCGATGAAGTCCCGCACCCAGCCGGGTGCCTGCACCACAATTTGGGTGACCTGTTCCACGATCGTTGGGATGAGGGTGGCGAAGAACCCTGCCACGGCTCCCACCAGGACCACGACGGCCAGAAGAATGCCGGCCGGCCGGGGAATCCGGCGGTTCTCCAGCCAGCCGACCACTGGTTCCAGGCCTAGGGCAATGAACAGGGCAGCCACAATCCACAACAGTAGCTGCGTGGTGTTGGAGCCGATCCAATAGACCAGCAGGGCAAGGCCCACCCCTACAGTGCCCATGAACCCCATATAGAGGGGATGCTGCATCGACATCCGGGGACCAGGCCGGCCAAACTGCGCCGCAGTCTCGCCGTCCTCGGTGGCGGCCGGTTCTCCCGTGTGGTTGTACTCCGGCGGGATCTCAAACCGGAGCCTGGGCTGGGCGCCCGGCAGCGGCTGGCGCAGGCGCCGCACAAGCTGGCCAAGGGCGGCAGCCGCGGAGCCCCGCAGCCTCGCCGTCGCAGGCCTTTCCGGCGAGGATTCCAAAGCGCCAGCGGCCGGTTGATTTTCGTGTCCCGTGGAGGACTCTTCCGTCTTGTCAGTCACTGGATTGTTGGGCCTGTTCCGTGCGTGGCGCCGCATTTGCGGGCCGATGTGATGATCATCGCAAACACTATCAGCAGCCTTGCGAACAGGCGTGAGGGCGCCCGCCCGACGGTCCTGGCGCCGCTGTTTCCGGACTCCGCCAGCGGCCAAACGGGGTTCTGGTAACAAAACGGTTACTATTGAAAGTAAACCCCCGCGAATGATAGGTGTTTCCTTTGCGCTTCAAGACTGCAGTTGCACTCGTGCTGCTCGGCCTCCTGACACTTCTGGCCGGTATAGGCCAGAAGACAATTTGGGCTCCCTCCGAGACCTTCACGGCTTCCGCCCCGGCAGATGCCGCGGAGGCGCCACTGACCGTCATCGACCAGAAGCTGCGTACCGCGCATGGTGGAACAGTGAAGATCAAGATCGAAGGCGACGGCAACTTCCTGCTCGCAGCCGGCCGGCCTGACGACGTGGACGCCTGGGTGGGCCCGACGGCCCACAACACCATCACGGGGGTTTCCAAGGACAACAAAACCCTGCAGGTTGAGCACGCCGACGGCGACGCCACGGCGCCGAATCCGTCCGGATCCGACCTCTGGGTGGCCACCGAAAACGCGAGCGGCGAGTTGGAGTACTCATGGACGCCCCCCGCTGACGGCGAATGGTCGCTGCTGCTGGCGTCCGATGGCACCAATCCCGCACCGTCGTCGATCTCCATGACGTTCCCGAATGACACCTCCACCCCGTGGGCCATCCCGCTGATGGTGATTGGCGGCCTCCTGATCCTCGCCGGCATCGCCTTGGTGGTCCTGTCCGCACGCAAGCGCGACGGCGAAGGCAATGGCAAGGGAAGCCTGTTCGCCCGGCGTGCCCGGGCCAAGGCTGAGGCCAAGTCTTCCTCACGGCTCGGCATGGTTTCCGGCGGCATGGTCACCGCCGCAGTGACCGCCATTGTTGTGGCCGGCACGGGTGTTGCTGCCAACGCGGCCACCACCCCCGCCCCGGCCCCCGCCACCGAATCAACGTCGCCGGAGACCGCCCAGGCAGCCGCGCCGGTCCTCCTCGACGCCCAGTTCCGCAGGATCCTGGAGCAGGTCTCCAGCGCCGCTGACGCCGGTGACGCCGCGAAGGACGGAGCCAAGCTCGCCGAGCGAGTCGCCGGGACGGAGCTTGAGGTCCGTACCCAGAACTACAAGATCCGTTCCCAGGTGGGCACCTATGAAGCCCGGATGCCCGTCCGTTCCACCAAGCTCCTTACCACGGTGGTCACCAGCGACCGCAGCTGGCCCCGTTCTGTCCTCGCAGTCACGCAGGGTGACGGCAACGTCGTCCCGCAGCTGCTCACCCTGGTCCAGCCCTCGCCCCGGGAGAACTACAAGCTCACCGAGACCACCCCGCTGCAGCCGGGAACCACGTTCCCCGCCATCAGCCGGGGCGGCACCGACACGCTGGCCGCCAACGACAAATCTGGCCTGCTGTACAGCGGCGAAGAAGCCTTGGCCGGGCTGGCCGACCGCCTGACCAATGCAGAGTCGAGCTTCAAGGACAAGGTGGTGGAGGGGGCATCCTCGCCGTACATCGCCGACACGCTCTCCTACCAGGCCGAGGTGGTGAAGTCTGGCGAAAACGGCACCTTCTCCTTCACCCACAAGGTGGTGCCGGAAAGTACTGTTGTGTTCCGGACGGCCGACGGCGGGGCGCTGGTGCTGGGCCGGATCAACTTCGGCTTTGATGGCACGCCGAAAGCCTCCGGTGACAAACTCACCATCGGCGACGACGCCGCGGCGCTCGCAGGCGGCAAGGAAACCACCACCGGCATGGTGCTGAACTTTGCTGAATCAATGGCGGTTTACGTCCCACCGGCAGGTTCGACGGATCCCATCAAGCTGGTGGCCGCAACACGCGGGCTGGTAGGCGCAAGCTTCAAATAGGTCCGCAGGGTCCAGTCCCCTGATGCAGTACCCCCGGCAGCGGCCGGAGTGGCTAGAGTGGAAAGCATGAGTTCGCCAGCTTCCCGCCCAGTCCCTCCAGCCGCTGCCAGCCTGCTTAACCTGCGTGGCGCCGTCGACCTTTCATCCCTGAAACAGCGCCAGGCACCTCCTGCGGCTCCCGGCAATCCGCCGGGTCCCGGGGATGCAGGTGTCCGCGCAGGAGCAGGTGCGGGAACGCCCGACGACGGCGCGGCGCCGCTGCGGGTCACCGTCACAGAAGGCAACTTCCAGGAACTTGTGGAGCTTTCCGCTCAGGTACCGGTGGTCTTCGCGCTGTGGGCGTCGTACTCGCCGGAATCTGCCGCGATGCTTGACTCGCTGGAGCGGGTCATCAACAGCTACGGCGGCCGCCTGGTACTGGGGGCGGCTGACATCGAGGCCTTCCCGCAGCTGGCACAGGCCTTCCAGGTCCAGGCCGTCCCCACCGCCGTCGCTGTCCTCAAGGGCCAGCCCGTACCGCTCTTCCAGGGCGGCGCCGAAGAAGCCCAGATCCGGCCGCTCCTGGATGAACTGCTGAAAGTGGCGGCGGCCAACGGTGTCACGGGCAGTCTCGGCGGGGGCGGTACGCCGCCGGAAACGGAACCGGCACTCCTTCCGCCGCTGCACCAGGCTGCCTTCGACGCCATTGAAGCAGGCGACTACGAGGCAGCAGCCGTGGCCTACCGTCAGGCCTTGCTGGAAATGCCCGCCGACGCGGAGGCCAAGGCAGGCCTGGCCCAGGTGGAGCTGATGGCCCGGATTCAGCCGCTCTCCGCCGCGGACTCTGAAGCGTTGCGTACGCTCGCCGCCAACGAACCTGACAATTTGGCCGCCCAGCTGGGCGTGGCGGACTTGGACGTTTCCGGCGGCCACGTGGAGGACGCGCTGAACCGCGTGGTCAGCTTCATCGGCCGGAACTTCGGCCCGGAACGGGAGACCGCCCGCGTACGGCTCCTGGAGCTCTTCGACGTGGTGGGCACGTCCGACCCCCGGGTGGCCAAGGCACGCCAAGGACTCGCCAGAGTCCTGTTCTAGTGCCCGCACTGTTCCAGCCGCTCAAGCTCCGTTCCCTGGAGCTCACGCACCGCGGCTGGGTCTCACCCATGTGCCAGTACAGTTGCGGTCCCGACGGCGCCCCGGGGGTTCCGAACGACTGGCACCTGATGCATCTGGGCTCCTTCGCCGCGGGCGGCGCAGCGTTGATCCTCACCGAGGCGGCCGCCGTGAAAGCGGCCGGCAGGATCAGCCCCCGCGACGCCGGGCTGTACAACGATGCACAGGCCGAGGCCTGGCAGCGGATCACGTCCTTTGTACACCGGCATGGTGCCGCGGAAGCGAAGATCGGCGCCCAGCTTGCCCACGCGGGCCGGAAAGCGTCCACCTACTGGCCGTTCGCCGGGCAGCGGGGGAGCGTCCTGGAGTCCGACGGCGGCTGGCCCACGGTGGGTCCATCAAGGCTTGCCTTCGACGGCTATGCCGAACCCGCCGCAATGACCGAGGCGCAGATCCAGGACGTCATTGCCGACTTCGCGGCGGCCGCAGTGCGTGCCGTGGACGCCGGCTTCGACACCGTGGAGATCCATGGCGCGCACGGCTACCTCCTGCACCAGTTCCAAAGCCCGCTGATCAATACCCGGACCGATTCCTGGGGCGGGGACGAAGCCGGCCGGAACCGGCTGGTGCTCGCCGTTGTTGATGCCGTCCGCAACGTCATCCCCGAATCCATGCCCCTGCTGCTGCGGATTTCGGCCACCGACTGGGCGCCGGGCGGCGTCGATGTCCAGGCTTCGGTCCGGCTGGCCGCACAGGCGGCGGAGCGCGGGGTGGACCTCATCGACGTCTCCAGCGGAGGGGCCGTGGCCCATCAGGACATCAAGCCGGGTCCGGGCTATCAAACGGAGTTCTCCTCAAGTATCCGCCGGGAAGCCGAGGTCCCCACGGGCACCGTTGGCCTGCTGACCTGCGCGGACCAGGCGGAGCATGCCGTGGCAACCGGGCAGGCCGACGGCGTGTTTATTGCCCGGGCCGCGCTCCGGGATCCGCACTGGTGGCTCCGGGCGGCGTTTGAACTTGGGCATGACCTCCCATGGGCGCCGCAGTACGAACGGGCCATGCCGCGGCATTCGTTCTAGGCTTCCCTACGCCTCTGGCCCTACTCCTGCGGGAGGACCCCTCCGGCAGGGCCCTGGGTCTAGGCTGGCATCATGACTGCTCCGCATCCTGATCCCCACTCTGATTCGGTGGCGCACGCCGGGCCCGTTCCTGCCCTGTCCATCCGCGGGCTGGCAAAGCGTTTCGGCGGAAAAATCGCCGTGGACGGCATCAGCCTCGACGTCCCGGCGGGTTCATTCTTTGGCATTGTGGGCCCCAACGGCGCAGGCAAGACCACAACGTTGTCCATGGCCACCGGCCTGCTGCGGCCGGACTTCGGCACAGCCGTTGTCCACGGAGTGGACGTCTGGGCCAGGCCGCTGGAGGGCAAGAAGTTGATGGGCATCCTCCCTGACGGTGTCCGCCTCTTTGACCGGCTCACCGGCGAACAGCTGGTCACCTACGCGGGGCTTCTGCGTGGCATGGACAAAGACGTGGTGGCCTCCCGCGTGGGGGAGCTGTTGTCGGCCCTGGACCTCAATCAGGACGCCGGGACCCTCGTGGTGGACTATTCGGCTGGCATGACAAAAAAGATCGCCCTGGCGTCGGCCCTGATCCACGCCCCGCGGCTGCTGGTGCTCGATGAACCCTTCGAGTCCGTGGATCCCGTCTCGGCGGCCAACATCCGGTCCATCCTGGACAGTTACGTAGCCTCCGGCGGGACGGTGATCGTCTCGAGCCACGTTATGGACCTGGTCCAGCGTATGTGCGACCACGTCGCGGTAGTGGCGGCCGGAAGGCTCCTCGCTGCCGGGACCGTGGACGAAGTTCGCGCCGGGGCATCGCTGGAAGAAAGGTTCGTCCAGCTAGTCGGCGGACGCAACCACACGGAAGGCCTGGAATGGTTGCGCACCTCCTAAGGCTCAAGCTGACCCTGCTGCGGAACGGCCTTCGCCGCAGCCCCTGGCAGCTCGTGGGCCTGGCGTTCGGCGGTCTCTATGCGCTCGGAATCGTGGGTGCGCTGGTCGTGGCCCTGGTGATGCTGAGACAGGAAAACAACGAGCTGGCATACACGGCCGTAGTGCTCGGCGGTTCAGCGGCCATCCTGGGCTGGGGGATCATCCCGGTGGCGGTTTCGGCCACCGACATGACCCTCGATCCCGCCCGCTTCACCACGTTTGCGGTCCCCATGCGGCAGCTCCTGACCGGCCTGGCCTTGGGCGGCCTGATCGGAATTCCTGGGGTGGCCACGTCGCTCGTAGCACTGTCCACCGTGGGCACGTGGGCGCGCGGCTTCGTTCCTGCCGTGGCCGCGTTGTTGGGAGCATCCCTCGGTGTCCTGACGTGCATTGTGCTGGCCAAAGTGGTCACCACCGCCACGGCCAGCCTGGCGGCGTCGCGGCGCTTCAAGGACGTCAGCGGCGTTGTCTTTATGATTCCGTTGATCCTGATGGGCCCCATCGTGGCAGGAGTGTCGCAGGGGATCTCAGCGTCCGCCGGGTTCCTGCCTGACTTTGCCCGGACTCTCGCCTGGACGCCGCTCGGTGCTGCCTGGTCCCTGGGTGGAGACGTCGACGCCGGACGGCCCGGCGAGGCCGCCGTGAAGCTGTTCATTTCGCTGCTTACCCTCGCGGGACTCGCCTGGTGCTGGAAAGTCCTCCTGGAACGTGCCCTGGTTAACCCTCCGTATGCGGGGAGCGGGAGCCGCAAGGGCGGCAAGCTGGGGCTGTTCGCGCTCCTACCCGCAACGCCGACCGGTGCCGTCACAGCGCGTGCCCTGACCTACTGGCTGCGGGATCCCCGTTACGGCGGATCGCTCATTGTGATTCCGCTGCTGGCGGTGGTGATGTTCTTCCAGGCGAGCCAGGGGGACAGCTTCGGAATCCTCGCGATGCTGGGCCCATTGACCGCTTTCCTCATGGCCTGGTCGATCTCCGCCGACATCTCCTACGACAGCACCGCGTTCGCTCTCCACCTTGCCACCGGCGTGCGGGGTGTCCCGGACCGGCTGGGCCGGGCCATGGCGTGCCTGATTCTCGCCGTCCCGGTGGTGCTGGCCTTTTCCGTGGTGCCGTTTATGTTCACCGGCAGCTGGGAATGGCTGCCCGGAGTACTGGGACTGTCGGTGGGAATTCTCCTGACCGGCCTTGGCCTCTCGTCGGTGGTATCGGCGCGGTACAACGTCGCAGTGCCACTGCCCGGAGACAGCCCTTTCAAGAAGCCGCCCGGCAACGTCGGCCAGACCATGGCCGTGCAGTTCGGCGGCATAGGTGTCCTGTCCATCCTGGTGCTTCCGGAAGTCGGGTTGATCATTGCCCAAAGCGTGACGGGAAATCCCGTCTTCGGGTGGCTGAACCTTGCGCTGGGCCTGATCCTGGGACTGGTACTTTTTGTGGTGGGCATCAGGATCGGTGGCCGCTGGCTGGAGGCCCGTGGCCCGGAAATGCTGGCCCAACTGAACGTCAACCGCTGATTCCGTAAAGCACCAGAAAGGCGGCCGGACATGGAAGTTGTCATCCTCCAGGGCAGCAAACAGATCGGACGGCTCGCCGCCGATGCCATCGAGGCCCTGCTCCGGCGGAAGCCCACCGCTGTGCTGGGCCTCGCCACAGGGTCATCGCCGCTGCCTGTCTACGACGAGCTGGCGGCACGGCACCAGCGTGACGGGCTGGACTTCAGCAATGCCCATGCCTTTGCCCTGGATGAGTATGTGGGGCTGGAGCACGAGCATCCGGAGTCCTACCGGGAAGTCATCCGGCGGGAATTCACCAGCCGGGTCAACATCGCCGAAGGCAACGTCCATACGCCTGACGGTGCGGCCGAGGACCTGTCCGCGGCCTGCCGCGCCTACGAAGATGCCATGCTGGCAGCGGGCGGTGTGGACTTGCAGCTCCTTGGCGTAGGTACGGATGGCCACGTCGGTTTCAACGAGCCCGGTTCCTCGCTGGCGTCCAGGACCCGCATCAAAACGCTGATTGAGCAGACCCGCCGTGACAACGCCCGTTTCTTCACCAGCCTGGCAGAGGTGCCGCACCACGTGGTGACCCAGGGGCTGGGCACCATTCTCGAGGCCCGGCACGTTGTCCTCATTGCTACCGGGGCACAGAAGGCCCCGGCCGTCCGCGACTTCGTGGAAGGGCCCGTCGCCGCTATCTGCCCGGCCTCGGTCCTCCAGTTCCACCCGCACGCCACTATCCTTGTGGATGAGGCCGCGGCATCGTCGCTGAAGCTCGCCGACTTCTACCGGCACACGTACGATCACAAACCTGCCTGGCAGGGGCTGTAATTCCGGCCATACGCCACGGGCGGCGGGTACCGGCAGTGCGCGGAACGGCCGACGGCGGCGCGTGCCGTGAGTGCAAAACGGTCCTCCGCCGTCGAACGTCCTCCGTCCCGGGACGCTAAGATGGATGCCATGACTAGCATGACGGACCCTCTCGAAAACGACCCGATGCGCGAGCTTTCCGGGGCTGGAACGTCCACGGCAACCATCGAGCGCGAAGAGCTGCGCCAGGAAGTGGAGCCCGGTGACCGGGAACGCTTCTCGCACTACGTGCGCAAGGAAAAAATCATGGAATCCGCGCTAACGGGTGATCCTGTCATTGCCCTCTGCGGCAAGGTGTGGACGCCGGGCCGGGATCCGCAGAAGTTCCCGGTGTGCCCCATGTGCAAAGAGGTTTATGACGGCCTCCGCCCGGGCAACGACGGCGGCAAGGGTCCCGGAGGGGACTCGGGCAACAACAAGTAGTGACGGAGACGCTCTTTGGCGGCCCCACCCTGCCACCGGCTTATCCGGAACGCGCAGCCTGGGGAACCGCCCAAAAACTCCGTGCCTGGCAGCAGGAAGCCCTTGACCTCTACTTCAGGACCGATCCCCGCGACTTCCTGGCCGTAGCAACTCCCGGCGCCGGCAAGACCACCTTCGCGTTGCGCGTGGCCTCCATGCTCATCGAATCCGGGGCGGTCAACCGGGTCACCATCGTGGCGCCCACGGACCACCTGAAACGGCAGTGGGCCGACGCGGCTGCCAAGGTGGGCATCGCCATCGACCCCAATTTCAAGAACTCCGACGGCCAGCACGGCCGCGGTTTCGTTGGCGTGGCTGTCACATACGCCCAGGTGGCAAGCAAACCCATGCTGCACCGCGCCAAGACCGAGGCCGCCCGCACGCTGGTGATCCTCGACGAGATCCACCACGGCGGCGAGGCCCTGTCCTGGGGCGACGGTCTCCGCGAAGCGTTTGACCCTGCGGCACGGCGACTCTCCCTGACGGGTACGCCGTTCCGCTCCGATACCTCGCCCATCCCGTTTGTTGAATATGCGCAGGACAGGGACGGCATCCGGCGCTCGAAAGCTGACTACACGTACGGCTACGGCAACGCCCTGCGTGACCACGTGGTGCGCCCGGTCATGTTCATGGCCTACTCGGGCCAGATGCGGTGGCGCACCAGCGCCGGCGAGGAAATGGCGGCCTCCCTGGGCGAGGCCGCGGTCACGAAGGACATCACGTCGCAGGCGTGGCGGACGGCGCTGAACCCGGCCGGGGAGTGGATTCCCGCTGTCCTGGCGGGGGCGGACAAACGCCTCAGCGAAGTGCGCCGCACGGTTCCGGACGCCGGCGGGCTGGTCATCGCCACGGACCACGAGGATGCCAGGGCCTATGCCGGGCAGCTGAAAAGGATCACCGGCGAATCGCCCACCGTGATCCTTTCCGACGACGCCAAGGCCTCCAGCAAGATCGAGGAATTCACCGTGAGCGAGAAGCGGTGGATGGTTGCCGTCCGGATGGTGTCAGAGGGCGTGGACGTGCCCCGGCTATCCGTCGGCGTCTATGCGACGTCCACATCCACGCCGCTATTCTTCGCCCAGGCGGTGGGCCGCTTTGTGCGTGCCCGGAAGCGCGGCGAAACGGCCTCGGTCTTCCTGCCGTCCGTGCCGCAGCTGACGGCCCTGGCCAACTCGATGGAGGCCGAACGCGACCACGCGCTGGACCGCCCCGAAAAAGAGGACAGCGACGGCCTGTTCAATCCCGAGGACTCGCTGATGGAAGAGGCCAACCGGGAGGACAAGGCGTCCGACAGCCTCACCAAGGGCAAGTTCGAGGCCCTGGACTCGCAGGCGTCCTTCGACCGGGTATTGTTCGACGGCGGCGAGTTCGGCACCGGGGGAGAGGTGGGCTCGGAAGACGAACTGGACTTCCTGGGCATCCCCGGGCTGCTGGACGCCGAGCAGGTGGGGACACTGCTGCGGCAGCGCCAGCACGAACAGCTCAACCGCAAGAACCGGCGCGCACCGGCAGCCGAGCCGGCCGCGACGGCGCCGGCCATACCGGACCACCGGATGCTGATGGACCTGCGCAACGAGCTGGCCAAAAACGTGGCGGCCTGGTCGGCGCGGACCGGAACCCCGCATGGTGTGGTGCACACGAAGCTGCGGACGGTCTGCGGCGGCCCGCCGGTGGCCCAG
Organism: Pseudarthrobacter adonitolis; assembly: GCF_055412845.1. Classification (NCBI taxonomy): domain Bacteria; kingdom Bacillati; phylum Actinomycetota; class Actinomycetes; order Micrococcales; family Micrococcaceae; genus Pseudarthrobacter; species Pseudarthrobacter adonitolis. The sequence continues at coordinate 189,479 of NZ_JBVAYW010000003.1, read as the reverse complement.
GCGAATGAGGAGCAGCTTCAGTCCAGGCTGCGCAAGCTCCAAGACTGGTTCATCGGCCGGAAGTAGCGCCCCGGGAGACAGCTGTGACCCGGGTGCTGTGCATCCCGGGCCACGCTCGTTACTGGTCCTGTGTCAGGCCACTTCGACGCCGCCGAGCTCCATTTCGGCGACGGCATCCTCCAGGTCCTCGGCGATGCCGGCGGTGAGTGAGCGGATGACCGTGACGGAGTAGCCGGCTTGGACCGCATCCAGCGAGGTGGCCATGACGCAGTAGTCGGTGGCGATCCCCACCACTACAACGTCCTCCACGTCGTGGCTTTGCAGCCAGTCGTCGAGTCCGATGGCGTTGTCCGCCGGTGCGTAGGCAGCTGCGTCAGCGGGCATGGCGCCAGGCTGGCGTTCCCCGGTAGGGACGGCATCCTCAGGGGCCAACAGGCCCTCAAAGCCGGAGTACGCCGCGGTGAACTGGCCCTTCTGGAAGTAGGCCTGGATGTATTCGGTGTCCAGGTCCGGGTGGAGTTCGGCGCCTCGTGTGCCGGCGACGCAGTGCCGCGGCCAGCTGTCCTTGAGATCGGGCGTGTCGGAAAAATGCGCGCCGGGATCGATGTGCCAGTCCTGGGTGGCAATAATGTGGTCGAACTCGTTGTGGTGAGCGTCCACGTACTCGCTGATGGCTCCGGCAACACCGGCACCGCCGGCCACGGCCAGGGAGCCGCCCTCGCAGAAGTCGTTCTGGACGTCAACGATGATCAGGGCGCGGGACATCAGTTCTCCTCGTAGGTGGTGGGGATAGCAGGCTCGCCGCGCTGCAGGCGGTTGACGACGCCGGGCAGTTCGGCCATGGTGTCCGCGTGCCGCTGGCGGGCGCGGACCACACCCTCGTGTCCGGTCCAGCCCGGCAGCAGTTCGCCGTTCTTCATAAACTGCTGGAGCAGCGGCCGGTCGTTGCCGTCGTCTTCGGGGCGGTGGCCGATGCCCACAATTTCCTGGGTAGCCACCCCCCGCTCGTTGAGCTTGCGCAGCGCATATTTCCGTCCGCCCATGCTGGTTTTGTTTTTGGCGGCCTTCGCCACGGAGAGGAAATTGCCGGCGTCGTCGGTGCGGCTGACGAGCTTGTAGACCATGCTCGCTGTGGGTGCACCGGAGCCGGTGACCAGCGACGTGCCCACCCCGTACGAATCCACCGGAGCGGACTGCAGTGCGGCGATGGCAAATTCGTCCAGGTCCGAGGTAACCACAATCTTCGTGTTCACATTGCCGAGCTCGTCCAACAGCTGCCGGACCCACTGGGCTTGGGCCACGAGGTCCCCGGAGTCCAGGCGGACGCCTCCCAGCTTGGGCCCCGCCAACTCGACGGCGGCACGCACGGCTGCTTCGACGTCGTACGTGTCCACGAGCAGCGAGGTGCCGGGCCCGAGGGAGGCGATCTGCGCCTCAAAGGCATCCCTCTCGGTGTCATGCAGGAGCGTGAAGGAGTGCGCGGCCGTCCCCACCGTCTTGATGCCGTAGCGGATGCCGGCCTCGAGGTTGGAGGTGCTGTCGAATCCGGCGATGACGGCGGCGCGGGCTGCCGCGGCTGCCGATTCCTCGTGCGTGCGCCGGGATCCCATTTCGATGCAGGGCCGGTTTCCGGCCGCGGTGATCATCCGGGATGCGGCGGAGGCGATGGCACTGTCATGGTTCAGGACCGAGAGAAGGTAGGTCTCCAGCATGCAGGCTTCGGCAAACGTTGATTCGACAATCAGTATGGGGGAGTTGGGGAAGTAGGCTTCGCCCTCCGGGTAGCCCCAGATGTCACCGGAAAACCGGTAGTTCGCCAGGTAGTCCAGGGTGTCTTGGTTGACCACGCCGGTCCGGCCCAGGAAGTCCAGCTCCGCTTCGCCGAACCGGAAGTCGGCGATGCCTTCCAGTAGACGGCCCGTTCCCGCCACAATCCCGTACCGCCGGCCGTCGGGCAGGCGGCGGGCAAAGGCCTCGAAGACCGACCGGCGGTGCGCGGCGCCCGAATGCAGCGACGCCTGCAGCATGGTCAGCTCGTAGTGGTCTGTGTAAAAGGACGTGCGGGGATGGTCCCAGCCGGCGGAGGTACTCACAAAATTCACTCTAGTGTGCATCCCCATAGAATGGACAGATGACCTTAAGCGTTGCGCTCGGCCCTGATACACAGGAGGGCACCCGGACCGGGACAGAGGCGTCCACCGACTCCCTGACCGCCCCGGACATCCCCTGGAACCTGGTGATCTGGAACGATCCCGTCAACCTGATGAGCTATGTCAGCTACGTCTTCCAAAGCTACTTCGGCTACTCCGAGTCCAAAGCCAATAAGCTGATGATGGAAGTCCACAAGAAGGGCCGGTCCATTGTTGCCCACGGCAGCAAGGAGCAGGTTGAGCGGCATGCCGTGGCCATGCACGGCTTCGGCCTTTGGGCCACCGTGGAGAAGGCCACCGGCGGTCCGGGCGGCAACTCTGGAAAATCCGGCGGGTCAGGGCAGGGCAAGGGGAAACGTGGCTAAGGCATTTAAATACGGGCTCAAGGGCATCACCGGGCTCCTGGAACCCGCCGAACGGGAACTGCTCCGCAGCCTGGTCGATGACGTCATCTCCATGCTCCAGCCGGCCGAACACGCCAGCCAGGACCCGTTGGCCGCCCTGATCGGACTGGATATGGACGTCCAGGAACCGACGGACCGTGCCGTTAAGCGGTTGCTGCCGAACGTGATGAAGAACGACGACGGCGCGTCCCTGGAGTTCCGCCAGCTCACCGAGCGCTCGCTGCGCGAAACCAAGATCGGCGCGCTCCGCGCCGCCGCGCTGGACCTGGACAAGGACGAGGTGGTCCTAACCGCTGAAGGGGCCAGGCTCTGGTCCATGGCCCTGAACGATGTGCGCCTGGTGCTTGCGGAGCGCCTGGATATCCGGGATGAAGAGGACGCCGAGCACGTGCACCTGATGCAGGACTGGTCCCAGGCCGAGGACGTGGAAAGTTACCTCGCCCTGGTGTATAACTTCACCACGTGGCTGCAGGAATCCCTGGTCCAGGCGATGCTCCAGTCCCTGGATTCCAGGGCCTGATCTGCTGTTCTGTTTCGGGATACGTCCGCCAGTGTGACAAATTTGACATGAGTCCGGCGCCACAATGTGATGGCTGCGGCCCGGGGAAGACCTATCCTCGAATAATCATGACTACAGCCTCGAGCATGGATCCGTCAGACGCAGCCGCATCGGACTCCGCAGCCAGCAGCACCACAGGCCCGGTGGGGTCCCGCCCTATCGGCGTCTTTGATTCCGGTGTCGGCGGACTGACTGTGGCGCGGTCCATCATCGACCAGCTCCCCAACGAGTCCATCCTCTATGTGGGGGATACCGCCAACGGGCCCTACGGGCCGTTGCCCATTGCCGAAGTCCGCGCCAACGCCCTGGGTGTGATGGACGAACTGGTGGACTCCGGCGTCAAGCTTCTGACCATTGCCTGCAACTCGGCGTCGGCCGCTGTCCTGCGGGACGCCCGCGAGCGGTACACGGCAAAATACGGCATCCCCGTCATCGAAGTGATCCAGCCGGCTGTCCGGCGGGCTGTCGCTGCCACCAGAAGCGGGCGTATCGGCGTCATCGGTACCTCTGCCACCGTTGGTTCACGGGCTTACGAAGACACGTTTGCCGCCGCGCCGGACCTGGCGATCACGTCCGTTGCCTGCCCGGAGTTCGTGAGCTACGTGGAGTCCGGGATCACCACCGGACCCGCCCTGCTGGCCATCGCCGAAGAATACCTTGCGCCGCTGAAGGCAGCCGGCGTGGACACCGTGGTGCTTGGCTGCACACACTATCCGCTGCTGACCGGCGTCATTTCCTTCGTGATGGGCGACGCCGTGACGCTGGTGTCCAGTGCCGAGGAAACGGCGAAGGATGTGTACCGTGCCCTCGCCACCCACAATCTTCAGCGCACCGCCGCAACACCGCCGGAATACCACTTCATCGCCACCGGTGACGCCGGCCAGTTCGAAACGCTGGCCCGCCGGTTCCTGGGCCCGGAGGTCCTGTCCGTCCGGCACGTGGACCACGTGGCGGCCCAGTACCCCACCGGCAGCCTGGCGCGGATCACCCCCGAGATGATCGCCGCCGCGCAGACCGCCAGCGCCCGGCAGTCGTCGTTGGGACCCAGGATTTCGAACTTTGTGGGCGCCCACCGGGCCGGAGGTCCTGCCCTGTGAAGCTCACCATCGTCGGCTGCACGGGCTCCTTCCCCGGCCCCGGTTCCCCGGCGTCCTGCTACCTCCTGACCGCCAACGACGGCGAGCGGACGTGGAAGATCGTGATGGACCTGGGCAGCGGAGCCTTGGGCGCCATCCAGCGCTACACGGACCTTGAGGACATCGACGCGATCTTCCTGACCCACCTGCACCCGGACCACTGCATGGACCTGTGCGGCCTGCACGTGGCGGTCCGCTGGAAGCCCGGCGGCTGGGGACGCGGCCGGATTCCGGTGTGGGGCCCCGCCGCGACGGCCGACCGGATGGCCACCGCCTACGGCCTGGAACTGGATCCGGGGATGCACGAGGAATTCGACTTCACCAACTGGACCGAACGGGAATCCGTCACGGTGGGGCCGTTCACGTTGACGCCTTTCGCGGTGAACCACCCAGTGGAGGAGGCCTACGCCCTGCGGGTGGAAGTGACCGAACCGGACAAGCAGGGCAACCCGGTCAGCCGGGTCCTGACTTATTCCGGGGACACCGATTCCTGTGCCGGGCTGGAGGAAGCGGCGAAGGATGCTGACCTGTTCCTGTGCGAGGCCGCCTTTGAGGAAGGCCGCGACGACGACATCAAGGATGTCCATCTGACCGGAAAACGCGCCGGCGAGGCGGCAGAGCGCGCAGGCGCACGCCGGTTGCTGCTCACGCACATCCCCGTCTGGACATCACCCACCACGGTCATGGCCGAAGCCCGCCCCGTGTTCGGCGGCGACGTGGCCGTTGCCGTGGCCGGTGTGCACTACACCGTCTGATCCACTGCACCTCTGGTCGACTGCACTCGCTGCGGCGGGACGGCTCACCGTGAGTCGATAAGCTAAAGGCATGACTTCTGAAGCAATCGCAGTGCCCGTAGTGCGCGCCGATGGCCGCGCCCCCGACCAGCTCCGCCCCATCAGCATCACCCGCGGATGGTCCAAGCAGGCCGAGGGATCGGCCCTCATCGAGTTCGGCAACACCAGGGTCCTGTGCACGGCGTCCCTGACGGCCGGGGTGCCGCGCTGGCTCAAGGGCGAAGGCCGTGGCTGGGTCACGGCTGAATACGCCATGCTGCCGCGGGCCACCAACACCCGCTCCGACCGCGAATCGGTCAAGGGGAAAATCGGCGGGCGGACCCACGAGATTTCCCGGCTGATCGGACGCTCGCTGCGTTCCATCATTGACACCAAGGCCCTGGGTGAAAACACGATCGTCCTCGACTGCGACGTCCTCCAGGCCGACGGCGGAACCCGCACCGCTGCCATCACCGGAGCCTACGTGGCGTTGGCGGACGCCATCCGTTTCGCCCGCGACAACAAGCTGATCGCCAAGAACGCCCAGCCCCTGATCGACACGATCGCAGCCGTTTCGGTGGGCATCATCGACGGCGTGCCCATGCTGGACCTGCCCTACGTTGAAGACGTCCGCGCCGAAACCGACATGAACGTGGTGGTCACCGGCTCCGGGAAATTCGTGGAAGTCCAGGGCACCGCAGAGGGCGCTCCCTTCGACCGGGACGAGCTGAACCAGCTGCTGGACCTGGCCCTCCTGGGCACCACCGCGCTGGCGGCGATCCAGCGCGAAACCCTCGCAGACGCACTGTGAACCTGAACGCTGTGAACCCGAACGCAATGAACACCAGCGCCGTGAACGCTGAACGTGAGGACCCGCCTGCACCGCGCCTCGTCCTGGCCACACACAACAAGGGCAAGCTCAAGGAGCTCCGAGAGCTGCTGCGCGGACAGGTCCCCGGGCTCGACGTCGACACTCAGGTCGTGGACGCCGCGGCGGTGGGTGCGCCAGACGTCGTCGAAATCGGCGTGACGTTCGCCGAAAACTCGCTGTTGAAGGCGCGGGCAGTTGCGGAGGCCACTGGGCTGGTGGCCATCGCCGACGATTCGGGGCTGGCCGTGGACGTGCTGGGCGGGGCGCCGGGCATCTTTTCCGCGCGCTGGTCGGGCCGGCACGGTGACGACGACGCCAACCTGAGGCTCCTGCTGGACCAGCTCGCCGATGTCCCGGACGGGCACCGGGGGGCCGCGTTTGTCTGCGCAGCGGCCCTGGCGGTCCCGGGGCCCGGTGCCAGTGGCCGCGAAGTGGTGGAGTACGGCCAGCTTGAGGGGACCCTGCTGCGTGAACCCCGCGGTGACGGTGGCTTCGGCTACGACCCCGTGCTGCAGCCCGCCGGCGAGGACCGCAGCTGCGCTGAATTGTCATCGGCGGAAAAGAACGCCATCAGCCACCGCGGGCAGGCTTTCCGGGCCCTCCTGCCGGCCATCGTCGAAGCACTGGCGCGCCAATAGGCTCGCACCCGAAACGCCATTAACAGCTAAGGGAGCCCCACCATGGTGGGGCTCCCTTAGCTTTGCCTTGGATGCAGCGCCGGCCAGCGGCGCTTCAAGGAACTAGTCCAGATTGGTCTTACGCTCTTCGCGGGGAGCGTGCTCGTCAATGAATTCGTCGACGGGGTCGGTGCCGAACGTGGCAGCCTGGCGCTTGGCCGAGAGGCCGCGGATTACTTCGATGCCGATCGGAATCACGGAGATCAGCACGATGACGATGAAGATGATGTCCAGGTTCTCCCGGACCCACGGGACCCTGTCGCCCAGCAGGTAGCCCAACAGCGTGACGCCACTGCCCCACAGGACCGCGCCGATCACGTTGAACAGGAAGAACTTCTTTTTATTCATCTGGGCCACGCCAACGATCACGGGCACGAAGGTCCGGATGATCGGCACGAAGCGGGCGAGGATCAGTGCCTTGCCGCCGTGTTTTTCAAAGAAAGCGTGCGCGTTCTCCACGTTTTCGCGCTTGAAGAGGCGGGAGTTCGGCTTGTTGAAGATTGCGGGGCCGGCCTTGGACCCGATCAGGTAGCCGGTCTGGTTGCCGATGATGGCGGAAATGGTGATCAGGAGCGCCAGGAGCCAGACATTGAACTGGATGGTGTCCGTTGCCACCAGCAGCCCTGCTGTGAACAGCATTGAGTCGCCGGGGAGGAAGAATCCCACCAGCAGGCCCGTCTCGGCAAAGACGATTCCGCAGACCAGCAGCACCACCCAGGGCGCTAGTGCGGGATCGGCCAGGAATATCTGGGGGTTCAGCCAGTCGGGCAGGAAGGAGGCCAGTTGCGGCTGAACCGGTCCTGCACCACCCAGCATGGGCGCGGCAAGGTCGCTGATCGCAAGAAAGTTCACCTCCTCAGGGTACTTGACGCACCAGGTAGTCCCTGTTGTCTGGTTAGTTGCATCAGTGACTAACCAGGAGGCTATCCGGCCTCCTGGACGAGGATCAAGGCGGCGCCAGTGATTGACGACAGCAGGCCGATCTTCCTGCAGATTGCCGCGCTGATAGAAAACGACTTCGTGGGCGGGAACCCCCCGGAGGAATTCCAGGTCCCGTCCACCAACGAGTTCGCGGCGTTCCATCGGATCAACCCGGCCACCGCAGCAAAAGGCGTGAACCTGCTGGTGGAAGAGGGAATCCTCTACAAAAGGCGGGGGATCGGCATGTTTGTCTGCACAGGTGCCCGGGCGGTTTTGGTGGCGCGCCGGAGCCAGGAATTCTTTGAGCAGTACGTGCGGCCGCTGGCGGCGGAAGCCCACAAGCTGGGCATTCCCGTGGACGAGCCCAGCCGCATGATCATCCGCGGCACCGAGGCCGCGACGGCAGCGGACGGCAACCAGGAAAGGAGCGCGGCATTGTGAATGAAACAGTGGTCGAAGCAAGGAATCTCACAAAACGGTACCGGGATGTCCTGGCACTCGACAACGTGAGCATCAGCCTTTCAGCGGGGCGGATCTATGGCCTGCTGGGCTCGTCAGGAAGACCATGGACAACCACGCCCGGCGCCGGGCGCCGGGTGACGGACCGCAACGCGATGCATTGGAGGTAGCACGATGAGCAAGGCAGTAGCGGTGGCGCGCATGCAACTCGTCACCAAATGGACCTGTCCGGGGAACCCGCTGGTCATCCTCGCGGCGGCGTTTCTCCTCTCGATCGCCATCTTCGCCCTGATCCCGGTGGATGAGGCCAAGTACGGCGGCGGCAGCCAGACGCCTAGTACTTCATGGTGCTGGGCATCCAAAGCATGACGCTGGCCTTTCCGTTTTCACAGGTGCTCAGCATCAGCCGCCGCGCGTTCTATCTGGGCACCCTGGGCCTGTTTTCCCAGCTCGCAGTGGGCATGACGGCCATCTACCTGCTGGGTGGCCTGGCCGAGCGGGCAACCGGCGGCTGGGGCGTCAACAGGTACTTCTTCAACATCCCTGGGTCGCGGATGGGCCCTGGTACGGCACGGCAGGGTTCTAATTCACGATCATGATGTTTATGTTCATCATCGGCTTCTGGTTCGCCACGATCTACAAGCGCTGAGTACCACCGGGATGCTCGTCTCCCTGATCGGGTCGGCGGTGCTGCTGCTCGGCATTGTGGCGCTGGCGACGGAACCAGTGGTGGTTGAGCATCGGCGGCTGGTTCGTCCAGCAGACTCCGCTGACCATGGGCGCCTGGGCTGCCGCCCTGTGCCTGGTGCTCGCCGGAGGGTCCTACCTCACGCTGCGGCGGACGATTCCTTAACCCCGCCACCCGGCGTCGAACGCGTGATATGCGCGACAGGGCCGCCCCGGTGAAGCGGGAACGGCCCTGTCCGGCGGTAAAGTATGGGCCGTGGGTTTGGACTTTACGGCGATCGACTTCGAGACGGCCAATGGCTTCCGGGGTTCACCGTGCGCCGTTGGCCTGACGAAGGTGCGGCGCGGGCGGGTGGTGGATGAGGCGTCGTGGCTGATGCGGCCGCCGGTCAACCACGACCACTTCGAGTACCACAACGTCAGGGTCCACGGCATTAAGGCCACGGACGTGGCCGGCCTTCCCCGCTTCGGTGAGCTCTTTCCGGAGATTGGTGCCTTTATCGGGGGCGACATCCTGGCGGCGCATAACGCGGCCTTTGACCTGGGCGTGATCCGGTCAGGGCTTGAGGTCTCCGGCCTGCCCGGCCCTGCCTATGACTACGTCTGCACGGTGATGCTGTCCCGGCGCTGCTACTCCTTGGTCTCCAATTCCTTGCCGTTCGCTGCGGAGGAAGCCGGCGTGCCGCTGGTCAACCATCACGATGCCGCAGAAGACGCCCGTGCCTGCGCCGGCATCCTGATCGACATCGCTGCGCGGAACAACGCCAACAGCATTGCCGAGCTCTACCTGTCGCTGGGCCTGGTCCTGCCGCATCAGGAGGCGTTTGACCCGGCGCACGATGTCCTGTCCAAAGCCAGCCTTACCGCACTTGCCGGCGCCGCTGCCGGCGGAAACAGCGCCGCGCTGGTGCGCCCGTTCCTGTCCGGGTGGCCGCAGGAGGGCGCCAACCCCGTCCCCAATGCCGACGCCGAACCCTCCCACCCCCTGTACGGCCAGACCGTTGTCTTCACCGGCGAGCTCTCCATGGCCCGGCCGGAAGCGAAGGTGCGTTCGGCCGAGCTGGGTGCCCGGCCGGAAAGCCGGGTGACGGCCCGCACGACGGTGCTGGTGGTGGGTGACGGTTTTGTGGCCTCGGACCTGCGGTCCGGCAGGCTGACCGGCAAGGCCCGGCGCGTCCTGGAGCTCCACGACCGCGGCCAGCCCATTGAAGTGCTCTCCGAAGGCGAGTTCCTGCAGATGGTGGGCGGCTGAGCCGCACTGATTGTCCGGCTGCGCTGCCCCGGTGCAGCGTTCATCCGGCGCAACAAATCTTCCCTGCGGCAGGCCCGGCTCCTAGCCTTGCAGGATGAGCAAACTAACGGCCGGCCAAAGAACCGGAATCAACTGGTCCGCCGTGTTCGCCTTTCCCAACCCCGTCAATGAGTACGCGGCCCGGATCGCCGCCGGCCTGGTGGTGCTGCTGGCGTGCGCCACGCTGCTGAGCGGTTCCGTTTGGGGACTGGTGCTGATCGCCGCTGGCTTCTGGCTGCGGGTGCTGTTCGGGCCACGGATTTCGCCCCTGGCATTGCTTTCCGTCAAGGTCCTGGCGCCCCGCCTGGGCCGGGTTCGCCTGGTTCCCGGACCGCCCAAGCGTTTTGCCCAGGGCATGGGAACGGTGGTGTCCACGACGGCGCTGATCCTGTTCCTTGCCGGTGCCGCCCCCGGAGCCTGGATTGCGCTGGCGGTTCTCATTGCGGCTGCCTCGCTGGAGGCTTTCGCCGGATTCTGCCTGGGCTGCGTCATCTTCGGAGTGCTGCAGCGCCGGGGCCTGATTCCGGAGGACATCTGCGAGGCCTGCAACAACGTGGCGCTCAAGCGGTGGTAACGCCCACCAGCAGATCGGCCATGCCGCGGATGACGTCCGGCCCTTCGAGGGCGTCGAGCCATTCCGGGGGCAGGCACGCTTCGCCGTAATAGGCGCCCAGGATGTTTCCGGCGATGGATCCCGTGGAATCGCTGCCGCCGCTGTGGTTGACGGCCAGCGCAACGGCCGCCCGGAAGTGGTCTTGCGGCGACAGGGGGGAGCCCGCGCCGGGCGCTGTGGCCAGGACAGCGTAAAGCCCGACGGCGAACGCCTCCTCCGCGACCCGGCCCTCGCCCAGCTGCCGAACCAGTTCCTCCGGCGACAGGACGCCTGTTCCCGCACAGCGGATGGCCGCCTCAAGCCGCTCGGGAAGTTCTGCGGCCACATCCTTCAGGCCACGGACCTCGTCCAGGACCGCCGCTGCCGCGTCCGCCAGGGTGTCGCCGGCCACCAGGCGGTGGATCAGCAGGCTGAAGCTGCCGGCACTTTGCCGTGCGGAGGGATGGCCGTGCGTCAGGGAGGCGGCGTCGGCACTCAACTTATAGACGGCGTCGGACGCTATATAGGGAATCAGGCCGAACGGTGCGGACCGCATCACCGTTCCGCGGCCCTTCGAGTCCGGATTCACCGGCCGGTAGACCGTCCCCATTTCGCCGGTGGCCAGCCCGCTGATACACGCGTTACCTGGGGCGCGGCGGTGCCTCAGCACTTCGTTGCCGTCGATCCACCGCGGCGGCTGTGCCGGGGCCTGCGGCGGTACGGACTCACCTTGGGTATCCAGCCAGCGGAGATAGGCCAGCCACAGGCAGGCGTTCGCGTCGGCACCCACGCCGTCATTGGCCCATTCGAGCACCTCCACCAGCCCGTCCACGGTGTACAGCGTCAGCTGCGTGTCGTCCGAAAAGTGGCTGCCGCCGTTGAGCGCATCCAGGTCTGTCAGGCCCGCGGGGCCGAAGCGCTGGCGGATGGTCTCGATCGAGTCGAACTCCACCGCGTAGCCCAGCGAGTCTCCTAGCGCGCCGCCCAGGAGGCAGCCGTGGATGCGGGACTTCAGCGGGGGCGCGGCAACGGCGCCCGGTTCAATGCTCATGACAGTAAATTTACCGTGGGGCGGAGGTGGAACGCGCCGGGGCGCCACGCCGTCCGTCCACTAAGCTCGGACTCAGCCAACGCCCAGAATCCCTTGGCAGAATGCAAAGGCACCACACCCAACGATAAGGATTGCCCCACCATGACCACGCCTGTGCCCGTCCACCGTGATCCCGCCTCCGGGCTGACTGCCGGCAGCGGTGCCGAAATCCGGCACGGGCTGGTGTCCAGGCTGTCAGCGGAAGCCTTTGGCAGCCTCTTCATCGTGGTGGCAGGGCTGGGAGTGCCGCTGTTCTCCATCCCGCAGTCCAGCCCGCTGCCCGCCGCGCTCGCAGCAGGCCTCGCGGTGACCGCGGCGATGCTGGCCTTCGGCTATGTTTCCGGCGGACACTTCAACCCGGCGGTGACCGTTGGCCACGCCGTCGCCGGCCGGATCCGGCTCGGTGACGCCGCCGCGTACATCGGCGCGCAGCTGGTGGGCGGGCTTCTGGGCGCCCTCGCACTCTTCGGCATCCTGCGCACACTGCCTGGCATCCAGGACAGCCGCACGGCGTTCGACACCGTGACCGCCGGATTCGGCGAACACTCCATCATCCAGGCGCCCCTCGCCGGTGTGCTCCTGCTCGAAGTACTCGGGGCTGCCATCCTGGTCGCAGTCTTCCTGGGCACCACCGCACGCAACAACATCAACAAGACGGCAGCGGCCGTAGCCGTAGGCCTCGCCTTCGCCGTTCTGCTGCAGCTAGGCCTGTCCGTGGGCAACGCGCCGTTCAACCCCGCCCGCGCCACGGCTTCGGCCGTCTTCAGCTCCAGCTGGTCCCTTGAGCAGCTGTGGCTTTTCTGGGTTGCTCCCTTGGCAGGCGCGGCCATCGCCGGGCTGGTCTTCCGTGGGTTCGCCGAGCCGGTTGCTGCCGCTGGATCAGCCGCTGACGGATCAGTGCTTGACGACAGCACTGCCGACGACGTTGAGGATTTTGACGAAGACGAGGATGCCGACGTCGCCGACGAGGCCGCTCCGGTGCCTGCCAAGACGGCTGCCCCTACCAAGCCCACACCGGCCCATGCCGCCGCGGACGAGCCGGACAGCCGCGACGAGGCCCAGGAATTCTTCGACGGAAAGCGCGGCTAGTTGGCCTGACTGGGCAACGGCCTGTTGCGGCGGTTTCTTAAACTGTCGGTGGCAGCCGCTAGCGTAAGAATATGCGGTTATTGCACACTTCGGACTGGCACTTGGGCAGGTCCTTCCATGGCGTCGGGATGCTGGACGCCCAGCGGTCATTTGTTGATCAGCTCGTCAGCGCCGTTACCGGAAACGCCGTCGACGTTGTCCTGATCGCCGGCGATGTCTACGACCGCGCCCTGCCCGGCGTCGACGTCGTGGGGCTGTTGGACGATGCCTTGGTGCGGCTGACGGCGGCCGGCGCCACGGTGGTGCTGACATCCGGCAACCACGACTCCGCCATCCGGCTGGGATTCGCCTCCCGGCTGCTGGAACGTGGCGGCGTCCACCTGCGGACCAGGCTGGCGGACCTGGACCAGCCAGTCGTCCTGCCGCTGGGCACAGGTGACGGCGGGACGCCCGGCGCCGTCCTGGCCATCTATGGAATCCCCTGGCTGGAACCGCGCCTTGTCGCCGAACAACTTGGTGCAGAAACCCCCAGCCACTTCGAAGTCACCCGCGCCGCCACTGATCGCATCCGGGCGGACCTCGCGCAGCGCAGCGCAGCGGGAACCGTCCATTCTGTGGTCCTCGCCCACACGTTCGCCAGCGGCGGGATCAGCTCCGACAGTGAGCGGGACCTCAGCATCGGGGGAGTCGGAGCCGTGCCCCTGGACCTGTTCGACGGATTCAGCTACACCGCGCTGGGGCACCTGCACGGCCGCCAGAGCCTGTCGCCGCAGGTCAGGTACTCGGGATCGCCCCTGGCCTATTCGTTCTCCGAAGCCAAGCACACCAAGGGAAGCTGGCTGATCGACGTCGGCCCGGAGGGCGTGATCGGCGTATCGGAACTGTCGTGGGAAGCCCCGCGGAAGCTGGCCGTGCTCCGCGGAGAAATCTCGGAGCTTCTGGAGTCCGCAAAGCATTCCTGGGCCGAAGGAGCGTACTGCCAGATCACCCTGACGGATGAGCAGAGACCCGCGCAGGCCATGGAGCGTTTGCGGGCCCGTTTTCCGGACACGCTGGTCCTCGGGTTTGATCCGCAGGGCGGCGCCGTCAAGGCGTCCAAAAGCTACAGCAGCCGGCTCGCCGAAGCCCAGGATGATCTCGCGCTCTGCTGCGGATTCCTCGATCATGTGCGGGGGCGGGACGCGGGCGACGCCGAGCGGTTGGCCATCGCCGCGGCGCTGGACAACGTACGCCTCAAGGAGGCATCGCTATGAGGATCCACCGCCTTGTCATCTCCGCCTTCGGGCCCTTTGCGGGCACCGAGGAAATCGACTTCGACAGGTTGAGCGCCCACGGACTCTTCCTCCTCAACGGACCTACTGGAGCAGGGAAGACCAGCGTGCTGGACGCCGTCTGCTTTGCGCTGTACGGATCCGTGCCTGGGGCGCGCCAGGAAGGTAAGCGCCTGCGCAGCGATCATGCCGAGCCGTCGCTCGAACCGGCGGTCACCTGCGAGTTTTCCGCCCAGGGCCGCCACTTCGAAGTATCCAGGTCGCCGGCCTGGGATAAACCCAGCGCCCGAGGGAAGAACGGCTTCACCACACAGCAGGCCAAGACGCTCTTCCGGGAGCGCATCAGCGGGACCTGGACGGACAGATCCGGACGCAACGATGAAGCCGGCGCTGAAATCACCGCCCTGCTGGGAATGGACCGGGAACAGTTCACACGCGTGGTGATGCTGCCGCAGGGCGATTTTGCCGCCTTCCTGCGGTCCAAGGCTGCCGATCGCCTGGAACTGCTGCAGAAGCTCTTCGGCACCCAGCGGTTCGAGGCTCTGGAGCAGGAGCTGTCGGCGGAGGCCCAGGCCGCGCGGAACGATGTTGCCCGGCTGAACGGGGAGCTTGAGCTGCTGGCGGGTCGCGCCGAAGCCGAGGCCGCTGTGCTGGCCATTGATGATTCTGCAGCTCCTGGCCAGGAAGAATCCGCTGCCCGGATCGAATGGCTCCAGGAAGCAGTGACCCACCGCGCAGGGGAACTGGCTGCGGCGGCGGATGCCGCAGCGGCCGTCAGCAAGCACACGTCAGGCCGGCTGGAGAGCGAGTCCGCGCGGCGGGAACGGCACCGCAAGCTGGCAGCCGCCGAGGCCCGGAAGGCAGCCGCTGAGGCAACCCTGCCGTCCCTGGAGCTCCATGCCGCCCGGCTCGAACAGCACCGCCGCGCCGAGGTGCTCACGGGCCAGCTGCAGGCTGTCCAGTCCAGCCAGACCCAGGTCCGGCACGCGGCGGGAGCCATGGAATCCGCCATCACACTGCTGCGGATGGCGGCGGATGAAGACCCCGAACTGGACCAGCTGGACCTCGGCGCCTTGGATGCGGACCACGCCGATGCCGGGCTCTCCACCGCAGGGGCTCTTGATATCGCTGGTGAGCTTAGCCGACTCCGGTCCCTGTTGGCCGTTGTGGAAGCCAGGTTGCCGGACGAAGAACGCCTCCATTCGCTGGTTGCCAGGCGCGCCGCACTCACCACGAAGCAGCAGGAGCTCACACAAAAGGGCAATGACCTGGGCGTTTCGCTGCAGGCCCTCCGTGCGGAGCAGGAAACCCTGATGCCAGGCCTGGAGCCCTTGGCGGAACTGGCCTCAGCCGCCATCCTGCATGCCAAGGAAGCCGCTGCGGCTGAGGAACTTCTTGACGTCGTCCGGCGCTACGCGGCTGCACGCGCAGCGCAGGCGCTCGCCGCCGACCGACACTCGGCGTCCCGGGAGATCCAGCTCGAGGAGAAACTCCGCTGGCTGGACCTGCGCGAGGAACGACTCGCCAACGCCGCCGCCGAACTCGCTGCCCAGCTGGCCGAGGGACAGGCCTGCCCCGTTTGCGGCAGTGCGGACCACCCGGCTCCCGCGGAGGCTGCGGCGTCAGCGCTGGGCCTCAGCCAGGCCGAGGAAGCCGCCCAGCAGGACCATGAGGACGCAGAGACAAACCTGGCAGCGCGGGCCCGTGAGTTGGGCGACGCGAACCAGTTGGTGGCTGTCCTTGAAGGCCAGGGCGGGGACATGCCCGAAGAGGATGCGCTTGCGGCCTTCGAGTCTGCCCGCACCGCCGCCGGAGAGTCGCAGCTGGCTGTGAAAAACCTCGAGGACCTCCGGCAGCAGCTTGAGGCCGCGGAAGCCAGAATGGCGGCAGCGGATTCCGCCAGGCACAGCGCAGCATCCGAACTCGCGCAGGTCAGCACTGAATTGTCGGGACTGGTGGACCAGCTGGCGTCCCTTGACGGCGCCCTGTCCGCGCTGCGTGGCGGTCACCGCAGCCTCACGCACCGGCTGCGGTCGCTGCAGGACGCCGCCGCCACACTGGAAAAGGCTGTGGAGGCCCAAGCCTTGCTCAACAGAGCCAAGGCCAGGGCCGAGGAAGCACGGATCCAGCTTGAACTGGCATTGCCGGAGGCTGGCTTCAGCTCGGACCTGGAAGCCCGGGCGCAGCTGCTGTCGGCCAACGATGCCGATGCCCTGCTGGTTGAGGTCCGGGCCGGCCAAGACGAACAGGCGCGGATTGCCGAGCTGTTCGCATCCGAGGATCTGTTGCTGGCACTGACGGAAGAGTCAGCCCATCCCCTGGTGGACGAAGCCCTCCTCGCGGAGCTCCAAGCCGCCGCGAAGCAGGCCGGACAGGAGGCACGCGCCGCCGATCTCGCCGCCGGTATGGCCGTGCGCTGTGTGGAATCGCTGGCCGCTGTCCGCAATGACTACGAACAGCTGGCCGGTTCCGGGCGGGTTCCCAGGGAACGCGCCCAGCTGCTGACAGCCCTGGCTGATACCGCCGCCGGCCGTGGAGACAACACGTACCGCATGAGCCTGAACAGCTACGTCCTCGCTGCACGGCTTGAACAGGTGGCGTTGGCTGCTTCTGAACGCCTGGTCGCCATGAGCGATGGCCGCTACTTGCTCCAGCATTCAGACGCCAAGGCCGCGCGCGGCGCGAAATCCGGGTTGGGCCTGGAAGTGGTGGACCAGTGGACCGGACACCGCAGGGATACCTCCACACTTTCCGGCGGCGAATCCTTTATGGCGTCCCTGTCCCTCGCCCTGGGGCTGGCAGACGTTGTGCAGCAGGAATCCGGCGGCATCCAGATCGAGACACTCTTTGTGGATGAGGGTTTCGGCAGCCTAGACGAAGAATCCCTCGAACAGGTGATGGATGCCCTCGAAGGCCTTCGCGACGGCGGGCGCGTTGTGGGTCTCGTCAGCCATGTGGGGGAGATGAAACAGCGCATCGGAACCCAACTCCAGGTCCTCAAGGGCCGGAACGGCTCCACGCTCCGCATTTCGGACGCCGCCGGGGCGCTGGTGTGACTGCGGCCATGCCGGGCTGGACTGGGCCGAACCGGCCTGTATTATTAGACAGTTACCGGGTCGCGCGCATCGGGAGGAGGGACGATGCGCATTGCTGAACGAGCCCGGAACCTTGAACTCCTCAAAAATGTCCTCCCTGCCCGTTTCCCCGGAAGCGCCTCTCTCTCCTGACCCTGCCGCTCCTGACCCTGCGCCGGCCTCCGCTGCGGCGATTCCCGCCAGCGCGGGCGCCACTGCCGTCCCAACCTCGCCCCAGGTCCTGCAGTCGCCGCCCACGGGGCGGTTCGCCAGGCTCCCGCACCTCGCCGGCCGCAGCTTCATCCCCCTGGGCCTGTTCGCCCGGCTGCCCCTGGCCATGCTGACCGTCGGTGCCCTGACCCTCGTCACGTCCGTGACCGGTTCCTACGCGC
Organism: Pseudarthrobacter adonitolis; assembly: GCF_055412845.1. Classification (NCBI taxonomy): domain Bacteria; kingdom Bacillati; phylum Actinomycetota; class Actinomycetes; order Micrococcales; family Micrococcaceae; genus Pseudarthrobacter; species Pseudarthrobacter adonitolis. Next base: position 172,043 of record NZ_JBVAYW010000003.1, on the reverse strand, counting down.
TGGGTGGCACTGCCGCCGGTGCTGTGGGGATCGGCTCGGCCCTCGGCGCCCCGGTCTTTGGTGCCCTCGCAGACCGCAGGGGGCAGCGGCCCGTCCTCCTGGTTGCGGCGGTGCTCAACACCTTGGCGGTCCTGGCGCTGATCGGCACGGCCTGGACTGCGCCCGAAGCCGGATCTTTTCCCGTGGCCGTGATCGCCGCCGCGTTCCTTGCCGGTGCCAGCTGCCCGCAGGTAGGGCCGTTGGCCAGGGTGCGCTGGATGGCACTCACCTCGCGTGGCAAGGGAGCGAAGGCCGGCAGGGATCTGGACACGGCCCTGTCCTACGAGAGCACGGCCGATGAACTGACGTTCGTCCTGGGACCGGCTCTTGTGGGAATCCTGGCCAGCCTGGTGGCCCCTTGGCTGCCGTTGGCCCTGGCAGCGGCCATGACCATCACGCTGGTGCCCGCCTTTGCCATGCACTCCACCTACAAAGCGGTTCCCCTGAACCGGGGCTCCGCGGTCTCGCGCAAGGCCGCTAGGATTCCCGCCGTCGTCGCACTGCCCGTCCTGGCGATGGTGGCCATGGGCACCTTCTTCGGGTCCGCCCAGACGGCCTTGAGCTCCTTCTCCGCCAGTTTCGCCACCTCCGAAATCGCCGGACTGCTGTATGCGGTTATGGGATTGAGTTCGGCCGCCGCAGCCCTCTCCGTGGCGTACTGGCCCCAGCGCTTCACTCCGGCCGCCCGGTGGCTGGTCGGCGCGGCGCTGATGACGGTGCTCGCGTTGCTGCTTCTGGTGCCGGGATCGTTGGGCGGCATGGTCGCGGTGCTTCTGGTCCTGGGATTGCCGGTGGGTCCAGTGATGGTCACGGTCTTCGCGATCGGAGGCCTGGTGGCGCCGGTAGAACGGCTGGGGACCGTGATGACGGCTCTGGCGAGCGGGATCGTGGCGGGCACCGCGTTGGGGGCCGCCGTTGGTGGTCAGCTCGCGCAGGTCCACGGCTACCACGCCGCATTTGTTGTGCCTGTGGTTGCTGCAGGCGGCCTGCTGGTGCTTGGCGGCGCGGCGGCGGCCATTCTCCGCAAACGCCACTAATTGACGCTGGGCCCTGCCGCGTGTGCAGCGATCAGCCCAGCTGGACTTCAATCCGCCCGGCGCCCGCCATCAGCGCCGCGGCGATTTCGTCCGGATTCTGGGCTGCCCGGATGTAGACGACGGCCAGAGCAGCCGGCCGACCGCCAGGGACCCTGACCGGAACTGCCACGGAGGAGACGCCGGCGATGACTTCATCGTGGCTGGCGGCATAGCCCCGGTGCCGTGCGGTTCCGGCCTCGGGCCGGTAGGGGATTCCCGGGGCAGCCGCATGCCAGTCTGCTTCCGAGTAGGCTGACTGGATCGCAATTCCGGGGGCACCGGCGCTGATGGGATGCCGGGAGCCTGGGTGCTGGACAATGGCGGCGCCGGTATGCCGCGGGTCCACGGTGACCAGGGTGACACAGTCCTCGCGGTCCCAGACGGCCACAAAAGCACTCATGGTCAGGGCATTCGCGAGTTGCGTCAGTTCCGGCAGGGCCGCCGTCTGCAGGTTGCGGGCAACGCCCCGCGCCAGGACAGCGAGCCCGGGCCCTGGCTGGACCTTGCCCGCGTCATCGCGCACCAGTAAGGAGTGGTCTTCCAGGGTCCGCAGGATCCGGTAGGCCACGGAACGGTGAACCCCCATGGCGTCTGCAAGTTCCGCAATGGTCAATGGCGCCTGCGCCGCGGCCAGGATTTCCAGTGCCCGGATTCCGCGCGACAGGGTCTGGGACGGCGAAGCCTGAGCTGCTCCGGCGGGGACTGCGGTGGGGGTCATGGATTCCATCCTAGGCGGCTGCAGGGGCGCTGCCCGTGTGCCGTGATGGTGCTTCCCGCACGCGGGCTGCGTGCCGATTTTCGAAAAGCTGTGTGCTGATTTCGAAAAGGCAGTTCAACTATGGAACTGATCCGCGGGAAGAATCAAGAAAAGTAGTGCGTTTCGTCATATCTTCGCGTAACGTCTTACTAACTGACCGTTCGATCAGTAAATCGGACGGCCTGAATCCACCTACGGCAGCCCTCATCCCTAACCAGGCTGCCCCAAGCCACGGAGTTCCAATGACCGAAACTTCACGCGTCGATTCCGAGGCGGGCCCGAGCAGCAAGCACGAGGAACGCAAGGTCCTCGCAGCAACGCTGGTCGGCACCACCATCGAGTGGTACGACTTCTTCATCTTCGCGCAACTGACGGGCACACTGCTGTCCCCGCTGTTCCTGGCTCCGCTGAACGAATCCAACCCGGGCCTGGCCCAGATCCTGTCCTTCGCGCTCATCGGCATCAGCTTCCTGTTCCGCCCGCTGGGTGCAGTGGTTGCCGGCCACCTTGGCGACCGGCTCGGACGCAAGGCCATGCTGGTTTTCACCCTCCTGATGATGGGTGCGGCCACTTCCCTGATCGGCATGTTGCCGACCTATGCGCAGATCGGCGTCTGGGCCCCCATCCTGCTGATCATCCTCCGCATTGCCCAGGGCTTCTCCGCCGGCGGCGAATGGGGCGGTGCTGCCCTGATGGCCGTGGAGCACGCCCCCAAGAGCCGTCGCGGTGTGTTCGGCGCGTACCCGCAGATCGGTGTCCCGGTCGGCATGATCCTGGCCACCGGCCTGCTCTTTGTACTCAACTCGAACATGTCAAAGGAAGACTTCGCGTCGTGGGGCTGGCGGGTGCCGTTCCTGCTGTCCATCGTGCTTATTGTGGTGGGATACCTGATCCGTCGGGCTGTGGCCGAGAGCCCCGTCTTCCAGGAGATGGCGGCCCGAAAGGCCGAAAGCAGGGCGCCCCTCAGCGAACTCATTCGTAGCCATAAGAGGCCCGTGCTCTACTCGACCATGATCTTCATCGCCAACAACGCCGCCGGCTACCTGTTGATTGCCTTCTTCATCTCCTACGCCACCAGGTCGTTGAAGATGCCGGTCCCGGAAATCCTGCTCGCCACCACCCTTGCCTCCTTCGGCTGGCTGATCTTCACGCTCGCAGGCGGCTGGCTCTCAGACCGGATCGGCCGGGTCAAGACCTTCCTGATAGGTTATGCGATCATCTTCGTTTGGATGATCCCGATGTTTGCCCTGATCGACACCAGGAACATCTGGCTTTACGGTGTGGCGCTCTTCGTTCTGACCATCGGCCTGGGACTCTCCTACGGTCCCATGTCGGCGATGTACGCCGAAATGTTCCCGGCCAACGTCCGCTACTCGGGGATCTCCATCGGGTACGCCTTCGGTGCCATCCTGGGTGGTGCCTTCGCTGCGACCATCGCCGAGACTCTGCTGCAGAGCACCAAATGGACCGGATCCATCGGCATCTACATCATGATCCTGTGCGTCATTTCGGCTGTCGGAGTTTTGCTCGCCAAGGAGACGAAGGGCAACCCGCTCGGCGTCAGCAGCCACCACTAAAGTAGTTCGCATCGCAGAACGGCGGGTTCCGGCCATCTGGCCGGGCCCGCCGATTTGCCGTGAGGGCCCAGTGCTGGAGTGGGGCCCCTACTGGTTCAGCAGGCTAATGGCGTCCTCATCGGTCAATTGTTCGAAGTGCCGGTAGAAGCTGCCCACGGCGCGGAACTTGCCCGGCAGATGCAGGCACAGCACGGCATCGCACACCCGCGACACAGCCGCGTAGGCTTCCACCGAACCCACCGGCGCTGCGGCGACGACGCGTGCCGCACCACCGGAACGTGCGGCCTCGACGGCGGCGCGCATGGTGGCTCCGGTGGCCAGGCCGTCGTCGAGCAGGAGGACTGTCTTGCCGGTGAGGTGGTTGCTGATCCGCGGGTAGGTCCCGGCCCGGCGAAGTAGCTCCGCCCTCTCGCGTTTCTCCACTTCGTCCAGCCATTCCTGGCGGACACCGTGGTCCAGAATGCGGGTGATCAGCGGACGGTTGAGCAGGCGCACTATCCGGCCTCCGGACCAGGCCAGCGCGCCGAACGCTGTTTCGTCGTGGCCGGGGATGCCGAGTTTCCGGACCAGAACGGCGCCGAGTGGCAGGTACAGGGCTTTGGCAGCTGCGGCGGCCACGGGGATTCCGCCGCGGGCCAGCCCCAGGACGATGGTGTCGGGGCGTTCCCGGAACTGGGTGAGCACCGCCGCCAGCCGTTCACCGGCATCGGTGCGGTCTTCAAAACGCGTGCTCATTGTTCCCTCTCCGGCTGTCTCCGCCCCGCTTCCAGCCTACCTTCTGCCGCCGCGCCGGAAAGCGGGGATACTGCCTGCCGCGCACTGCCGAGTTATGAGAGGGCGGCGGTATCGGCCTTGGTGATGTCCTGGATCACCACCGTCCGTTCAGGGATGTAGGACAGCAGCTGCTCCGTGTGCTCCTGGTCCAGGAGCCGGCCCTCGAACAGTTCCGCCAGGATATGGGCCATGTTTGCGGTCGAGAGCGTGTTCACCTTGGGGTCATAGGTGACGTCGATGGAGGCGGCGTATTCCGAGAGTTCGGACAGGCCCACGGCGTCCATCAGCAGGCTCCACGAATCGTTGTTGCAGTCCTGGACCATCGTCTGGATCTGGAATCCCGAGGTGAAGGCGCCGGGAGGCTCATCAAGGGACGCCGAACCATCCTCCACGCCGTACAGGTGCAGGTCCCCGCCGGCGGTGGCCATCAGCGCAACACCCACCTGGTACTGGCTGTTTTCGCCGATGATGGCATCGATGGCTGCGTCCAGGCCCGCGTCAATCGGGGCGGAGCTCGCAAAGGTGTCGATGCCTATCGATGTTCGCGACGCCGCTCCCAGCCCGGCCGGGCAGGCGCCAGCATATAGACGGCAGCGATCAGGACCATGGCGAGGAAACCGGCGGCAGTCACCAGGACGGAACGGCGGCGTAAGGCGGATGCGGGAGCTATGAAACCCCTGTTAGGGACCAGACGGCCGGGGATCAGACACCCAGGAAAGCGATGGCTCCCTGTTTGAAAGCCCGGCTGGTGATGGCGTTGGTGTGGTTCCGCCCGGGTAAGGTCAGCTGTTCAGCCATGGACCCTGCCCGGATGCCGAGTTCCGCAAGCTGCGGCATGGTGGCCGCACGTTCATCCTGGTCGCCGGCCACAAGGAGCATGGGCATGTGGGGAACGGCTTCGGCAGGATCGAAGGGTTCGGCCTTGATGGCATCCACCAGGGACAGCAGCGCGAAGATGTTGTTGCTTGGCAGGAGCATGGCCATCTTGAGCAGGCCGGCTGTGGACGGGTCCGCGATGGGGGTTCCGTCGGCGAGGTAGTTCTGGGCGGCGATGAGGTCAAAGGCTGCCAGCGGATCGGCGATGTTCGGTCCGCCCAGGACCAGGCGGTGGACGATCTCGGGTTGGGTGGCGCCGAATTCCCAGGCGAGCCGGGCGCCCAAGGAATAGCCCACAACGTCCACCCCGCTGGTGGGGTCACCGTTGTGCAATGGCCGCACGCCGGCGTCGAACGCTATCTGCAGCAGATCCGCGCGGATCCGGCTGGGGGAGTAGGAGTCCATGTCCTCGGGGGCGCCGCTGCGGCCGTGTCCGGGCAGGTCCACGGTGATGACGCGGCGGCCAGCCTCCAGTAGGGCCGGCACCCAGCCGGTGTCATGCCAGTTGAGCTTGCTGGAAGAGGAGAATCCGTGCAGCAGCAGCACAGGACGCAGTCCGGCGTCGTCCTGGGGGTCGTGCACCTCCACAAAAAGTTGGGGGTCAGTGCCCTCAACGGTGTGGGAATGCATCTCGCCGGTGTGCCTGCCGCTCATGGTGTCAGTCCTCATCAAGTACGGCGCTCAGGCGGACCCGGCGCGTCGGTGCCTTATCCTTCGGGACCGTACCCACGATTCCGGCAGTGTTGTCCGGCACCTCGAACACGATCAGGGGTTCGCCGACGTTGATCCTGTCGCCTGCCCCACCGAAGGTACGCACCACTTTACCTGCCTGCGGACTGGGCAGTTCAACAGCGGATTTGCTGGTTTCCACCTCCACCAGCGGCTGGTTCCGCTCCACCTGATCGCCGGGCGAAACCAGCCACTCAAGAACAGTCGCCTCGATCAGACCCTCGCCGAGGTCCGGGAGCGGGAATGAAATCTCAGCCACGACGGTACTCCAATACTCGCTGGATCCCGCTAAGGATCCGATCAACGCTGGGGATGTATTCGTCCTCGAGGTCACCGCTCGGGTACGGAACGTCGAAGCCGGTCACACGTTCCACCGGCGCCTTGAGGGTGTCGAAGCAGCCCTGGGTAATGAGCTATGCGACTTCCGCACCGAGGCCGGATGTCAGTGGGGCTTCATGGACGACGACGGCGCGCCGCGTCTTCCCCATGGACGTCACCAGGGCCTGCGCATCGATGGGCTTGAGCCAGCGCAGGTCCAGGACCTCGATGTCCACGCCGTCCTCAGCCGCCAGGTCGGCCACCTGCAGACAGCGCGTCACCATGGCACCCCAGGCCACGAGCGTGAGGTGGCGGCCTTCGCGCATCACCTTGGCGCCCGTGGGGGAGCCGCCGCCGGCATCGGCGTTGGCGACGTTAACCTCACCTTTTTGCCAGTAGCGGGACTTCGGCTCCATAAAGATCACAGGATCCGGACGTGAGGCTGCGTACTTGAGGAGGTGGTAGGCCTCGTGCGGGTTCGACGGCGACACCACCTTCAGGCCCGGCACGTGGGCGAAAAGCGTCTCGAGCGATTCGCCGTGGTGTCAGGGGGCACGGATGCCGCCGAAGCTGGGAACGCGCAGGGTGATGGGCATCGGCAGGGCGCCGCGGCTGCGGTAGTTCATCCTGGCGATCTGGCAGACGATCTGGTTGATGGCCGGGTAGGCGAAGCCGTCGAACTGCACCTCGGGGATCGGGTGGAAACCGGCCATGGCCAGGCCCACGGACATGCCCAGGATGCCGGACTCCGCCAGCGGGGTATCGAAGACCCGGGCTTCGCCGTACTTTGCCTGCAGGCCGTCCGTGATCCTGAAGACTCCGCCGAGCCGGCCGCAGTCCTCGCCGAAGATGAGGGCCTTGGCGTTTTCCGCGAGGACCTCATTGAGGGCCCGGTTCAGGGCCTGCTGCATGGACATCACCGTGGCCTCCGGTGAATGGGCCTGCCGTTCCGGTGATCGAGCCTGTCGAAATCCAATGTCCGAGTTAGACATGCTCGGACTCCTTCCGCCAGTTGGCAGCCTGGGCCTGCAGGGCGGGCGTGGTTTCCTGGAACACCAGGTTGAACATTTCGCTGCCGGGGCGCGGTGCCAGGGCCTGGAGGCCCTCCCGGATCTGTTCCTCTTCGGCCTTAGCTGAAGCGAGGGCGGCGGCAAAGAACTCCTCGTCGGCGACGCCGGCGGCGAGCCGGACCTGGCGGAAGCGTTCCAGCGGATCCTGGCCGCCGTCGTTGTGCTCTTCCTGAAGGGTGCGGTAGCGGCCGGAGTCATCGGAGGTGGAGTGCGGGCCGCGGCGGTAGGTCATGGCTTCGATGAGGACGGGACCGTTTCCGGCCCGGCCGTGTGCCAGCGCTCGCCGCGTTGCCTCCACGACGGCCACCACGTCGTTGCCGTCCACCTTAACGGCGGGGATACCATAGCCCTCGGCGCGGGCAGCCACGGAGCCGCCGGCCACCTGGCGTTCGGTGGGCACTGAGATGGCCCAGCCGTTGTTCTGGACGAAGAACACCACCGGCGCCTTCATGATGGCCGCGAAGTTCATGGCCTCGTGGACGTCGCCTTGGGATGAGGCGCCGTCGCCGAAGTAGCTCAGGGCCGCGCCGGTTTCGTCGCCGGGGGCGGCGGCCAGGGTTTGGCCGTGGGCCCAGCCGACGGCGTGCAGTACGGAGCCGGCCACTACCGCCTGGATCGGGGCGAGCCGGGATTCCAGGGGATCGTAGAGGCCGCCGTGCCACGTGGCTTTGTGGGTGGCCATGTAGGCAACCATGTCCACGCCCATGGCGCGGGCCACACCCATTTCCCGGTACGTGGGGAAGACGAAGTCTCGGGACAGGTCCACTGCGTAACCGCCGCCCACCTGGGCTGCTTCCTGGCCAAGTTCGGGGGCGTAGCCGGGGATGATGCCCTGCCGCTGCCAGGCGACGGCGGAGGTGTCCAGGTGCCGGACGGCCACCATGAGCGAAATAGCAATCAGCACAGCGTAGGCTGTCCAGGCTGCAAATAACCGCCCGTGTTCCGGCCAGCAGCTTCGCAATTTGTACAGTGCGAGCCGGCGTTAGTTTTCTGCCCTTCACCCAACTGGGTAGCAGCAGATGCCGTTATGACGGCTCATAACGACATCTACTGCTACTTACTTGGGCTGACGGTCGCGGGTGGTGAGCCGGGCGCCGAACCAGCAGGCTGCCGCGAGGCAGCCAACCAGAACGAACGTGCTCAGTAGCTGTCCGCGGCTGCTCTCCGCGCTGAAGCCGACGGCGAAGATCAGGCCCAGGAGCGCCAGTCCTAAGATTGTCAGGCCCGGGAATCCCTTCATCCGCAGGGGAAGTACGGAACCGGCCCGGTCTGCGCGGCGCCGGAGGATCAGCTGCGAAACAAGGGCTGTGCCCCAGACCACCAGGCACGTGGATCCGACCAGCTGGAACAGGGCCGGCAGGATCCGGTCCGGGAACAGCAGCTCCAGAACGGTGGCGAAGAAGCCGAACGCCACGGAAACGCCTACGGCGATCATCGGCACGCTGGCGCTGCTGAGCCTCGCCAGGAGCCGGGGAGCCTCGCCGCGTTCGGCGAGCGAGTACACCATGCGGGACGCGCCGTAGAGGTTGGCGTTCAGTGCGGAGAGAAGTGCGACGACGGCAACCAGGGTGATTGCCGTGCCGGCGCCGGGGATCTGGGCCGCGTCGAGCACACCGGCAAAAGGCGAGGCGAGTCCTTCGGAGGTGACCGGCAGGACGGCCGCGATGACAAAGACCGATCCGATGTAGAAGACCAGGATGCGCCACAGTACCGTGCGGATCGCCTTGCCCACACTGTGTTCCGGATCCTGCGTTTCCGCGGCGGCCACGGCCACGATCTCGGTTCCGCCGAAGGCAAAGATCACCACGAACAATGCCGTGGCGATTCCGCCAAGCCCGGCGGGAGCAAAATCAGTGGTGATGTTTGCGAGTCCGGGCGAAGCTACCTCGGGCAGGAGGCCCAGCAGCAGGGCGGCCCCCACGGCCAGGAACGCCACAATGGCGGCAACCTTCAGGATGGCAAACCAGAATTCGAACTCGCCGAAGTTCTTGACGCCCGTCAGGTTGATGGCCGTAAACACGACCATAAAGATCAGGGCCAAGGCCCAGACGGGGATAGCCGGCCAGACAGAAAACAGCAGGCCTGCGGCACCGAGAGCTTCCGCGGCGATGACCACCACCAGCTGGAGCCACCAGAGCCAGCCCACCGTGGCGCCGGCGGTTTTTCCAAGGGCGCGCTCGGCGTACACGGAGAACGCGCCGCTGGTGGGATTCGCAGCGGCCATCTCGCCCAGCGCCCACATCACCAGAATGATGAGCGTCCCGGCGACCAGGTACGAGATCAGCACGGCGGGCCCCGCGGCCTGGATACCGGCCCCTGAACCCAGGAAGAGGCCGGCGCCGATGGCGCTGCCCAGCCCCATCATGGTGAGCTGCCGGGGTTTCATGGTGTGGCCGAGGCGGGATTCCGGCCGCACTACCGTGGACTTCAATGTCATGCCTGTGAACCTTCTTGGGGTTGGGGGTAGTGTCCCCGCAGGGACCACTTGAATTTACCGCCTAAGTCGCTGGCCCGCAGGCAGCTGTTGTGCAACGATGGTGGCACTTTGAATCACTCGGATGGCTATTGGTTAGCAAATTGCTTACCTAATGGCGGTGTGCGAAGGAGATTGTATGAACGTTGATGCCCTGGATGCCACAATTGTCCGATTCTTTACCGACACTCCGCGGGGCTCGGTGCTGGAGGCCTCGAGGGTCCTGGGCATTGCCCGCGCCACCGTCCAGTCGAGGCTGGACAGGATGACGGAGGCCGGCGTGATCAGTTCGTGGGTGCCCCGGCCTGATCCCGCGCAGTTCGGTTTCCCGGTGGTGGCGTTCTGCTCGCTCACCATCAACCAGGACCTGGGCCACGACGCCGTGGCCGTGGCGCTGGCTGCGATCCCGGAACTGATCGAGGTCCACACCGTTTCTGGTAGTTCGGATCTCATGGCGAGGATCGCCGCGCGGTCCAATCCGGACCTGCAGCGTGTTCTGGATGCGATGATCGCCACCAAGACCGTTCTCCGCGCGTCGTCCGTTATTGTCCTCAACACCCACTTCCAAGGCAGGACACTGAACCTGCTCGAAGCCGCAGCCGCTAGACAGCCGGAGTAGGGTCTCCGGGGACCAGCCCCAGGACTCTTCGCCCCGTCGCGCGGGGCGGCGAAACATTTTGAATCAGAGGAATAGGGCCGTAGAATCAGTTATAGTCAAATTGACTATAACTAAGCATCTGGCAATGAAGCGCAGAAGCAGAGAGCGGGTGAGTGACCGTGTACAACAGCTCAGCGAACGTCTCCGAACGGGCCACCGCTGCACCCTCGCTCGCTATCTCCACCGTCATCTTCGCCCTGCGGCCCAGCGAATCCTCCGGCCGGCCTACCCTCTGGCTTCCCCTGGTCCGCAGGATACGTGAGCCGTACAAGGATCTTTGGGCCCTTCCCGGCGGCCCGCTGACTCATGTTGAATCCCTGCAGGATGCTGCGTCCCGGAACCTCCGGGAAACCACAGGACTCACACCGAGCTACCTGGAACAGCTCTACGCGTTCGGCGGGCTGCACCGCTCACCCACCCAGCGTGTGGTGTCGATCGTCTATTGGGCGCTGGTCCAGCCCACCGAGGCCGCCCTGGCCGACGAATCGGAGAACGTGAAGTGGTTCCGGGCCGACAAGGTGGGGGACCTGGCCTTCGACCACAACGCCATTGTTGAGTACGCGCTCCGGCGCCTGCGGAACAAGCTGGCCTACGGCTCGGTGGCTTACCACTTCCTGGGGGAGTACTTCACCCTCGCCCAGGTCCGGGAAGTCTATGAAGCCGTCCTGGACACCCGGCTGGACCCGGCCAACTTCCGCCGCCAGCTCAAATCCACGCCGGAGATCGAAGAAACCGGCGAATACCTCCAGGGCGGCAAGCACCGTCCGCCACGTCTTTACCGCTTCACCGGCCGTCCCGGCCTTGACCCCGATAACAGGAGCACACCATGAGCAGCGTCAACACAGCCATCCAGCTGATCACGCGCGAACAAGCCGAAAGCGCGTCCCGGAGCGCGGCTGCAGGCAAAACAGCAGCCACCTGCAGCCCGGCGCTCGCCAAGGGCCCGTGGGAATACGACCTTGCCGAGGCGCTCGCTGGTAGCCCGGCTTACGGACCCGGAGCCTCCAGTGCGGACGTGGCCCCGGCCGCCACACCGCGCCAGGGCCAGTTGCCGGAAGAATACAAGCTCGCCAGCGATGCCGAACTCGACGTGCGCATCCGCGCGGCCAAGGAAAAGCTGGGCGACCGGGCCGTGGTCCTGGGCCACTTCTACCAGCGCGACGAAGTCATCCAGTACGCCGACTTCGTGGGCGACTCGTTCCAGCTGGCCAACGCCGCCCTCACCCGGCCTGACGCCGAGGCCATCATTTTCTGCGGCGTGCACTTCATGGCCGAGACCGCAGACATCCTCTCCACCCCGGAACAGGCCGTCATCCTGCCGAACCTCGCCGCCGGATGCTCCATGGCGGACATGGCGGATACCGAATCCGTGGAAGAATGCTGGGAACAGCTCGAAGAAATCTTCGGTACCGAGGCCGACGCCGAGGGGCGGGTTCCGGTCATTCCGGTCACCTACATGAATTCCTCCGCCGCCCTGAAGGCTTTCTGCGGCCGCAATGGCGGGATCGTGTGCACCTCCTCCAACGCCAAGGTGGTCCTGGAATGGGCGTTCGAACGGGGCCAGCGGGTCCTGTTCTTCCCCGATCAGCACCTGGGCCGCAACACCGCCAAAGCTATGGGTGTGCCGCTGGAGCAAATGCCCATGTGGAACCCGCGCAAGGAACTGGGCGGCAATGACGAGCAGGCCCTGCTCGATTCCCGCGTAATCCTGTGGCACGGCTTCTGCTCGGTGCACAAACGCTTCAACGTGGGCCAGATCGAAAAGGCCCGCGCCGAGTTCCCCGGCGTCAACGTGATTGTGCACCCCGAGTGCCCCATGGAGGTGGTGGATGCCGCTGATTCCGCCGGCTCCACCGACTTCATCAAGAAGGCCATCGCAGCCGCCACCGAACCGACCACTTTCGCGATCGGCACGGAAGTCAACATGGTGAACCGGCTCGCCGCCGAGTACCCGCAGCACACCATCTTCTGCCTGGACCCCGTGATCTGCCCCTGCTCCACGATGTACCGGATCCACCCCGGCTACCTCGCCTGGGTCCTGGAGGAACTCGTCGAAGGCCGCATCGTCAACCGCATCAGCGTAGACGATTCCGTCCAGGACAACGCCAAGACCGCGCTCGAGCGTATGCTCGCCTCGCGTCCGCTGTAGCGCGTCCGCTCTAGTCCCCCTCCCGCAACACCGGAAATCGAAACGAGCCCCACATGAGCGCAGAGAGCCCAGCCGGAGGTCCGGCACCCCGGCGGCTGATCGTCGTCGGGAGCGGCATTGCGGGACTGTACTCCGCGTTGCTTGCCGCCGATGCCGGCGCCGAGGTGGTGCTGCTGACCAAGGGCGCGCTCGCGGACAGCAACACCTACTACGCCCAGGGTGGCATCTCCGCCGTCCTCGACGAGCCCGCGCCCGGGGACACTGTGGCCGCGCACATCGCAGACACGCTGAAGGCCGGGGCCGGGCACTGCGATGAGGACGCTGTCCGCGTGCTCTGCACCGAGGCCCGCCTGGCTATCGACGGTCTGGAACGATTCGGCGTTCGTTTCGATATAGACGACGACGGCGACCCCTCGCTGGGGCTCGAAGCCGCCCATTCCGCGCCGCGGATCCTGCACGCCGGCGGCGACGCAACCGGTACCGGCGTAGCCAGGGCGCTCATCAAGACCCTCCTGGATGCGCAGGCCGCCGGCCGGATCCAGGTGATCGGCCATGCCCAGGTCACGTCCCTGTCGCAGAGCGAAGGCCGTGTGGCCGGCGTGAATTTCCTCCACGACGGACGGGAACTCGGCGTCCACGGTGATGCCGTGCTCCTGGCCACCGGGGGAGCGGGCCAGCTGTTCGCCCAGACCACCAACCCTGCCGTGGCAACTGCCGATGGGCTGGCGCTCGCCTGGCGGGCCGGAGCCGCCGTGGCGGACCTGGAGTTCTTCCAGTTCCACCCCACCTGCATGGTGCTCCCGGCCGATGCCCTCGAGGCAGCCGGCAACGGCGCTGAACCGCTCCTGATTTCCGAAGCCGTCCGCGGCGAAGGCGCCATCCTGCTGGACGTCCACGGCGAACGCTTTATGCCCGCCTATCACGCCGACGCAGAACTTGCCCCGCGCGACGTCGTCTCCCGCAGCATCGCCCTGCACCTCGCCACCCTTGGGGATCCCAACGGGCACGTGTTCCTTGACGCCATGGTGGTGGAGGCCAAGCGCGGCAAGGGCTACCTCGAAAAGCGCTTCCCCACCATCAGCGCCCGCACCCGCCAAGCCGGTGTCGACTGGACCCGGGATCTCGTTCCCGTGGCACCGGCAGCGCACTACTGGATGGGCGGGGTTCTTACCGATCTTTACGGGCGGACTTCGGTGCCTGGGTTGCTGGCGGCTGGAGAGGTTGCTTGCACCGGCGTCCAGGGTGCTAATCGGCTTGCCAGTAACTCTTTGCTCGAAGGTCTTGTTTTTGGGCGGCGGGCTGTCGCAGCTTTCCTGGCCGCCTGTCCGGGTTGGGTGTCGCCTGACGGCACTCCTCCGCGTGCTGTCTCGGCCGCTGGCGGCCTCCCCTTGACGCACGCTTCCGGAGCACCCTCACGCGTCCATTCATCGCTCCAGCCGGGTGGGGCCACTGACGTGCCGGCCCTCAAGGTGCCAGCGTGGGAGTTAGAAACGGTCCCGGCGCCTGGTCCTGTTGAGACGTCGTTTGTTGAGGCTGGGGCTTTTTCCCGGGTGGCTCTTCGGCGGCTTATGACTGCTAACGCTGGGGTTTTGCGTAATGGCGGGTTGTTGCGGGAGGCTTCTGGCTTGCTTGGGGCTTGGGCCTCTGCTGACAATCCGGTCAACCTGCCTGGCTCTTTCGATCCCCGGGAGCATGAGGATGCCAATCTCTTGTTGGCTGCGCAGCTGCTGGTGCATGCCGCGCGGGAGCGGCGTGAATCCTTGGGGGCGCATTACCGCAGCGACAGCGTGGCCGCAGATGCCGCCGTCGTCGAACATTTTGATAAGCGTTACACCATGAGCCGGAAAGCGAGCCTCGTCAATGACTAGCCTGACCCTCCCCGCAGCACCCGTCCGGGACATCCTGGAGCGGGCTTTTGCCGAGGACGCGCCCAACGGTGACATCACCTCGCAGCTGCTGATTCCGGCCGACGCCCGCGCCACTGCGGTGCTGAACGCCCGGGTGCCCGGCGTATTCAGCGGTGGAACGGTGTTCCGCGACGCCATGACGATCGTGGACCCGGACACCGACGTGGAGCTGCTGCTCGCTGAGGGTGCAGCGTTCGACGCCGGCACGCACCTCGCGCGTGTTACCGGCAACGCGCGCTCGGTGCTGCTCGCCGAACGAGTCGGGCTGAACCTCGTGCAGAGGATGAGTGCCATCGCCACCAAGACCGCGGAATTCGTCCGGCTCGTCGAGGGCACGAAGGCGCGCATCACGGACACTCGCAAGACCACGCCCGGCCTGCGTGTGCTGGAGCGCTACGCCGTCCGCTGCGGCGGGGGAGCCAACCACCGCTACAGCCTGTCCGACGCCGTGCTGGCCAAGGACAACCACCTGGCCGTTATGACCGGGGGCGATCCGGCGAAACTGACCGAGCTCCTGGCAGCGGCCAAAGCCCAGTTGGGGCACACCACGCACTTCGAAGTGGAAGTGGACAGCGCCGAGCAGATCGAACCTGTCCTTGCGGCCGGCGTGGACACCATCATGCTGGACAACTTCACCCTCGACGAGCTCCGTGCCGGCGTCAAGCTGGTGGACGGACGTGCCGTGGTGGAAGCCAGCGGCAACGTCAACCTCGGCACCGTCGCGGACATCGCCGCGGCGGGCGTGGATGTCATCTCCATCGGTGGTCTCACCCACAGCGTGGCTGCCCTGGACCTTGGCCTGGACGTCGAACTGAGCGTTGGTTGAAACGCCCATGATCTTCCTCGATGCCGCCGCCACCACGCCCGTCCGCCGTGAAGTCCTCGAGGCCATGTGGCCCTACCTGAGCGGCGAGTTCGGCAACCCCTCCAGCCACCACACCCTGGGTGAGGCCGCGGCGTCCGTGCTCGCGGGCGCACGCGCGGCCGTGGCCAAGGTCCTCGGCTGCCGCCCGGGCGAGGTCACTTTCGCCTCCGGCGGCACGGAGGCTGACAACCTCGCGGTCAAGGGCATAGCCCTGGCCCGGCAGGCCGCGGACCCGACGCTCGACCGCGTGGTGATCAGCGCCGTCGAACATCCCGCAGTGGAAGAGTCCGCGCGGTACCTGGAACGGTTTCACGGGTTCGGCGTGGACGTGGTTCCGGTGGACGGGACCGGCCGGGTGACGCCTGAGGCGCTCGCCGCCGCGCTCCGGCCGGAGACCGCCGTGGTCAGCGTCATGTACGCGAACAACGAGGTGGGCACCATCCAGCCGGTTGCCGAACTGGCCGCCGCGGCCACTGAGCGGGGCATCCCGTTCCATACCGACGCCGTCCAGGCCGCGGGCTGGCTGTCCCTGGATGTTAAAGAACTCGGGGTGGATGCCCTGAGCATTTCCGGCCACAAGCTCGGGGCGCCGAAGGGGTGCGGCGTGCTGTACGTCCGCGGCCGGACCCGCGTCGAGCCCCTAGTGCACGGCGGCGGCCAGGAACGCGGCCGCCGGTCGGGGACCGAAAATGTTGCCGGCGCAGTGGCGCTGGCTACCGCCCTGACGCTTGCCCACGCCGAACGGCCGGAACTGGCCGCCCGGGTGGCTGGGCTCCGCGAACACTTCATCGCCACCATCCTGGACAGGGTTCCCGGAGCCCTGCTCACCGGGCATCGAACGGAACGGCTGCCGTCAGTAGCGTCGTTCTGTTTCCCCGGCACCAGCGGCGAATCTGTGCTGTTGGAGCTGGAGCGGCAGGGTGTGGTGTGCTCGAGCGGTTCAGCGTGTGCCGCCGGCTCGGATGCGCCGTCGCCGGTGCTGACCGCGCTGGGCTATGACGCCGAAGTTGCGCAGACAGCTGTGCGGTTCAGCTTCACCTCGGCAGTGACCGCGGACGAACTGGAGCAGGCGGCGGCAGCCGTGGGCACCGCCGTCGAGAGCGTCAGGACCCTCGGCCGCTAGATGTGGCGGGCGCGGCGGAAGATCCAGTGCCGCAGCATCGTGAACCGCACGGCGGTGGCCACGAAGCCTGACAGTGTGGTGGTCCACAGCTCATCGGACACGGTGGCGTCCGGGTGCAGCCAATGCAGCACGCCCAGGCTGCCGCCGGTAATGACCAGCGCCACGGCGATGACGATCATGCCGTTCAGGTGGTCGCGGGCCATCCGGTGCTGCCCGGAGATCTTAAACGTCAGCCTGCGGTTCAGCGCCGTGTTCATCAAAGACGTCAGCACCAGGGCAGCCGCGTTGGCCAGCTGCGGTCCCAGCCAGGGACGCAGCAACGCATACAGCGCCAGGGAGGTGGCGGTGCAGATGATGCCGACGCCGGTAAAGCGCAGGAGCTGCCGCACCACCGGAAACCTAAAGATCCCGCGGTAGTGCCTGGTGGCAGGCTCGCCACGGGTGGGCTGCTGCGTCATCTGGGCACTGGGCGCAGCAGGGAATTCCATGGCCTAAGCCTGACATATCAGGCGGGAGCTTCCTCCCAGGACGCAGCCTTGACCGGGTTGCTGAGCTCGCCAATGCCCTCGACGCGGCACACAACTGTGTCTCCGGGGTGGAGTCGGGCATACTCCGCCGGGAAGCCGGTGAGGACCAGATTGCCGGCGTGCAGGGTCATGAAGGAACTGAGGTACACGAGGATTTCGTCCACCTTCCAGCCGAGGTCGGCGCTGCTGGCGGCTTTCAGCCCGGTGCCGTTGTGAACCGACGCTGATGCACAGGTCCGAGTCGTCGAGGTCCGTGACGATCCATGGGCCCACGGGAGTGAACGTGTCCTGGCTCTTGGCGCTGATCCACAGTTCGTCCGACTTCTGCAGATCGCGTGCCGAGACATCGTTGCCGATGGTGAATCCAAGGATGGCGCTCCGGGCAGTCTCCAGCGTCAGGCCACGGACGGTGCGCCCGACGACGACGGTGAGTTCCGCTTCCGGGTCCACGTAGTCCACCGTAGAGCTCAGTTCAATGGTGTCGCCGGGGTCGATCACGCTGGATGCCGCCTTGTGGAAGGCCTGCGGCGGGAGGTCGCGGCCGACATCCTGCGTCCTCCGGCCGGCGGCGTCGGGCGCCACCGGGCAGCGGCGTCGGGCGGCGGCACCGGGCAGCGGCGTCGGGCGGCGGCACCGGGCAGCGGCGACCGCCGGTGGCGGCTCAGTACAGCTCGCCCACCGGGATCTCCACGGCCAGGCGGTTGGACGGGCCGGGCAGCGGGCAGGCCCAGGCCTCGTTGTACGCACAGGACGGGTTGTAGGCAAAGTTGAAGTCCAGGACAAACTCGGCGCCCGCCCCGGAACCATGGACGCCATGGAACGCGCCCTTGATGGTGTCCAGGAGGTACCGTCCTGCGCCGTAGGTTCCGCCCGGCTGGCCAGCCGTGGCGTCCCGGAACGGAACGAATATCCCCCCGCCGTAGCCGTGCAGCTCCCATACGCCAAGCTGGCCCAGCTCGGGAAGATCGAATGTGCCCAACCGGACAAAACGGACCACGCCGTCAGTGGCGGTTTCCACTGTCATTTCCCGGCCGGCCCCCTCAAGGGTCAGCGGCACATAGAAGCGGTAGATGGGATCGTAGTCGGCCGTCTTCAGGCCAGCGAACTGCGACTTGTCCTTCGCGCTGAGGGCTGAGGCCGGATGTGTTGCGAACATACGGTCGCGTTCATGCCGCCACAGGGAATGGGCCTCGGCCGGATCTTCAGCGGCAACTTTCCGTACTGTGTCGTACAGGGCAAACGTCCGCAGCCGCCAGTCCGCAATGTCGATGGCAGAGATGTCCGCCAGGCTCTCAGGGTCCGCGCCATACTGCTCATCCGCCATAGGCACCAGCCTAGCCCCTTGCGTGCGGGGAATGTCCGACGGCGACACGAGGCTCCCGCTCTTGGCCGCCGCCGTCCGCCGATAGGCTGGCTGCATGACACACAAGGCGACAATGTGGGGAGTGCGGACGGCAGCGCTGGTGATGGCCGGTACCCTGGCGGCCGGGTGCAGCGCCCCTGGCGGCAGTGATTCGGCGTGGACGGCGCAGCCGGACACATCGGCCAGCCCTGGCGCCAATACGAGCTCTATCGCCGGCGCTACCGGGTCCCCGTCGCCGGATCCTTCGGCCGCACCGGGCGCCTCGGCGTCCGCATCGCCCGGCCCGGCCGCAACAGCGACTGCCTGGAAGACGTTTGCCGATCCGGCGAAGACCGTCAGCTTCGACCTGCCGGAGGAATGGATCGCCCAGTCCGTCACACCCGAGGAGGGGACGTTGCCGGGTGCCCTGAAGATTGAGGTGAAAAAGCAGGACGGCACGGTTGTGGCCGTGCTCCGGACAGGACTGCCGCCGTCGTCGTCCGAGTGC
The DNA here is from genome assembly GCF_055412845.1 of Pseudarthrobacter adonitolis. Taxonomy (NCBI): domain Bacteria; kingdom Bacillati; phylum Actinomycetota; class Actinomycetes; order Micrococcales; family Micrococcaceae; genus Pseudarthrobacter; species Pseudarthrobacter adonitolis. The sequence continues at coordinate 153,275 of NZ_JBVAYW010000003.1, read as the reverse complement.
CCCGAGGCTGCCCGGAAACCGTACGTTGTGATCAGCAGCGTGCCGGTAGAGCTTCCCGGCCTGGCGGGGGAAGGGACCATCGCGCCGCACGTGGTGTTCCGCGTCATCCAGGGTTACCGCTACTTCGGTTCCTACGGAATCACCAACATTGTGGGCGGGGCAGGCGGTCAGGCGTGCGAACTGCGCAACGTGGTCCGTGGCCCGGCAGGGAAAGGTGACTACTCGTTCGGTGACCTGGGCGTCCTGAAGGCCTTCGCCCCGGATGAGAAGGTGGCCCCGGCCAAGGCGTTCGACACCCTGGGACAGGCCGCAAAGTACGTGGACGAGAGCTCGGAATTCGCGAACGTCCAGCGGATGCTAATGTCTCTGGAGATCAAAAACTAGTCCCGCCCCCGGCCCCTCATCCCCGGGCCAGAGCGGGAAGTTCTGCCACTACCTCACACCCCGGAGATACATGGAACGCACCGTTTCAGCACGTATGGTTTTCAGGACCATCGCCGACACGAAGGCAGCCCTGGCCATCGCTGTGGCCAGGAATCCCGGCTACACCTCGTTTGACGAATCCCTGACTGTCACGGCCGACGGGCAGCCGGTTCCGTTGCAGGAACTCGCGGACCATCATGGCGGCCGCCTGCACTATATGGAATTCGTTGAACCCTCCGAGGTCACCGTTGAGTACTCAGCGACGGTGGCAGGGCAGGCCGTCCCGGAAGAAGCCACCCTGGCTGAGCTCATCCGCTACGTGCGGCCAAGCCGCTACGCGGAGTCAGACCGGCTCCTGCCCACGGCCTACGCCGAATTTGGCGGTCTGCACGGTGCCGAACTGCTCCAGGCCGTGCGGACCTGGGTCTATGGGGAATTGCGGTACATCAGCGGTTCCTCCAGGGGCACCGACGGCGCCGTGGAAACCCTCCTGCACCGCAGGGGAGTGTGCAGGGACTTCGCGCACCTGGCTATCGCCCTGCTGCGTTCTAAGGACGTCCCGGCCCGGCTCACCGCCGTGTACGCGCCGGGGCTGAGTCCCATGGATTTCCACGCGGTAGCCGAGGCGCATGTCAATGGCGCCTGGCACGTCATCGACCCCACGGGGCTCGCCCCGCGGGAGTCGATGCTGCAGATCACCGCCGGCCGCGACTCGTCCGACACCGCGTTCCTGTCCACTGTGGGCGGGCGCCTGACGCTGACCGAGCTGCGCGTCAGCGCTGTGGTCAACGGCCAGCTTCCGGCGGAAGATCCGGCCGAGCTGGTCATGCTGGGCTAGTTCCCGGCAGGGGCCCGGCCACTGCCGGGCGGATACTTCCCGGGCAGTTACTTTGCCGGCCTCGCTCCCACCGAATGCCGGAGTTTCTCGGTCAGCCGCTGAAGTTCCTTCTGCTCGGCAGCCGTCAGGGCTGGCCCCACCAGGCTCGAGATGTCCCGCACATGCTCCCGGCCGATTTCCTTCTGAAGGGCAGACCCCTCTTCGGTGAGCTTCAGCAGCACGCCGCGGCCGTCGTCTGGGGCCGCCATCCGGACCACGAGCCCTCGCTTCTCCAGCCTCTCAACCAGCCTGCTGAGGCTCGACTGGCTCAGCAGGACATGGTCATTGAGTTCATTGAGCCGGAGCCAGCCGGACGGACACCGGGACAGTGTGAACAGCACGTCGTATTCGTTCAGTGCCACCTTCCGGAAAGCGGGACCGGCCTGCAGCCTGCGCATGACGGCAACCTGCGCCCGGAACAGGGATTCCCAGGTTTCCGCTGCCAAACGGATGGGTGATTCGTTGCCGTCGGCAGCCATCACGCCTCCGAAGGGGCAGTGTCAGGCGCCTGGGCAGCCATTAGGGCGGCAACGCGGCCGGCATGGGTGGGCGGATCCGGCACGTGGGCGGGCTTGAGGGCTGCGTATTCCTTGCGGAGGACCGGGAGGACTTCCTCGCCGAACAGGTCAAGCTGTTCCAGCACCGTCTTCAAGGGCAGGCCTGCGTGGTCGATCAGGAACAGCTGGCGCTGGTAGTCACCGAAGTACTCGCGGAACGTCAGGGTCTTTTCGATGACTTCCTGCGGGCTGCCCACCGTGAGGGGGGTCTGGGAGGTGAAGTCCTCCAGCGACGGGCCGTGGCCGTAGACGGGCGCGTCGTCGAAGTAGGGCCGGAATTCCTTGACGGCATCCTGGGAGTTCTTCCGCATGAAGAACTGGCCGCCGAGGCCCACGATTGCCTGGTCCGCCGTGCCGTGGCCATAGTGCTCGTAGCGCTCACGGTAGAGGCTGATCAGCTGCTGGTAATGCTCCTTGGGCCAGAAGATGTTGTTCGCGAAGAACCCGTCGCCGTAGTAGGCGGCCACTTCGGCGATCTGCGGCGTGCGGATGGAGCCGTGCCATACAAAGGGGGCGACGCCGTCGAGCGGGCGCGGGGTGGAAGTGAAGTTCTGCAGCGGCGTACGGAATTTGCCGGACCAGTTCACCGTGTCCTCGTCCCACAGTCGGCGCAGCAGGCTGTAGTTCTCGATGGCCAGTTCCACGCCGTCCTGGATGTTCTTGCCGAACCACGGGTACACCGGAGCCGTGTTGCCGCGGCCCAGAACCAGATCCACCCGGCCGTCAGCCAGGTGCTGCAGCATGGCGAAGTCTTCGGCGATCTTAACCGGATCGTTGGTGGTGATCAGCGTGGTGGCAGTGGAGAGGGTGACCCGCTCGGTCTGCGCGGCGATGTACGCGAGGGTGGTGGTGGGCGAGGAGGAGAAGAACGGGCGGTTGTGGTGCTCGCCGAGGGCGAAGACGTCCATGCCGATTTCCTCGACTTTTTTGGCGATGGCCACGGCGGCTCTGATGCGTTCGTTCTCCGTGGGTGTCCGGCCGGTGGTGGGGTCAGTGGTGATGTCACTGACGCTGAATACGCCGATCTGCATGGTGTGCCTTCCGTTTCCTGGACTTCCCTGGGCTTGCTTCCACTATACCCGATTTTCATGCGTTTGCATGTATCAAGGGATGTAACGCCTCCCCGGCGAAAACTCCAGGCGCTACTGGGGGCCGCCCGCGGCGGCGCGGCGTCCACTGACGCGGGGCACCATACCGGTGGTCCAGTCGTGGAACTCGGCATCGACGTCGTCCGCTGCTGCAAACTCCGGGCGCTGCTGCATGGCACGGAGCAGTACTTTTGTTTCCCGCCGTCCCTCCACCAGCCGGTACAGCACAGGAACCAGTACCAGGGTCAGCGCTGTGGACGAGACCAGGCCGCCGATCACCACCACGGCCAGCGGCTGCGAAATGAAGCCGCCGCCCCCGGTCAGGCCGAGCGCCATGGGCGTCAGGGCGAAAACGGTGGCCAGCGCGGTCATCAGGATGGGGCGGAGGCGCTGCCTCGCGCCATGGGTGATCGCGTCCGCCACGCTCATCCCGCCGCGGCCGTCCCGTGGCTGCCGGTACTGGTTAATGAGGTCGATGAGCACAATGGCGTTGGTGACCACAATGCCCACAAGCATCAGCATGCCGATCAGCGACGGCAGGCCCAGGGGAACGCCCGTGGCCAGCAGCAGGGCCACGGCGCCGGTGGCGGCAAAGGGAACGGACACCAGCAGGATCAGGGGCTGGATCAGCGACTTGAAGGTGGCCACCATAATGACGTAGACAATCGCGATCGCCGCGAGGAGCGCCAGGCCCAGCTGCTGGAAGGACTCGGCCTGCTGGGTGGTGGCGCCGCCCAGTTCCGCCGTGACCCCGGCGGGGAGGCTGACCTCCGTGAGGCGCTTCCGCACCTCCGCGTTCACCGCGCCAAGGTTGGAGCCCGACGGCGTGACTGACACTTTGGCGGTCCGCTGGCCGTTGCTGGCGGTAATGGAGACCGGCACGTCCACCTGTTCCACGGACGCGATGCTGCCAAGGGTGACGGGGGCGCCGGATGCGGGAAGTGTGATGTTGCGCACCGCCTCGATGCTGGTGAACCGGGTGCCCTTGCCGATCTGGACCGGAAAGTCGTCGGTGTCGATCCGGACCGTCCCGGCGGGGATGGGGCTGATCGTGGCAGCGAGGACGCCGGCGACCTGTTCCTCGTTCAGTCCGGCCGCCGCGGTCCTGGCCCGGTCAACCTTGACCTGGACCACGGGCTGGCTGGCCGCGAGGTTCGTGGCTACCTCGCTGGTCTCCGGCACGCCGGTCATTGCTTCCACCATGGCGTCGCTGGCCCTGCGGAGGTCCGCGGACGTTGCCGCCTTGATGGTGATGTCCACCGTGGAGGACGTCCCGAAGCCACCCTGCTGGGTGCCGACGGTAATTTTCCCGGAACCGGCCACCTTGCCTGCTTCAGTCCTTACGAATTCCTGGAGCTTTGCCTGATTCGCCCTCTCATCCGTCACCACGGTGAACGTGGAGTTGGCGGAGCCGGAGGACGTCAGGGCGGCAAAACCGGCCTGCGCGTTGCCGGAGGTGACCTGGACATTCTCGACACCCTCGATGCCGCGGAGGACTTCCTCGACCCTGATGGCGGCGGTGCTGGTGTCGGCCAGGCTTGTGCCCGCCGGCATCATCTGGCGGACAGTCATGTTGTTCTGGCCGGAATCGCCGAGAAGGTTGGTGGAAAGCAGCGGCGTCATGGCGGCCGTGGCGCCGAGGACCAGAACGGCGGCGACCAGCGTCAGCACCGGATGCTTCTGGGTCTTGCTGAGGACGGGCAGGTACGCACGCTGCAGCCGGCTCTTCTGTTCGGCCTCCTGAGCCTGGGCACGGGCGGCGGCGGCAGCTTCGCGGGCAGCAGGCGAACTTGCGGCGGAACTGGCGGGGCTCTTGAGGAACCAGTAGGCCAGGACCGGCACGATGGTCAGAGATACAAGCAGGGATGCCAGCAGCGCCATGGTGACTGTCAGGGCGAAGGGCCGGAAGAGTTCGCCGGCGAGCTCACCCACAAAGGCAATGGGCAGGAAGACCGCCACGGTGGTCAAGGTGGAGGCTGTGATGGCGCCGGCCACCTCCCGGATAGCGGTGAGGATCGCCGAGACTTTTTCCTCCCCGTAGCTGAGGTGGCGTTTGATGTTTTCGATCACCACAATCGAGTCGTCCACCACCCGGCCGATCGCAATGGTGAGCGCGCCCAGGGTCAGGATGTTCAGTGAATAGCCGGTCGCGGAGAGGCCAATAAACGTGATCAGCAGCGAGAGCGGAATGGACACCGCGGTAACAAGGGTGGAGCGGGCCGACATCAGGAAAACGAGGATGACGGCGACCGCGAAGCCCAGCCCGAGCAGGCCCTCAGTGGTGAGGTCTTTGATGGACTTCTCGATAAACGGGGCCTGGTCGAACACGGCCGTGAATTTTGCGTTGGACCCCAGTTCAGCCTCAAGGGCCGCCAACGAGTCGTTCACGGCGTGGGAGATTCCCACGGTGTCTCCCTCGGGCTTTTTGGTCACGGACACCGCCAGGGTTTCCTGGCCGTTGGTCCGGGTGATGGAGGTCCGTGCGTTGTCCTGCAGGCTGACGTCGGCCACCGTTCCGATCGTCGCGGCATCCTTGGCTCCGCCCAGGGGCAATGCCTTGATGGCGTCCAGAGAATCCACCGGGCTGCCAATCTGGAGGGAGAGCGTCTTGCCCTGCTCCTGGATGGTCCCGGCCGGGATCAGCGCGCCGTTGTTGCCGAGGGCGGTCCGGATGGACTCGATCGTGGCGCCCTTGGCGGCCATCGCGTCGGGGCGAGGGAGGATCGCGATGTACTGGGTGGCGCCGCCGGTCACGTCGGCTCCCCGGACGCCGTCGATCTTCTGGAGCCGGGGAACGGAGAGGCGCAGGAGGTCGGCGTTCAGTTCGCTCAGCGGCTTGTCCGAAGACACTGCCAGGAACACGATGGGGAAATCGCTGATGCTGCCCGCGATGGCCTGCGGCTGTACGTCATCCGGCAGTGAACGCTTGGCGTTGGAGATGGCCCGGTCGATCTGGTTCCGGGCGCGGTCGAGGTTTGTCCCGTAGGTGAACACCATGGAGATCTGTGAGACGCCGTTGCGCGACGTCGAGGAGGTTGACTCCAGACCTTCGACGCCGTTCAGGGCCGTTTCGAGCGGTGCGCTGACCTGCTTGTCCACCACTTCGGGTGACGCGCCGGGCATGGCGGAGAGGACGGTGATCTGCGGGAACTCAATGGAGGGGATGAGTTCCTGTTTCAGCGATGACATGGTGATCACGCCGAACACCGTCGCGAAGACGGTGATCAGCGCGATCAGCGCCCGGTTTGCCAATGAAAGTTGTGCCAGCCGGAACATCGCGGTCTCTCCTGTGGGGTTGACGGACTCCTGCGGACCGGACCGTCCAGCCGGGCCTGCCGGCCGGAATGCCGGGCGTCAGTGGTTGGCGGAAACGCTCTCCAGCTGCAATACCTTGGCCGTTGCCGTCTCGAGCTCTGCGGCCAGATCCGGATTTTCATCCAGCTTCACGCCGTAGCCGGGCATCATGTCCTTGAGCTTGCCCTGCCAGCCCTTGAAGTTCTTGGGGAAGGACTTCTGCAGCAGTTCAATCATGATGGGCACTGCCGTGGAGGCACCGGGCGAGGCGCCCAGAAGAGCACCGATGGAGCCGTCGCGGCCGGCGATGACTTCGGTACCGAACTGGAGTATGCCGCCCTTCTTCGGGTCTTTCTTGATGATCTGGACACGCTGGCCGGCGGTGATCAGCTCCCAGTCGCCGTCCTTGGCCTCGGGGTAGTACTCGCGCAGAGCTTCCACCTTGTCGCCGTGGCGCTTGGCCACCTCTCTAACGAGGTACGCCGTGAGGTCCATGTTGTCTTTGGCCACTGCAAGCATCGGAATGATGTTGCTGGGGCGGATGGACAGTGGCAGGTCAAGGTACGAGCCGTTTTTCAGGAAGTTCGTGGAGAAGCCGGCGTAAGGGCCGAACAGCAGCGAACGCTTCCCGTTCACGTAGCGGGTGTCCAGGTGGGGGACGGACATGGGCGGGGCGCCCACTGAAGCCTGGCCATAGACCTTGGCGCTATGCTGGGCGGCGAGTTTTTCGTCGGTGCATCGGAAGAACTGGCCGGACACGGGGAATCCGCCGTAGCCCTTGCTTTCGGGAATACCGGAGGCCTGGAGGAGGTGCAGCGCGCCGCCGCCGGCGCCCACAAACACAAACTTGGCGTGGATTTTGCCGTGTTCCCCGGACGCCGGGTGTTTGATCGACAGGTCCCAGGCGCCGTCGGCCGCCTTGGAGATGCCGGTGACATCATGGCCGTAATTGATTTCGACGCCGTTGTTCCCGAGGTAGGTGGTCAGCTCACGGGTCAGTGCCCCGAAGTCGACATCGGTCCCTTCCGCTGCACGGGTGGCGGCGATGCGCTGCTTGGGGTCGCGGCCCTTGACGATCAGCGGTGCCCACTTGGCGATCTGCGCGTGGTCCTCGGAATATTCCATGCTGCGGAACAGTGTGTGGGACTTGAGCGCTTCGTAGCGGGTCTTGAGGAACTGTGTGTTGTTCTCGCCGAGCACAAAGCTCATGTGCGGGACGGTGTTAATGAAGCCCTTCGGGGAGCCGATCAGCGACTCTTCCACGAGATGGGACCAGAACTGCCGTGACAGCTGGAACTGCTCGTTAATCAGCAGGGCCTTGGCGGGGTCCACCGAGCCGTCTTTGGCTGCGGGGGAGTAGTTGAGTTCGCACAGGGCGGCATGGCCCGTTCCAGCGTTGTTCCAAGGGTCGGAGCTTTCCAGCCCGGGCTGATCCAGGCGTTCGAACAACGAAATGGTCCAGTTCGGTTCAAGCTGCTTGATGAACGCCCCCAGCGTGGCGCTCATGATGCCGCCGCCGATCAGTACGACGTCGGCATGTTGGGTCTTGGATATGAAGGTCACAATCAGTCTCCGATAGCAGCGGCTCTGGCTGTCAAAGAATATCCCCGGGCAGCCCGCATACTGAAATTGGGCCGGACCGTCAAGGCTTTAGCTGTACCTTTGTGAAAACTTCACTCAATACCGGGGACGCCGGGTAGCTGCTGACGCGGTCCGAGAGTGCGAGGGCCGAGATCGGGAAGGCGATGGGAACGGCCGGCACTGTGGCCGCGATCTGGGCGTTGATGGTGTGGTACTGCTCGTCGCGTTCCTTGCCCGGGGGCAGGCCGCGGGCGCGGTTGATCTTGGAAAAGACCTGCGGATCCCGGTAACCGAATTCGCCGTTCTTTTCGCCAAACAGTGGGCCTAGAAAGTTATCGGCGTCGGCATACGCGCCGTTCCAGCCGAGCAGGTGGAGCCCGTGGTCCCCGGGTGACTGCACTTTCTGGAGATAGCCGTCAGACCAATCCACCGGGACAGGTTTGATGTTGAACCCGACGGCGGTCAGTTGCCTGCTGATTTCGGCGTAGATTTTCTCCGGCGTGGGCAGGTACGGGCGGGTGGCGTTGAGCGGGTAGTAGAACCTGAGTTCTTCCCCGGCGTAGCCGGCCTCGGTCAGGTAGGCCTTGGCTTTGACCGGATCGTGGCCCAGCGCGGGAGCATCGTTATTGAAGCCGCTGATCTTGGGCGGGACGAACTGTGAGGCTTTGGCGGTGTTGTCGATAAAGAACTTGCGGATCAGGGTTTCCTTGTCGATGGCCAGCTCAATGGCCTGCCGCACCTTTTGGTTCTGCAGGACCGGAATTTCCTGGTTGATGCCAAGATACATCACCGAGAAAGGATCACGCTGGACGATCTGCATGCCCCGCTTGACCAGCTGATCGAAGTTGCCCACCGTGACGGCGTCGTATCCGTCGATCTTGCCGTCCAAGAGGGCCTGAAGCCGCGTCTGGGGGTGGTCATACGTGACGAAATTGATGGTGGAGATCTGCCCGCGGTCGTCCCAGTAGTTTTTGTGGCTGACGAGCCGGACGCTGGCTTCGTCCCAGGCGGCGAGGCTGAACGGTCCGGTTCCGACGGGGTTGGTGGCGAACCGGGAGACCGGGTTTCCGCCACGTGTCTGATCCAGGACATCCGCTGTGCCCGCGGTGAGGGCTGCTGGGGACGCGATGGCGAACGCCGGCAGGGTGAGCGACTGGAGGAACGCGGTGAAGCGTTGCGTCAGGTCGATCCGGACAGTGTCAGCGGATAAGGCCGTGCAGCTCTTGAAGATAGAGAGCGCAGCATCATCGGAATGTGCCTTGAACACGCTCTTGAACGAGCTTCCCGGAGCTTGCCGCCGCAGTTCCGGGGAGAAGGCGAACCAGCGGTTGAAGTTGGCGCACACGGCGTCGGCGTTAAAGGGCGTGCCGTCCTGGAACGAGACGCCGCTGCGGAGTTTGAAGGTGTAGGAGCGGCCTTCGTCGGCTTCGGTCCATTCCGTTGCCAGCAGCGGCGTGGGCTTGCCCGTGGTCTGGTCCACACCCACCAGGCCTTCGAGGATCTGCCGGGTGATCCGGTAGCTTTCCACATCGCTTGAGAGTGCAGGGTCCAGGCCCAAGGGCTGGGACGCCGTGCCGAAGGTGAACGTCTCGGTGGGCTCAGCGCCGGCGGGTGCCGTTGAGGGCGACGTGGGTGTGGGTGACGGCGAAGGGATGCCGGTACAGGATGTCAGGCTTAACGCCATAAAAACGGCGCCGGTCTTGATGACCGTTCGCCGCGAAGTACTGCTGGGCACTCGTCTATCACCTCTGGCTGCTTCTGGCCGGCGCCGCCGACTGCGGGCCAAGGACACAGTCTAGTTGACACGCCCCAGTGCTCCCTGGGCACCCCAAAGGCCTGTTCCGGCGGGAACAGGCCTTTGGGTTTGAAAGCGGGACTACTTGGGCATCAGCACCGAGTCGATCAGGTAAACGGTGGCGTTCTTGGTCTGGACGCCGCCGCAGATCACGCTGGCGCCATCAACCATGAGGGCATCCTTGCTACCGGTCACGGTGACTGATCCGCCCTGGACCGTGGCGTGTGTGCCGGCGATCTTGTCCGGGGTGATCTGGCCGGGGACCACGTGGTAGGTCAGGATCTTGCTGAGCAGGGCGTCGTCCGTCTTGAGCGTTTCAATGGTGGCGGCATCGATCTTGGCGAAGGCGTCATCCACCGGAGCGAAGACGGTGAACTCGCCTCCGTTAAGGGTGTCAACCAGGTCAACCTTGGGGTTCAGCTTGCCGGAGACAGCTGCCGTGAGGGTGGTCAGGATGGGGTTGTTGGACGCCGCGACCGCTACCGGGTCAAGGGCCATTCCCGCAACCGAGCCTGCCCCGGTGGGGACCTTCTCCGCGTAGCCGGCGCAGCCTGCGCCAACGAGGTTTGCGGCCGGATCCATGGCAGTAGCACTGGCGGACGGTGACGGAGCCTTGCTGGACGCCGACGGTGCGGCGGACGGAGCAGAGGAGCTCGGGGCCGTCGTTGTGGTTCCACCGCAGGCGGTGAGGCTCAGCAGGGCTGCAGCTGCAACGCCTGCGACGGTGAAGGATGTGCGCTTGAATGACTGCATTTCGGTTCTCCTTGTTTGTGCCGATTTCTTGCCTGCCGCAGACCTGGTGCCTGCCGCGTGGCCTTTTCCGACTGTTGGGCACCTGCCTTTGGCTGGTGTCTCAATGGGTATTCGGCCGGAGCGCCGAAGCGGATGGGTGGATCGCCAAGAGTTTTTGAATTTCATGCCAAACCGGGAAAGAACGCCGCAGCTGGCGGCAGTTAAATGACAGAGATCCCGGGCCTATGGGCCCGGGATCTCTGTATCAGTGTGCGCAAGGGGGGACTTGAACCCCCACGCCCGAAGGCACAGGAACCTAAATCCTGCGTGTCTGCCAATTTCACCACTCGCGCTTGGCAGTTGCCGCCGCTGTCTTCGAGCTTGGCCAGATGGCCAACGGATAAAAACGTACGACGGCGGATGCCAGTTTCCATTGTAGCCTCGGGCAGGCGGGGTTCCGGTCAGCCGGATCCGGCCGCCCGTACCGGCGCCCCTTCAGGCGTAATGCGTCACGCGTCCAGTTTGAGTTCGCGCCGCAGTTTTGCCACGTGGCCGGTGGCCCGGACGTTGTACTGGGCCATTGCCACCTTGCCGTCGGGATCGATCACCACCGTGCTGCGGATCAGTCCCTCATAGGTCCGTCCGTAGTTCTTCTTGTCGCCCCAGGCGCCATAGGCCTCGGCCACGGCATGGTCCTCGTCCGAAAGCAAAGGAAAGCTAAGGTCTTCATTGGCGGCAAAGGCAGCAAGTTTGTTCACGGAATCGGGGGAGACGCCCAGGACCCGATAGCCGGCCGACGTGAAGGACGCCAGGCTGTCGCGGAAATCGCATGCCTCTTTGGTGCAGCCGGGGGTTGCGGCGGCCGGGTAGAAATAGACGATGGTGCTGCCGCCGTGACGGGAGGCAAGGCTGACGTCCTTACCCGACGAGTCCTTCAGGGTAAAGCCGGGCGCTACGTCACCGGTCAAGAGTCTGTCGGCCACTGTTAATCTCCTCGTTGCAGGCGGAACACACCATTTTAGTAAGCATCTGGGGCCGGTGCTAACCAGCGCGTTGACTCATCAAAGATGCCCGCGTAGCTGCTATCGAAGAATCATTTGGTAATGCCCGCGTAGCGGCGCGTTTGCTGGGGTGGTTTCCGCCGGCCCGGCACTGTGAGCCATGGAGCTTTCGATGAGCGAACGCAAGGCCGTCACGAAAACCACCGCCCTCCGATATGCCCGGTCGGACCGGGCCGCCAAGAAGACCATCCTCGACGAACTATGTGCCCTGACGCTTTGGCACCGTGACCATGCGCGGAAGGCGCTGCGGCAGGCCCTGGTGCTCAAACAGGTCAAGCCCAGGCCGCCCAGGCTCCCGGTCTACGGCGAGGACGTGATAAAGGCGCTGCGGTTCTGCTGGGCCGTCCAGGGCACCCCGTGCGGGCGTCTGCTGGCAGCAGCGCTGCCGGACTTGGTTCCTCGGCTGCGCCGAATGGGACGATGCAGTGCCGGGGTTTGTGGCGATTGATCTGGTCGGACACGAGGGCGGAAATTCCAGGGGTGAGTTCTGCTTCACCCTGACGATCACTGACATTTCCACGGGGTGGACCGAGACCCGGTCGGTGAGGAACAAGGCCCAGAAATGGGTGTTCGCCGCGATCAAGGAAGCCACCGCTGCATTCCCGTTCCCGATCCGGGGGATCGATTCGGACAACCGGACCGAGTTCATCAATTGGGGGCTGCTGCGGTGGTGTGAACAGGAGCAACTGACCTTCACCAGGTCCCGGTCCGGGAACAAGAATGACGGCGCCCATGTGGAACAGAAGAACTGGCATGTTGTCCGGCAAACGGTCGGTTACCACCGTTACGACACGGAGGCGGAACTCGAGCTGCTGAACCGGATCTGGGCGTTGCAAGGGCGGCTGACCAATCACTTCGGACCCCAGCAGAAACTCGTCCAGAAGATCCGGACCGGCGCAAAGATCACCAAGAAGTATGACCGGCCGGCGACCCCTCACCAGCGGGTCCTGGCCGACGAAGGCGCCGTCCGGCCCAGCGAGAAGGCGAAGTTGAAGCGGGAGAACAAACCCTTGAATCCTGCGGCAATCCAACGTCAGGTTCAAGCACTCTGCGCTGAACTGCTCACCCTCACCACCGCCAAGCAAGGACCCAAGAGCCAACCGACCCTCCGGGCAAAATCAAATGATTCCACGATGAAAGCCACGCGGGCATCTTGACATGATTCCTCGGGACCAGCCTTAGCTATACTTGCTGGTATGCCTGACATGGATCGCTGGCCCACTGGGCGCCTATTGTCCACTGCGGCACGCCTCGTTGAACATTCCTGGAACGAAAAGCTAAGCGCCATCGGACTGACGCACGCCGGCGTGATCGCTATCGAAGTCCTCTCAGCGCAGGGGCCTATGACACAGGCACAACTCGCCCAATATGTGCGCGTTCAGGCCCAGACCATGGGTAAGACCCTTAGCCGGTTGGAGTCCCACGGACACATTGCCCGCGTCCGCAGCACGTCGGACCGCCGCAGCCAGGTCGTATCCCTCACTGACAGAGGCCGGGAAGCCGAAGCCGCAGCAGTAGAGATGGAGCGCTCGGTACTCGCCGCAGCCTCCATTGACCCTGAGGCCCTGCGGCAGGAGCTCCAGGCAGTGGTCCGTGAGCTGGCCAGCCAGTTCGCCTCGCCGTCAACCCGCGCCCTGGTGGACGGTGCCCCGCTCGGCTAGCAATCCCGGAATCCGGGAAAGACCCCTCCGGCATCCCCGCTGCAGAGTTCCGCAGTGGTGGTGCTGGATTTTTTCGCCGATGTAGTTCCTGGCAGCACAGACGGAATCTCCTCCCGCAACAAACAAAAACAGCCCCTGGCCGCGTTTCCGCGCGCCAGGGGCTGTTTTTCCCTTGATGCACCCCGGGACTTGAACCCGGAACCCATTGCTTGTGAGTCGTTGTTTTCGATGGTTTTCATGGCATCGATTCAGTCCCTGCAAACCGTGTTGCGACGCAGGCGGCAGCCATGAACGCCTATCAGGTGTTTCCGTGGGTTCACGAGGGACGTCCACCGTATGGTCCTGTGGGTTTACGCCGAGTGTGATCCGGACGCGCTGGGAAATTTCCTGAGCGTTGGCCCACTTCCCGGGAACCTGAAGAACCTGAACCTCTTCGGTCCCGTCCAGTTGAGGTGAAACTACGGTGGACTTTTTCATGCGTCCTCCACCTGCTCCCGCTGGTCATCGACCTACGGTACAGGCGCTGTCATTACCAACGTGCCGGTTCGCTGAACAATGAGGTCGGAGCACGCTACCCAATGCAGGGGTACCTGCTTCAGCCCGCGTCCAGCCAGCCAGCGGCAACGGCAAGGACCCGGCCATGCTCGCCCCCGGAGAAGCTGTACTAGTACCGGAACCTGTTCGATCATGAGAGTGATCCTACGGTGACCCTAGCGAAAGGCCGAAGATCATGGCAGTTCAGACTTTAGCGATGAAGAACATCCTCGCGGACGCCTACAAGGGAGCAGCCACATATGGCGCTGTCTACACCACAGCCCCGGCGGCGCGGCCGGTACCGAACCATCCGGCGGCTCCCTCGCGTACGCGCGCAAGTCCTTCTCGTGGTCCGCTTCCTTCGGCAGGCGTTACCTCCGCAACGGCCCTGATGGGGCGAGTGGAATAAACAGGCACCACTTCACACATAGAGGGAATCTGTTGGCGCCATGAAAAATTTACTAGCATCTCTTGCTCTGGCCGGGCTAGCCCTGTCAGGGTGCTCCGCCCCCACCTCAGCTGACGGCTCCGTTCAGGCTGAGTGCGATCCAACCACGGCGGAAAAAGTGGCCGTCTGCCGGTCCACCCAGTTACCCGTACCTACCCACACCGTTACCGTCACCCCAACTCCGACGCCCACGGCGACAACCGCCCCGGCTGCGACGGACTCGGCAGCGACGAAATTGAACTGGGGCACCCCGATTACCGCCGGTTCCGACGAGTTCAACTACACCGGCCCCCCGGACTCGGCCAAGTGGATCAGCTACGACACCTCCGGTCACCACGGGGCCGGGCGACGGATGAAGGCGCAGTCGGTCGTCGGCGAAGGCTTCCTCACCCATACCGGCATGCCGAACGGCGACACCGGGTACGTTTCCTCGAAGTACCACCCCGGCACCATGTACGGCAACTGGGAAGCCCGCATGCGGACCAACCTCCGCGACAGCGAGTATCACCCCGTGATGCTTCTCTGGCCAGACACCGGGGCGCACATCACCACCGAGGACGAGGTGGACTTCGCGGAAGGCACTGGCGACACGTCGAAGATGAAGTTCTACCTGCACTACGGCCCTGCCGGTTCCACCACGCAGACGCGGGCAGAGAAGGTCATTGACACCACCCATTGGCACAACTACGCAGTGTCATGGAGCCCAACAGGCGTGCGCGGTTACATCGACGGTGTGCTGTGGTTTGAGGACACGGCAGCGTCACATAACCCCGGCCAGCCGATGCACTCCGCCATCCAGCTTGACTGGTTTCCGGACGGGACGGCGCTGAAGGAAAGCAAGATGCAGGTTGACTGGTTCCGCCAGTACGCAACGGCAACGACAACGGCAACAGCCACGCCGACGCAGACGACAACTCCAGCTCCCGGTCGCGTACGAGCTGTACTGGAGGCTTTGGGGTCCAGAGAAGAAGACTTACTGGGCGAAAAGCGTGAGTAACCGCGCGGTTGGACGTCCGCCAGAGAAAGACAAAAGGCCCTGATCACACGTTTCCGCAGATCAGGGCCTTTCTTATGGTGCACCCCCCGGGACTTGAACCCGGAACCCATTGATTAAGAGTCAATTGCTCTGCCAATTGAGCTAGAGGTGCATCTCTTTTGTGGTGATCCTCCAGGCTTTTTCTTTCCCGGTTGATCTCCGCAACGACATGAAACTCTACACGAACTTTCGGGCCATGTGAAATCGAAGCCGCCGTTGCCCTCAGGTTCAGTCGGGAGGGCCCAGAACCAGCACAAAATCAGGGTTTTTGTTATTAGTAAGGAGCCAAAATCCGCCGTCGGGGGTCCTGATGACGTCCCGGATCCGCCCGTATTCCCGTGTGAAATAGGCCACAGGCGTATTTGCCTCCTCGCCGGATAGGGAAACCGTCCAGAGACGCTGGCCGCGCAACGCGCCCAGGTACGCCGTGGACCCGACGATTTCCAGGCCGCTGGGTGAGGAGTCCGCCGTCGAAGGCCAAACTACCTTCGCGTCGCGGTACTCCTCCCGGTGCGGTGCCCCGGTCACTGCGGGCCACCCGTAGTTGGCTCCCGGCTCGATGAGGTTGAGTTCATCGTTGACGTCCGGGCCGAATTCGCTGGCCCAAAGCCGGCCGGCGCTGTCCCACGCCAGTCCCTGGACGTTTCGGTGCCCCAGGCTGTACACGGCATTGTCAAACGGGTTGCCAGGTGCGGGGTCACCCTCCGGAGTCAGCCGCAGGATCTTCCCGCCCAGGGCGTTCGGGTCCTGCGGCTGTTCCCGGCGCTGGGAGTCTCCAGTGCCCACGTACAGGAACCCGTCCGGACCGAACCGGATACGGCCGCCATTGTGGGTGGACGCCTTTGGGATTCCGGAAAAGACCACCTCGGGGTCGCCGAGATCCAGGGATCCGTCAGGCTGTTCCGTCAGCTTCAGGCGGGCAATGCGGTTGTCCTGTGCCGAGGTGAAGTACAGGTAAAGGTAGCTGTCGGCCGGAAATCCGGGGGAGAGGGCCAGACCCAGCAGGCCTCCCTCACCGCCTGGAGCAACGCCGGGGATCTGGCCGATGGTGGTCGCCTTGCCAGCCCGGACAGCTTTCAGCCGCGCAGAGTCACGCTCGGAGATGATGGCAGACCCGTTCGGCAGGAATACCGCGGCCCAGGGAATGTCGAGCTGGAGATCGAGCCGCGCCACAACCTCCGGCGGCGTGGCGTTTCCCGGGCCTGTCCCGATTTCGGTCCCGGTCACTGTTCCTGTGATGCTGCCGGTGGGAGCGTCGTTAGCGTTCCCCGTACAACCCGACAGCAGCAGGGCCAAGCACACTGCGAAGGCGCCCGCAGTCTGCTTGGCCGCCGCGACGGCCAGGAGGGGCGCCTGCGTCCGGTCAGGTGCGGGTGCGCCGGGGAGCCCGGAAACCGGCAGCTTCCGCATGGGCCGCCGACTCAAACCAGACGTCGGCTTTCGTCTGCTCATAGTCAGGATGCCCCTCCTCGAAATAGACCATCGTTCCGGCGTCGGCCTTGACATCGAAATCCGCCGGGCCGCTGCCGTCCGGGCCGGGCGACGCTGAACCGGCGCCGTAGGGCTGGTCCGCGGCCAAAGGTCCCGTCGGTTCCGGCGCGGCTTCGTAATCCGCCACCGCTGCGGGCTCCATGGTCGCGGGTTCCGCAGCCTCCGTTGATCCTGCAGCCTGTACGGAATCCGTGGTTGCCGCGTCCCGGGCTGAACCGACGGCATCCGGTTCCACTTGCACGTTCGCGTCCGCTTCAACAGCTTCGGCAGCGGCCGTTTCGGCGCCGGGCAGCGTGGGTGCGTGGGGTTCTGTGTACTCCGGGTGATGCACGAATCCGGTGTCCCGGGCCGGTGGCGCTTCGGACAGCGGGGTGCCTGCAATAACGGTGGACGCCTCGCCTGCCGGGCGGTGGCTGGCGGCGGGTTGGGTTGGCGCGCTTGCCTCTGACCAGTGGGTTTCCCACTCGGCTTCGTCTGCCTGCCGGCTCACGCTCTCCTGGCTGCCAGCTTCCTGGATTGTAGGCTCCTGGATTGTTAGCTCCTCCGGGCGAGCCGGATTCTCGGGACGGGCCTGCCCCTCAGGGGACGACTGTTCCTCAGAGCCAGCCGACTTATCAGGGGATGACAGTTCTCCAGAGGACAGGCGTTCCGGTGCATCAGTTGCGGCAGCATCTGTGGAACCGGCAGCGTCGCGTGCAACGCCGGCGTCCCGCCCGATGTTGGTGTCCTTTGCAAGGCCCGGTTCTCCCGGACTGGCTTTGTGCCCGGCGCAGGTTTCCCGGGGTTCTGCCGTGCTGGACTGTTCGGGCGCCTCGTCCGCCGTCGTCGGTGGTGCCGGCTCAGCGGCGCCGAAGCCCGCCGCGCTGGGGATGCCCGCCGTGCCGGCAGCTTCTGCGGAGGCGGCCGCGCTTCCACCGGAGAGGCCGCCGTCCGCCCGGACCGGCGTGGAGTCGCCTGTGCTCGAGGAGTTGCTGCGGTTCAGCAGCCACCACACAACGCCCACGATCAACACAATGAGGATAATCCAGAAGACAAAATCCATAGCAGGGCCCTTCAGTCCGGATGGCATGGTTGCCGTTCCCTGACGGTACGTCGGCGCGAACGGGACTGTCTAGGTTCCGGCAGGCCCGCAAGGGTCCGTCTCAGAATTTGAGACGAGAGTCCACTATTTGATCGAAATAATCCTGAAAATGGCCCAAACGGGCTGTTCGAGTCGTTGGCGTCCCGATCTGAGTCATAGACTTTGACCCATGAGTGAGGACACCCAAACAGCACCCGAGAACAAGATTGACATCAAGCCCCGCAGCCGGGTCGTCACCGACGGGATCCATGCCGCCCCCGCGCGCGGTATGTTCCGCGCAGTCGGCATGGGCGATGACGACTTCGCGAAGCCCCAGATCGGCGTTGCGAGTTCCTGGAATGAAATAACTCCCTGCAACCTCTCCCTGAACCGGCTGGCCCAGGGCGCCAAGGAGGGTGTCCACGCAGGCGGCGGTTTCCCCATGCAGTTCGGCACCATCTCCGTCTCCGACGGCATCTCCATGGGCCACGAAGGCATGCACTTCTCGCTCGTTTCCCGTGAGGTCATTGCCGACTCCGTGGAAACCGTTATGCAGGCCGAGCGCATCGACGGCTCCGTCCTGCTCGCCGGCTGTGACAAGTCCCTGCCGGGCATGCTCATGGCTGCCGCCCGCCTGGACCTCGCCAGCGTCTTCCTGTACGCGGGCTCCATCATGCCGGGCTGGGTCAAGCTCGAGGACGGCTCCGAAAAGGAAGTCACCCTCATTGACGCCTTCGAGGCCGTCGGTGCCTGTGCCGCAGGCAAGATGAGCCTCGGGGACCTGGAACGCATCGAAAAGGCCATCTGCCCGGGCGAAGGCGCCTGCGGTGGTATGTACACGGCCAACACCATGGCCTGCATCGGCGAGGCGCTGGGCATGTCCCTGCCCGGCTCGGCCGCCCCGCCCTCGGCAGACCGCCGTCGTGATGAATTTGCCCGCAAGTCCGGCGAAGCAGTGGTCAACCTGCTCCGCCTCGGCATCACCGCCCGGGACATCATGACGAAGAAGGCGTTCGAAAACGCCATCGCCGTCACCATGGCCTTCGGTGGTTCCACCAACGCTGTGCTGCACCTGCTGGCCATTGCCCGCGAAGCCGAAGTCGAGCTGACCCTCGATGACTTCAACCGCATCGGCGACAAGATCCCGCACCTGGGCGACCTAAAGCCGTTCGGCCGCTACGTTATGACGGACGTCGACAAGATCGGCGGTGTGCCGGTCATCATGAAGGCGCTGCTCGACGCCGGCCTGCTGCACGGCGACTGCCTCACCGTTACGGGCAAGACCCTCGCCGAGAACCTCGCCGCGATCAACCCGCCGGACTTGGACGGCAAGATCCTGCGCGCGCTGGACAACCCGATCCACAAGACCGGCGGCATCACCATCCTGCACGGTTCCATGGCGCCTGAGGGTGCCGTGGTGAAGAGTGCCGGCTTCGACGCCGACGTCTTTGAAGGCACAGCCCGCGTGTTCGAACGCGAGCAGGGTGCCCTGGACGCACTGGACAAGGGCCTGATCAAGGCCGGGGACGTTGTGGTCATCCGCTACGAAGGCCCCAAGGGCGGCCCCGGCATGCGCGAGATGCTCGCCATCACCGGCGCCATCAAGGGTGCCGGCCTCGGCAAGGACGTCCTGCTGCTCACCGACGGCCGCTTCTCCGGCGGTACCACTGGCCTGTGCATCGGCCACGTGGCGCCGGAAGCTGTCGACGGCGGCCCCATCGCCTTCGTCAAGGACGGGGACCGGATCCGCGTGGACATGGCCGCGCGAAGCTTCGACCTGCTGGTGGATGAGGCCGAGCTGGAATCCCGCAAGATTGGCTGGGAGCCGCTGCCGGCCAAGTTCACCAAGGGTGTGCTCGCCAAGTACGCCAAGCTGGTCCACAGCGCCTCCACCGGCGCATACTGCGGGTAGCACGGTTTCGCTCCTCAACCTCCGGCCGCTGGTTGAGCCCAACTAGGTAGCAGTAACTGTTGTTATGAGCGCTCATAACGACACTCACTGCGACCCAGTTGGGGATTGTGGCCAACCAGTGGACAATGGGGTCCGCATGGTGAGATGCGCACTGTCCTCATTGACAGGCATCTCACGCAGAGGGAAAACTGAATGCATGATCGCATTCGTTACCGCCGGCGGCGTCGTCGTCCTTACCAAGCGCGTGGCTGACTAGCCCGACTGGTAACGAACCGTCACGCGCAACCCCTCGAAAAGCCACCAGGCTGAGGGGTTTTTTTATTTCCCGTATTTCCAAGTACACAAATGATCCACAAGGAAGAGTCCGATGAGCAAAGGATCGCCGATCAGCCCCTCGCTGATGGCTACTAAGTCCGCTGGAGCCCCCAAGGCTCCGGAACGCGCCGACCGTACGGCTGACCAAGCCGCCGTCGTCGCTGATCTTGCCGCTGTCTCTCCTGTCCTTGGGCCGAACAACGTTGTACCCCCAACGGTGATGACCGGCTCGCAAGCTATTGTCCGCTCGCTCGAAGAACTCGGCGTCGACGATATTTTTGGTTTACCTGGTGGCGCGATCCTGCCTACCTATGACCCCTTGATGGCCTCCAGCATGAATCACGTACTGGTCCGTCACGAACAGGGAGCCGGCCACGCCGCGCAAGGCTATGCCATGGTTACCGGCCGGGTGGGCGTCTGTATCGCCACCTCGGGCCCCGGTGCCACCAACCTCGTTACCCCCATCATGGATGCCCACATGGATTCCGTGCCGCTGGTGGCCATCACCGGCCAGGTATCCAGCGGTGTGATCGGCACCGATGCCTTCCAGGAAGCCGACATTGTTGGCATCACCATGCCGATCACCAAGCATTCGTTCCTGGTGACCGACCCCAACGAGATCCCGCACGTTATGGCGGAGGCCTTCCACCTGGCCTCGTCCGGACGTCCCGGCCCGGTCCTCGTGGATATTGCAAAGGACGCCCAGCAGGGTCAGATGACCTTCTCCTGGCCGCCGAAGATCGACCTCCCCGGTTACCGCCCGGTGACGCGCGGCCACAACAAGCAGGTCCGCGAAGCAGCCAAGCTGATCGCTTCGGCCACCAAGCCGGTGCTCTACGTGGGCGGCGGTGTGGTCAAGGCACACGCCTCCGCGGAACTCCGCGAACTGGCGGAACTGACCGGCGCCCCCGTTGTCACCACCCTGATGGCACGCGGCGTGTTTCCCGATTCCCACCCGCAGCACGTGGGCATGCCGGGCATGCACGGCACCGTTTCCGCCGTCACGGCGCTGCAGCAGTCCGATCTGCTCATCACGCTCGGAGCCCGCTTCGATGACAGGGTGACGGGCATCCTGAAGTCCTTCGCGCCGAACGCCAAGGTGATCCACGCGGATATTGATCCCGCCGAAATCTCCAAGAACCGTACCGCCGACGTGCCGATCGTGGGATCCGTCAAGGAAATCATCCCCGAACTCACCGAGGCGGTCCGCTCACAGTTCGAATCCGCCGGCACGCCGGACCTCACCACGTGGTGGGCCTTCCTTAACAACCTTAAGGAAACCTACCCGCTGGGCTGGACCGAGCCGGAGGACGGGCTCAGCGCCCCGCAGCGCGTCATCGAACGCATCGGCGCGCTGACCGGCCCGGAAGGCATCTACGCTGCCGGCGTTGGCCAGCACCAGATGTGGGCGGCGCAGTTCATCAAATACGAGCGTCCGCATGCCTGGCTGAACTCAGGCGGCGCCGGCACCATGGGCTATGCCGTACCGGCTGCCATGGGTGCCAAGGTGGGGGAGCCGGACCGCGTGGTCTGGGCCATCGACGGCGACGGCTGCTTCCAGATGACCAACCAGGAACTGGCCACCTGCGCCATTAACAAGATCCCCATCAAGGTTGCCATCATCAACAACTCCTCGCTGGGCATGGTCCGCCAGTGGCAGACCCTGTTCTACGAGGGCCGCTACTCCAACACGGACCTCAACACCGGCCACGAGACCGTCCGGATCCCGGACTTCGTCAAACTGGGGGAGGCCTACGGTTGTGCTTCCTTCCGCTGCGAGCGGGACGAGGATATTGATGCCACCATCCTGAAGGCCCTCGAAATCAATGACCGCCCCGTGGTCATCGACTTCGTGGTGAGCCCCGACTCCATGGTGTGGCCGATGGTGCCCGCCGGCGTGAGCAACGACCAGATACAGGTTGCCCGCAACATGACCCCGGAATGGGAAGAGGAGGACTGAACATGACCCGCCACACACTGTCCGTTCTGGTTGAAGACAAGCCCGGTGTACTGACCCGCGTCGCGAGCCTGTTCGCCCGACGCGCCTTTAACATCAACTCCTTGGCCGTGGGCCCGACGGAAGTTCCGGGCATGTCCCGGATGACCGTCGTCGTCGACGCCGATGGTGACCTCATTGAACAGGTCACCAAGCAGCTCAACAAGCTGGTCAACGTGATCAAGATTGTTGAGCTGACCTCCGAATCTTCCGTACAGCGAGACCACATCCTGGTCAAGGTACGTGCGGATGCCGCAACTCGTCTGCAGGTGACCCAGGCTGCAGACCTGTTCCGCGCTTCAGTGGTTGACGTCTCCACAGACTCCGTGGTCATTGAAGCAACAGGCCACCCCGAAAAGCTCACGGCGCTGCTCTCAGTGCTCGAGCCCTTCGGCATCCGCGAAATTGTGCAGTCCGGCACCCTGGCCGTTGGACGGGGATCCCGCTCCATGAGTGACAGGGCTTTGCGCAGCGCTTAGTAAGGCGGGGCACGGCCCCACCTGCGGCGCAATGCCCGTGCAGTACCGCAACACCCACAGACTGATTACCCAGTGAATCCACTCAAGAGGAGTTACCCAAGTGACTGAAATGTTCTACGACGACGATGCTGACCTGTCGATCATCCAGGGTCGCAAGGTTGCCATTGTGGGCTATGGCTCCCAAGGCCACGCCCACGCGCTGAACCTGCGCGACTCCGGCGTTGAGGTTGTCATCGCCCTCAAGGAAGGCTCGAAGTCGATCGCCAAGGCCGAAGAAGCCGGCTTCAAGGCCCTGACCGTTGCTGACGCCGCCGAATGGGCCGACGTCATCATGATCCTGGCGCCGGACCAGTACCAGCGCTCGATCTACAACGACTCCATCAAGGACAAGCTGACCCCGGGCAAGGCACTGGCCTTCGCCCACGGCTTTAACATCCGCTTCGGCTACATCGAGGCGCCGGAGGGCGTTGACGTCATCCTGATCGCCCCGAAGGCTCCGGGACACACTGTGCGCCGCGAATTCGAAGCGGGCCGTGGCATCCCGGACATCATCGCCGTGGAGCAGGACGCCACCGGCGCAGCCTGGGACCTGGCCAAGTCCTACGCCAAGGCCATCGGCGGCACCCGCGCCGGCGTCATCAAGACCACCTTCACCGAAGAGACCGAAACCGACCTCTTCGGCGAGCAGTCCGTCCTGTGCGGCGGCGTGTCCCAGCTGGTCCAGTACGGCTTCGAAACCCTGACCGAAGCCGGCTACCAGCCGCAGATCGCCTACTTCGAGGTACTTCACGAGCTCAAGCTCATCGTTGACCTCATGTGGGAAGGCGGCATCGCCAAGCAGCGCTGGAGCGTTTCCGACACCGCCGAGTACGGCGACTACGTCTCCGGCCCCCGCGTCATCACCCCCGAGGTGAAGGAAAACATGCAGGCTGTCCTCGCCGACATCCAGAGCGGTGCCTTCGCCAAGCGCTTCATCGACGACCAGGACAACGGCGGCGCCGAATTCAAGGCCCTGCGTGCCAAGGCTGAGCAGCACCCGATCGAGGCCGTAGGCCGTGAGCTGCGCTCCCTGTTCGCTTGGCAGCAGACGGACGAGGACTACGTAGAGGGCTCCGCAGCCCGCTAAGTCTCCCCTTCCGGCGCCATTCACCGTGCAACAGTGAGGCCGGGCTCACACTTAACAATGTGAGCCCGGCCTTTCCGTCAGCCTAGACTTGTTCCTATCCCCAGGACTGCAACGCAGAGGATCAGCCGTGTCAAAACCCGTAGTACTGCTCGCCGAAGAACTTTCGCCCGCCACCATCGAGGCCCTCGGCCCGGACTTCGAGATCCGCCACACCGATGGCGCCGACCGGACCCAGCTGCTCGCCGCCATCGCGGACGTGGACGCCATCCTGGTCCGCTCCGCCACGCAAGTGGACGCCGAAGCCATTGCCGCCGCGAAGAACCTCAAGATCATCGCCCGCGCCGGCGTTGGCCTGGACAACGTTGACATCAAAGCCGCCACACAGGCCGGCGTGATGGTGGTCAACGCCCCGACGTCGAACATCATTTCGGCAGCGGAACTGACGGTGGGCCACATCCTGAGCCTGGCACGCCACATCCCGCAGGCCAGCTCAGCGCTGAAAAACGGTGAGTGGAAGCGCTCCAAGTACACCGGCATCGAACTCTTCGAGAAGAAAATCGGCATCATCGGCCTGGGCCGCATCGGCGCGCTTGTTGCTGCCCGCCTCCAGGGCTTCGACACCGAAATCCTCGCCTACGATCCGTACATCACCTCGGCCCGCGCCGCGCAGCTCGGCGTCAGGCTCGTCACCTTGGATGAGCTCCTGAGCCAGTCGGACTTCGTCACCATCCACATGCCCAAAACGCCGGAAACTGTCGGCATGCTCGGCGCTGACGCGTTCACCAAGATGAAGTCCACCGCCTACGTGGTCAACGTGGCCCGTGGCGGCCTCGTGGACGAAGAGGCGCTCTATGCGGCACTGCAGGACCGCCAGATCGCCGGCGCAGCCGTGGACGTCTTCGTCAAGGAACCCAGCACGGACCTGCCGTTCTTCGCCCTGGACAACGTGGTGGTCACCCCCCACCTGGGTGCATCCACCGATGAAGCCCAGGAGAAGGCAGGCGTCTCCGTTGCCAAGTCCGTACGTTTGGCGCTGGCCGGCGAGCTCGTTCCGGATGCCGTGAACGTGGCCGGCGGCGTGATCGCGCCCGACGTCCGTCCGGGCATCCCGCTGATCGAAAAGCTGGGCCGGATCTTCACCGCGCTGACCCACGCCTCCCTGACCCAGATCGACGTCGAGGTGGCCGGCGAGATCGCTGCGCTGGACGTCAAGGTCCTGGAACTTGCAGCCCTCAAGGGCATCTTCGCCGATGTCGTCACGGAGCAGGTTTCCTACGTCAACGCTCCCGTCATCGCCGAACAGCGAGGCATCAACGTCCGCCTCATCACGACGGCGGAAGCGGAGGACTACCGCAACGTCCTGACTATCCGGGGTGCTTTGAGCGACGGCAGCCAGATCTCCGTGGCAGGTACGCTTACGGGCCCGAAGCAGGTGGAGAAGCTCGTCGGAGTCAACGGCTACGACGTCGAGATCCCCATCAGCGAGCACCTGGTGGTGGTCTCCTACGCCGACCGGCCGGGTGTGATCGGAACCATCGGACACATCCTGGGCATGAACAACATCAACATCGGCGGCATGCAGGTAGCCCGGCAGGCGGAAGGCGGCCAGGTCCTGGCCCTGCTGACCATCGACAGCTCCGTTCCGCAGCAGGTGCTTGACGCCATCAAGGCAGGCATCGGCGCCGTGATGGTCCGCGAAGTGGACCTCGAGGACTAAGAACCGCACCGCCATCAACGACGCGTGACCGAAGCTTAAGGTCGGCCACGTATGATTGGCCGGTCTGCTTACAATGGCTAGGTCCTGTTTCGGGACCACGCCGGCAGACCGGCCAATACTTTTTGCACACCAGGCAGGAAATCCTTCATATCCGCCGCCTGCGATCCCGGTGTGCGCACGCAATCCAGGTTTCAGGGAGCCCAATGAACGCCGTCCAGAGGTTCATCAGAAGCAAAGTGCTGCTGCTGACCGCGGCCATCTTGATCGCAGCCATGTGCTTGTCGGTCCTCGTCCAAGGCCAGTCGCAGGCCGCGCTTAACCGGACGGTGGATGAGAACTCGCGGGGGCTCTACGACGTCCTGGTCCGAGCCAAGGCAGGCTCCGGGGGGCTGATGCAGCCGGAGATCGCCAACGGCGGCGGCGGTATCAGCTTTGACCAGCTCGAGAACATCCGGAAGCTTTCCGGAACCTCCGTAGCGGCCCCCATCAGCCTGGTGTCCCGCGTGACGCAGAACCTGGAAGCGCCGCGGCTCGACGCCATGGATTACCTTGGCCACAATTCCGGACTGGCAGGCACGGCCACCACCGACCAGGCCGCCGGCGCTACGGAACCCAGCAAATGGCCCGCCGCCGAGTCCGTGTTCAGCGATTCCGCCAAGAGCTACCGCCTGACGGCCAGCGCCGTGAGCTCCGACGGCGTCTCCGAGCAGACCCTTTTCAAGTCCACCGCCGAGGGCAGCCTGGGCAAGGCCCGCCTGGTCGAAGAGCAGACGGCCGGAGGCACCAGCATCCGGATCGCCCCTCCTACGGGCGAGACGGGCATCAAGTTCCCCGCTCCTGCGGGCGGCTCCGAGCACAACCTGTTCAACCTTTCGGTGTCCCTGCCGCTGTCGCCCGAAGTGACCGAGTCCGTGGTCGCCGTCGACCCCGTCTCCGAGCGCGCACTGCTGGGCTCAGCGGGTGACTTCCTGGCCCCGCTGGAGAAGGCCCCGCCCGCGGACGCGCGGAACGCCGGTGCCATTGGCCGCCACTTCGAAAGCCTCTTCACCAATGGCATCAGCCGGGAAGAGCTCAACGAAGGCCCTGACTTCCTCGGCGTCAAACTCAAGTACTGGGCACCGCTGATGACGCAGTACCAGCAGGCGAAGCGAAGCGGGCAGCTCACCGCGGACTCGCAGGCCATTCCCCTGATTGTCCGTTCCGGCACCTCCCTGGACCTTAAATACAACGTCAAGATCGAGGAGATCGACGCCGCGGGCAAGGTGGTCAAGGAAGTCGGCACCGCCACTCGCTCCCTCGGCAAGGACTACCTGCCGTTTGTGTCCAAGGACCCCTTCGCGTTGTCCTGGCCCGGTTCCACCGATCACTCCGGCCTCCTCGGCAGCGCCGGCAACTTCAACCAGGGGCTCTACACCCCGGCTACGTGGAGCACCGACTTCGCTGCCGCGCCAAAGTACACCGACGGCGAGGCCGCGGCCAACGGCGCCGTCCAGAAAACCGCCGTTCCCAGCGGCTGGGTCACCGTGAACCGGTTGCCGGAGAAGAGTGCCAACGGCGCCCCGGTGGACCAGACGCAGCGTGAACCCGTGGATGAACGCTCCTACCGGGAAGACCTGGCAACAGGGGAGAAGCTCGCGGCTCCGCTGGCCATGGTCTATGGCACGTTTGACCCCTCGGCCGTCGAGAAGGCCGCTGGCGACGTCAACCGCCTCCCGTTGGGCGGCTACGACCCCACGCCTTTTACCCTCACCAAGGACGCCGAAGGCAAGACGGTCGCCGCTACCGAACTCAAGCCCTCACTCAGTGCCACCGGACTGGCAAGCCAGTCGGCCGGCGCCATCACCGACTTCTACGGCCTGGCCGCGGCGCGCGGCTACAAGGACAACGCCGCCGTGATCGACGCCGTGCGTGTCCGGGCCAAGGCTCCCGGCAGCTGGAAGGAAGCCCAGCCCGACGTCGAAAAGCTCGCCAGCGAGATCCGCGAAATGGGTCTGGAAGCCACTGTCGTGGCCGGCTCCGCCCGTGAAGACGCCAGCATTTTTGTCCCTGGATACTCAAAGGACGACGCCGGCAAGGAGTCAGCGCTGGGCACCGTCCAGCAGTCCTGGGTCCGGCAGAACGCCGCCGACGCAGTCTCCGGCTCACTGACCGGGACCAACGTCACGCTGCTCTTCCTCACCCTCTGCGGGGCCGCGCTGCTGACCGGCGCCTCCACCGTCAGTTACGTCCGGAAACGCAAACGCGAAGCTGGGACCCTCCGCGCCATGGGCTGGACCCAGCTGCGCATCAGGAACTGGGTGCTCGAGGAATTCGGTGTCGGCGCTGTGCTGCTCGCGGTGGCCGGGATCATCCTGAGCCTGGTGAGCTGGAGCGTGACCACAGCCATTGTCTCGGTCTCCGTCCTGGTCCTGTACGCGGCAGCGGCCTTCTTCGCCGCACAACAGCTGCGTCACCGTGATGAGGTGGACCAGGAACCGCAGCACGACGAGCGGCTGATCCCGGTGGACTCCCCGCTGACGTTCGCCAACCGGCAGCTCAGCACCAACAAATTCAATACCCTGTCCTTGGCCGTCGCAGTAGGCGTGTTCGGAGCCGCGGTGGGCGGGCTGGTTGCTCTGCTCATCGACATCCCCCGTGTGGCCGGAGCGAGTGCGCTCAGCGGGCTGGCTGCAGCTAGCGTGGCGCTGCCCAGCATGCTTCTGGCCCTCGCCGGCGTCGCCGTCGGGCTGGTTCTGACCCTGGTCACCGGCAGGTTTGAGCTCAACGCCAAACGCCAGTACCTGGGCATCCTCGAAGCCATGGGCTGGAACCCGGACATGCTCCGCCAGGTCCGTCTCTTCGAAAACGCCCTGGTGGGCACGCTGGCCCTGCCGCTGGGCGTACTGGGCGCGCTGGGCATCGGGCTCCTCCTTGCCCCGTATGCCGCCCTGTGGGCAGGAGTCGCCGGCCTGGTGGCTGTACTTTGCTGGATACCGATTGCAACGAAAGTGGTCCAATGACAAACGAGACGAATGTTCACCGGAGCCGGAGGTCCGGCTCGGCTGAGGCGCCCCTGCAGACCCGTGCCAACACCATCGTCAAGGCCGCGGACCACGGGACCCCGCTGGAACTGAGCGACATCACCATCCGCTACGGCGGCGGCAAGGGCGGTGCCGAAGCCGTCAGCGTCGTGGAGGGCTTCGACCTCACGCTGCACGCCGGCGAGATGCACTGCGTGGCCGGGCGAAGCGGATCCGGCAAGACCAGCATCCTGACAGTGGGCGCGGGCCTGACCCTGCCGACGTCGGGCCGAGTCTTCTGGGAAGGGGATTCCCTCGAAAGCATGGGCGACGACGAAATCGCCGACCGCCGTCGGGCCCTGATCGGTTACGTCGACCAGGGCGGTGCCCTGATCGACGGCATGAGCGCCCTCGAAAACGTCCTCCTGCCGGCAGTGCCCGACGGCGAGGTGGACCAGCGCCGCGATATGGCCAAGGACCTCCTGGACCTGGTGGGCCTGGGCCGCCGGATGCGGCACCGTCCGGCCCAGCTTTCCGGTGGTGAACGCCAGCGTGTCGCGATCGCCCGCGCCCTGATCCTGGGCACGCGTGTGCTGGTGGTTGATGAGCCCACGGCCAGCCTGGACCGAGCCTCCGCCAACCGCATCATCAGCATCCTCAAGGACACCACCTCGGACGGAATCGCAGTACTGGTCGCTTCACACGACCACGAACTGGTCCGCCTGAGCGATACGCTGACTGAACTGATCTAGCCCTGACCCTTCGCACCAAAGGTATCGTCCGCACGTGAGCGCAACAGACAAAAGCCCGTTCTACATCACCACGGCCATCACCTACCCGAACGGTGTTCCGCACATCGGGCATGCCTACGAGTACATCGCCACCGACGCCATGGCGCGCTTCAAGCGGCTTGACGGCTTTGACGTGATGTTCCTGACGGGCACGGATGAGCACGGCATGAAGATTGCGCAGGCGGCCGAGAAAGAAGGCGTCACGCCCAAGGAGCTGGTGGACCGCAACGCGGAAGTATACAAGTCTGCCCACGCCGCGCTGGGGATCACCTACGACCGCTTCATCCGGACCACGGACGCCGACCACTACGCCGCGTCGCAGGCCATCTGGAAGAAGATGGAAGCCAACGGCGATATCTACTTGTCCAAGTACGAGGGCTGGTACTCCGTCCGGGACGAAGCCTTCTACGTCGAGGACGACACCGTTGTAAAGGACGACGGCGTGCGGCACTCCAAAGAGACGGACACCGAGGTGACGTGGACGGCCGAGGAGAGCTACTTCTTCCGGCTGTCCTCCTACCAGGACCGCTTGCTGGCGCTGTACGAGGCCCAGCCGGAGTTCGGTGCACCGCAGTCCCGCTTTAACGAGGTCATCAGCTTCGTCAAGCGCGGCCTCGAAGACCTGTCGATCAGCCGCACCACGTTCGACTGGGGCGTCCCCGTCCCCGGCAACGACAAGCACGTGATGTATGTCTGGGTGGACGCGCTGACCAACTACCTGACCGGCGTCGGCTATCCGGACGTCGAGTCGGAATCATTCAGGAAGTTCTGGCCCGCCGATGTGCACGTGATCGGCAAGGACATCTCACGCTTCCATGCCATCTACTGGCCGGCGTTCCTGATGAGCGCCGGCATCGAACTGCCCAAGCGCGTGATGATCCACGGCTTCCTGCACAACAACGGCGTGAAGATGTCAAAGTCCCTCGGCAACGTGGTGGCGCCGGAAGACTTCGTGGCGCAATACGGCCTGGACCAGGTGCGGTTCTTCTTCCTCCGCGAGGTCCCGTTCGGCGCCGACGGCAGCTACAACCACGAGGCCATCGTGGGCCGCATGAACTCGGACCTGGCCAACAACTTCGGCAACCTGGCGCAGCGTTCGCTGTCGATGGTGGCCAAGAACTGCGAGGGCCGGGTCCCGGTTCCGGGCGCCTTCACGGCTGAAGACACCGCGATCCTGAAGCAGGCCAACGGGCTTCTGGAGACGGCCCGCGCCGCCTTCGAAAAGCAGGAATTCAGCCGCGCACTCGAGGCCATCTGGGGCGTTTTGGGGGACACCAACGCCTACTTTGCCGAGCAAGCCCCCTGGGTGCTGCGGAAGACCGACGTCGAACGTATGAACACCGTGCTGTACGTGACGCTGGAAGTGCTGCGCATCGTGGCCATCCTGGCCCAGCCCGTGATGCCCACCGCCACCGCCGCACTGTTGGACACCCTGGGACAGCCCGACGGCGGATCCCGCCAGTTCTCCGCGCTCACTACGCCGATTGTCGCCGGAACGCCGCTGCCGGCCCCGGCGCCCGTCTTTCCCAAGTACGAGGAGCCGGCAGAAGCCTAGAAGCAGTCCGGGCGGGCCTCCTGTGCCGGCCCGGACTGAGTAGGGTTCCGTACCGGTCAGTAGGGCCCGCCTTGGAAGGCGGGTACTGAGTACTGGAGACACCATGCTGTCCGTCTGTCTAGCCTTATCTGGTTAGCAAACTGATGATTCGCATCTGGGAGAACCGTCGCCCCGATGCTGTCCGTTTGCCTTTAGCCCTCCGTATCGGGGATGGCGCCGTTCTTCCACCTGTCTGATCAGTTTGGACCAGATAATGGACGGAGACGGAAATGAAACGGATCCTTGCCGCACTAGGTGTCATGGGCCTTGCACTATTGGGGGCCACGACACCGGCGATCGCATCGCCAGATAGCGAAGAGAAGATCACCCTTTGCCACGCCACCGGCTCGGCAACCAACCCGTATGTGCCAGTGACAATCGACCTGCACGGGCTCAACGGCCACGTAGGCCACCAGCACGACGAAGACATCATTCCGGCCAATGAGGGCAACATTCTCCCCGGAGGCCAGAATCTTGACATGGTCGACATCTGGAGTGCCGGCTGCGCGGCACCCGGCGAGCCGCCGAACGGCAATGGCGGCCACAAGATCACCATCTGCCACGCCACCGGCTCCACCACCAACCCCTTTGAGGAAATCACAGTGGACCTGCATGCGCTGAACGGCCACGCCGGCTCCGGTCACCAGAACGGTGAGGACATCATCCCGCCGAACAGCGGCACCATCGTGCCGGGCGGCCAGAACTGGACGGCCGAAGGCCAGGCCACCTTTGAACACGGCTGTGTTCCCACCAAGGTACCGCCAGTCGTCCCACCAGTCGTCCCACCAGTCGTTCCGCCAGTAGTGCCGCCGGGAGTGACGCCAGTTGTGCCGGGTAATCCCACTGGGGCAGTTGTCGGAACGCCTGCGGGTCGAGGTGCCGTAGCTGCCAACAACCCTGGCTTCAATGTCCAGACTGCAGTGGCAGGTTCGACTGACCTTGCGGTTGCCCCCTGGGCCGCTGGCATCGTCGTGATGCTGCTCGCTGCAGCGGGGGTAGCCGCCCGCAAGACTCTGTCGGCAAGCGGTCCAGCGTCCCGGCCTCGGAAGGAATGACGCCGGCTACTGGCGCCCGCAGGGGCGCTGTTTGAATCACCGGCAGGCGCCGTGGCCGCAAGGGCACGGCGCCTGCCGGCCAACCGGGTAAGTCCGACTGACCTGCGGGGTAACCATGGACAGCGATCATTCATCGGAATCAACTTCGTCCCAGGATCAGGCAGGCCGTTTGCCCGAAGCCGGGCGGGGAAGGCTCTTCAGCGCCAAAAGTATCGTGTTCATTGCGCTCTGTGGCGTGCTGGCCTACCTGGCGTTCGCGTTTCTCCCGCTGCTGGCCGGGCCGGGGACTTCCCCGGCGGTGACCGGGGTTGCTGTGCACCAGACGGCACCGGCTCAAGCATCACCCACGCGCGCACCCTCGGCGGCCACGAGCGTCCCGGTCCCTGCCGGTCCGGCGGCGTCGCCACCCCAGAGGCTGATATACCCGGCCGCAGACATCGATGTGGCGGTACATCCGCTCGAACCCACCGGCGAGGACCAGACCACCCGGACCATCGTGCCGCCCCCCACCGTGGACGGCTACTGGCTGGCGCCCTACGGCGTGCCCGGAGCCGGCTCGGTCAACACCACCTACATCGCCGGCCATAGCTGGTTGGACAGAGACGCGCCGTTCAACCGGCTCAGTACCCATGCGGCAGCAGGGGACAGGCTGACAGTGGCCACTGCCACGGGCGAAGTGGCCTACCGGGTGGATTCAGTGACCACCTACGTCAAGTCCGGCCTCAAGGACAGCCCCATCTGGCAAGTGGCACCCAACAGGCTGGTCCTCATTTCCTGTTACACCGATGATTTCTGGGGCACCAACGTGGTGGTGGTGGCCTCGCCGGAGGACCCACTCCACCGTCTCAACAAATGAGACTGATTGTCCGGCATGCGGATGATCTTAATATTCTTGGAGCATGAGCGCATCCACGATCAATCTCGCTGTCATTCCCGGTGACGGCATTGGCCCAGAGGTCATTGCCGAGGCACTGAAAGTCCTTGAAAAGGCCGTCGCCGCTGAAGGCGTTGTCCTCGAGCAGACCCACTACAAGCTCGGAGCCGAGCACTGGCTGGCCACCGGCGAGACCCTTCCGGATGAGGTCCTCGCCGACTTGCGGACGCGGGACGCGATCCTCTTCGGCGCGGTAGGTGCCGCCCCCGGCGATACCCGGATTCCGTCCGGCATCATCGAGCGGGAGATGCTGCTCAAGCTCCGCTTCAGCCTGGACCACTACGTCAACCTGCGGCCGTCGCGGCTGTACGGAACGGTCGGCAGCCCGCTGGCCAATCCCGGCATCATCGATTTTATCGTTGTCCGGGAAGGAACCGAGGGGCCCTACGTGGGCAACGGCGGGTCCCTTCGCACCGGCACGCCCCACGAGGTGGCCACCGAGGTCTCACTGAACACGGCATATGGCGTGGAGCGCGTTGTCCGCGACGCTTTCCGCCGCGCCAGCGCCCGGGAACGCAAGCATGTGACCCTGGTGCACAAGCACAACGTCCTGGTTTACGCCGGACACCTGTGGAAGCGCACCGTCGAGGCGGTGGCCCAGGAATTCCCCGAGGTCACCCACGATTACCTGCACGTTGATGCGGCCACCATTTTTATGGTCACCAACCCGTCCCGCTTCGACGTCATTGTCACTGACAACCTCTTCGGCGACATCCTGACTGACCTGGCTGCAGCCATCACCGGCGGCATCGGCCTGGCGGCGTCAGGCAACATCAACATGGACCGCACCGCTCCGTCCATGTTCGAACCCGTCCACGGCTCTGCCCCGGATATCGCTGGCCAGCAGAAGGCAGATCCCACCGCGGCCATTCTGTCTGCGGTGCTCCTGCTGGACCACCTCGGCTACACCGCCGCGGCCCGCAGGATCGAAGCTGCGGTGGTCGCCGACGTCGAAACCCGCGACGGCGGCGCCCGCAGCACCAGCGCCGTCGGGGATGCCATCGCTGCAGCGCTCTAGGCCGGGCCTGGAGGTCCTGCCAACGGGCGTAAGCTTGTTTCGAATCACCAAATGCTGCCCTGCGGTTCAGTGCTGAACCACATTCACAAGGCAGCCGATCGTGGAGGAACCATGACTCAGACCGCCCATGGCGTCGAATTTAACCAGCAGCTCTCGGCAACCCCGAAGTCAGCTGAAGAGCGTGCAGCCGTCCTGGCAAACCCGGGATTTGGCAATTACTTCACCGACCACACCGCCGTCGTCGACTACAGCGTGGACGAGCAAGGCGAGGGTGGCTGGCACAACGCGCGCGTTGAGGCGTACGGACCCATCTCCCTGGATCCGTCTGCCGCGGTGCTGCACTACGGCCAGGAGATCTTCGAAGGCCTCAAGGCCTACCGCCACGCTGACGGCTCAATCTGGACCTTCCGTCCGGAGGCGAATGCGGCCCGCCTGAACAAGTCGGCGCGACGCCTTGCACTTCCGGAACTGCCCGAGGAATACTTCCTCGGTGCCATCCGGGAACTGGTGCAGGCGGACAAGGAATGGGTTCCCGCCGG
The DNA here is from genome assembly GCF_055412845.1 of Pseudarthrobacter adonitolis. Classification (NCBI taxonomy): domain Bacteria; kingdom Bacillati; phylum Actinomycetota; class Actinomycetes; order Micrococcales; family Micrococcaceae; genus Pseudarthrobacter; species Pseudarthrobacter adonitolis. The sequence continues at coordinate 119,162 of NZ_JBVAYW010000003.1, read as the reverse complement.
TGACGGCGAGGCCCTGTACCTTCGCCCGTTCATGATCGCCACCGAGGCGTTCCTGGGTGTCCGGGCCGCGCGTGAGGTGTCCTTCCGGGTGATCGCATCACCCGCCGGCAACTACTTCGGCGGCGAGCTCAAGCCGGTGTCCATCTGGATCTCCCGCGAGTACGCCCGCGCAGGCCGCGGCGGCACCGGTGCGGCCAAGTGTGGCGGCAACTACGCCGCCTCCCTGATCGCCCAGCAGGAAGCCGAAGCGAACGGCTGCAAGCAAGTGCTGTTCCTGGACCACTTCAACGATGACGCCGTGGAAGAGCTCGGCGGCATGAACGTTTTCTTCGTTATGAAGGACGGCTCACTGGCCACTCCCGCGCTGAGCGGAACCATCCTGGAAGGCGTGACCCGCTCCTCCGTGATGCAGGTTGCCAAGGACATGGGCCGCGAGGTGACGGAGCGCAAGATCACCCTTGACGAATGGCGTGACGGCGTGGCATCCGGCCAGATCACCGAGGTCTTTGCCTGCGGCACCGCAGCGGTGATCACCCCGATCGGTGTCCTCAAGGACACCACCGAATTCATCGGCTCCGAGGACGCGAAGGCGGGGGAGACCACCATGGCCATCCGCGAACAGCTCCTCGGCATCCAGACCGGAACGGTGCCGGATACCCACGGCTGGCTGACCCGCCTGGCCTAGGTGGCAGGCAACGCACGCAGGAAATGACGACGGCGGTTGGCCGGCACTGTGGGAAGTTCAACACAGCGCCGGGCAACCGCCGTCGTCCGTTAATGGGTCTTCCTTTTACTTTGAGGCGGGTCCTCAGCGGCGGGTAGCCTTCCGGGCAGCATTCTTGAGGGCCTTGCGGGAGACCGGTTTCAGGGTGCTGATCGTTACCGGAAATCCTCGGCGACACCGTCCACCGCCTCGCTCCAGTCGGTGGTCTCACGGAACTTCTGCCACGTGGGAGGCCTGATGCGAAGATGGTGCAGTGAACTCCACCTCGAGCGGCTCTCTCCATACCTGCAGCCCACTGACGGCTTTCTTCCTGGCACCCAACCCCGGGCCCATGAGCCTGGACGGCACCAATTCGTACGTGATCTCTGCCCCCGGAGCCAATACATCCGTGGTGGTGGATCCGGGCCCCGCGGACGAAGACCACCTCCGCCGCCTCGCGGACGTAGGCTCCGTGGAAGTCATTCTCGTGACGCACCGGCACACCGACCACACTGCAGGCTCCCTGCGGCTCCATGAGCTCACCGGCGCCCCGGTCCGTGCGGCCGACCCCCGGCACTGCCACGGCGGGGGCGAGCCCCTGCAGGACGGTGAAACCATCCGGGCGGCCGGAGTGACGGTCCAGGTCCTGGCCACGCCTGGCCACACCTCCGATTCCGTCTGCTTTCACCTTCCCGACGACGGCCAGCACGGTTCCGTACTGACCGGCGACACCATCCTGGGCCGCGGCACAACGATGCTGGACTACCCGGACGGCAGGCTGGGGGACTACCTCGAGTCCCTGGACCGGCTTGAAGCCCTTGGCCAGGCCACCGTCCTGCCGGCCCACGGGCCGGTGCTGCCCTCCCTGGAGGCCATCACCAGCGCCTACCGCGAGCACCGGCACGAGCGGCTGGCGCAGATCCGCGCAGCGCTGGTCCGGATCGGCGGGAACGCTACGGTGGCGGACGTGGCAGACGCCGTGTACGCCGACGTCGAACCTTCCGTCCGGCGGGCGGCCGAAATGTCGGTTGCCGCGCAGCTTGACTACCTGCGTGGGCAGTCTGACGCCTGACAGCAAGACGTGACGCAACGGCAGGGGTGGCCGCTCAAGACGGTAGGCTAGCAACCATGCGTATTGCCAGGTTTGTAGTCGATTCTGATCCCCTCTACGGCGTTGTTGAAGGCGGGCCCGGCAGTGAGGAAATCACTGTCATCAACGGCGACCCCTTCTTCAACGGGGTGGAGCGCACCCACGTCAAGCACAAGCTCGAAGACGTCCGGCTCCTGGCGCCGATCATTCCCCGCAGCAAGGTGATCGGCGTGGGCCGCAACTTCGCCGAGCACGCGGCCGAGCTGGGCAACGAAGTCCCGCAGCAGCCGCTGCTGTTCCTGAAGCCGAACACCTCCGTCATCGGCCCCGGCGACCCCATTGTGCTGCCGGAATTCTCCGAGGAAGTTTCGTTCGAGGCCGAGCTGTGTGTGGTCATCGGCCGGATCTGCAAGGACGTCCCGGAAGATCGCGTCGACGACGTCATCTTCGGCTATACCTGCGGCAACGACCTCACCGCCCGCGATGTCCAGAAAACGGACCTGCAGTGGGCCCGGGCCAAGGGCTTCGACACCTCGGCACCCCTCGGGCCCTGGATCGAGACCGAGCTGGACACCGAAGACCTGGCCATCAAGGGCTGGCTCAACGGCGAACTGCGCCAGGACGGCAGCACCAGCCAGATGATCCGCGGCGTCCGCGAAATCGTCTCCATCGTTTCCCGGGCTTTCACCCTGCTCCCCGGGGACGTCATCATGACCGGTACGCCGGCCGGCGTCGACCTCGTCACCGCGGGGGACCGCTACGACGTGGAGATCGAGGGCATCGGTCGCCTGTCCAACCCGGTGGTCCGCCGCTGACGGGTAAAGTTGGAACCACTATGACTACTGCCTCCGCGCTGAACCCTGCCGCCATCCCGTCCGTCACTGCCGATACCCCGGTCCGGGTGCGGTTCTGCCCGTCACCCACGGGCACCCCGCACGTGGGCCTGATCCGCACGGCGCTGTTCAACTGGGCCTATGCCCGGCACACCAAGGGCACGCTGGTCTTCCGCATTGAGGACACGGACTCGGCGCGGGACAGCGAGGAAAGCTACCACCAGCTGCTGGACGCGCTGAAGTGGCTGGGCATCACCTGGGACGAGGGGGTCGAGGTGGGAGGCCCGCACGAGCCCTACCGCCAGTCCCAGCGCAGCGACATCTATCAGGATGTCATCGCGCGGCTGAAGGCCGGCGGCCACATTTACGAGTCCTACTCCACGCCGGATGAAATCGAAGCCCGCCACCGTGCGGCCAGCCGGGACCCCAAGCTGGGCTATGACGGCTTTGACCGGCACATCACCGAGGAACAGCTGGCCCAGTACAAGGCCGAAGGCCGCCAGGCTGTCTTGCGCCTGCGGATGCCGGACGAGGACCTGACGTTCACGGACCTTGTCCGCGGTGAGATCACGTTCAAGGCCGGCTCCGTGCCGGACTTCGCGGTGGTCCGTGCCAACGGCGCGCCGCTGTACACGCTGGTGAACCCGGTGGACGATGCCCTGATGGGAATCACGCACGTGCTGCGAGGCGAAGACCTGCTCAGCTCCACGCCCCGCCAGATCGCCCTGTACCGCGCCCTCTATGCCATTGGCGTTGCGGAGTACATGCCCGAATTCGGCCACCTTCCCTACGTCATGGGCCAGGGCAACAAGAAGCTCTCCAAGCGCGATCCCGAATCCAGCCTGTTCCTGCACCGGGAGCGCGGCTTTGTTCCTGAAGGCCTTCTGAACTACCTGTCCCTGCTGGGCTGGTCGCTGAGCGCCGACGAGGACATCTTCACCGTCGAGCAGCTGGTGGAGCACTTCGATATCCACGATGTGCTGGCCAACCCGGCACGTTTTGACATCAAGAAGGCAGAAGCCATCAACGGCACCCACGTCCGGATGCTCGAGACCGCCGATTTCCGTGTGCGCCTGGTGCCGTACCTCCGGGCCGCGGACCTGGTAGGGGAGATCCTCACAGACAGGGAAGAAGAGATCCTCACCGAGGCTGCACCCCTCGTCCAGGAGCGGATCACCCTGCTGGGGGAGGCCCCGGAGATGCTTGCCTTCCTGTTCAAGGCCGACAACGCGATCGACGTCGCCGATGATGCCCGCAAGGGGCTGCCCGCCAACCTGACCGAAGTCCTGGACGCAGCGCTTGCGGCCCTCGAGCCTGTCCAGGACTGGAACCCGGAGAACATCCAGACGGCCCTGAAGCAGGCCCTCGTGGAGGACCTCGAGATGAAACCGCGGCTGGCCTTCGGTCCCGTCCGCACCGCCATCTCCGGGCGCCGGATCTCCCCGCCGCTCTTCGAATCCATGGTGATCCTGGGCAAGGACTCGTCCCTGAGCCGGCTCCGCACCTTCCGCGGCTGATGTCTACCACCGGCACCACGGCTGGCGGCGTCCTGAGCACACGCTTCGGGACCATCCGGGGCGTCCTGTTCGACATCGACGACACCCTGGTGGATCTTGAATACGCCATGACCACCGCCCTGCGCGAGGTCAGCGAGCACCTCCTGCCCGGTCTGGACCAGACCGGGTGGGAGCGTTTCGGCAGGATCTTCACGCACGAGACCACGCACTACTACGACAGGTACCTGGCGGGGGAGCTGACCTTCAACGACCAGCGCCTCCTCCGGGGACGCGCCGCCCTGGGGCACTTCGGGGTGGATCTTGCCGACGGCGAAGAATCGCACCGGTGGCTTTCGGCCTACGGGCGGCTGCAGCCCACCTATGTGCGGGCCTTCGCGGACGTGCTGCCGCTCCTGGACCTGCTGGATGCAGCCGGCATCCCCTACGGTGCCGTCAGTAACAACGTGCACGACTACCAGCGGGCCAAGCTCGACGGCGCCGGCCTGGAGCGCGTCATGCGCCTGGTTGGCACGGACACCGTAGGGGTGGCCAAGCCTGAGCCCGCCATCTACCTCGAAGGCGTCCGCCTGCTGGGGACTGCCCCGGAAGAGACCCTCTATGTGGGGGACAACAGGATGCTGGACGCAGAAGGTTCGACGGCGGCAGGCCTTGTAGGCGTCTGGCTCAACAGAGTGGGGGAGCCGGCACCGGATTTCTCCGGCCACGAGGTCAGCTCGCTGGGGCAGCTGCTGGGCTGACTTTGGCGCTGGGACTGACCGCCAGCCGGCTCTCCATTCAACTGCCTGGTTGCTTTGCGCAGGTGGTGCCGATTTTCCCCTGAGTACACATTGACGCGCACTCAGTGCTGCCCATTGCGCTATTCGCGTACCTGACACTCGTGCGGCTTCATCCGCTACTTCATAGGATCGAAATTCCTAGGGATGCAGTAAACGCAGTTGTCGTCGTGGACAGATTTATTGTCTGCGGGTTTTTATTATCGAGCGGCCGTCATTGTCCGCATTGATTCCTGTCAATGCTCAATGAGCCGTCCCCTATTGTGCCCTGACACCTGCGCCTTTCTGTCCTGGGGTTGGCCCGTCCGTTGACCCTGAACCGCACTGGTGTCCGGGGGGTTTCGATGTACGAGCAGTCATCTAAAAATCAACGAGAAAGCCGTGGCACAGGCAGAATCTCACGATTTCGCAGCCGTTCCGTTCGCACTATTGTGCGGATCAGTTTGGAGACCGGCCTGGCGGCGGGCATGGTGCTGGTTATTGCCATTTCGGGCCTACTTGCGCCTCCGGCATTCGCTGCGACGCTGAGCGAGCAGCGTGCTGCGTTGCGGCAGGCCCAGTATTCTGCGGCACAGGATTATGTTGATTCGCGTGACTATGTTCCGAAGTTGGCGCGGGCCAACGGGCTTGTGATCAAGGGAGCCATTGCATCGGGGCTGGAGCTGCTCAAAGTTGTGGGCGGCCAGCTGACGGCAGCATCTACGCAGAGTTCAATGGATGCCGTTGCAGTGAAGATGAAGGCTGAGGTGCTCCGTGCGGCAACGGTAAAGAAGGGCGGACAACAGCTCATTGTGCTGAAGGACTTGCGGGCAAAGCAGCAACTGGTAGCGACGACTGCCCTCGCGGACCTGACGGCGGGCAAGATCACAGCGTCGACGTATGAGGCGCAAAAAGCGCGCACCAGTGGTTTCAGCACACAGCTCTCGGCCGACACCTCCAGACAGCTGGGAGCGGTGGGGCAGGCTGTGCCCGCGCCGGCACTTGCATCACCTACCTACGTGGCGGCTCTGGAACAGGGGACAGGGAGCATTCCGGCGGTATCGGGCCTGATTGGATTTGCTGGCGGCTGTGCATTGCCAGCGGCACCGCCCGCCTTCAGGCCCGCGCTCCCGACCGACGGTCCAGGCGTCGCAACCAACCAGCAGATCTTGCGAGATTCCCTTGCAGGTGCCTCAGCGGACACTGCTACTGGGGCTGTTCACCGGCAGCTGCTTCGCGCGGCAGTGAACGAGGCGGGCGTGGAGTTGAGTCTGGATCAATTGCGATCGGCGTATGTGCTGCGTACTCCCCGGCTGGCGTATGGATGGTTGTCCGGAAACGACGCCAAGGCCCGGGATGTGCTGGGAGCGGACACTCAGCGCATCCTGCTGGCCGGTCCGGAGGGAATGAGTACCTTGGCCTCGTCCCATCTGTTGCTGGCGGCGTCGAGTGCCGCTGACTGGGTGAAGCTGACGGGCCTGGACGAAACGGTACTAGTACGGTGGCTGGGGCCGCAGACGTGCCTGTTCGAGGACCGCGATACTTGGGTTAAGGGGCCGACGAATCTGGGGGCGATTCACAACGCGGCCAACTTCACGGCGGCGGCAGTCTTCCTGAAAGCATGGCCGGAAATGGCGGCGGCCCTGGCGCAGGAATCACTGAAGTCAATCCAGCCGGCGCTGAAGATGATCACAGCGGACGGCGGGACCCAGGAGGGTCCGGGATACTGGACCTACCAGAGCCGGGCGATTGCGGTCCTGTATTCGACGCTCCCCAACGCATACGTCAGTCTGCCGGTGGCAATGCCCTCTCTGGAGAAGGTCTCCGACTATGCCCTGAACAGCACAGGACCGGATGGCAGGCCGAGTCCGTTCGCGGACGCAGAGCCGAAGGAGCTAAGCGGACTGATGCCGGCGTGGGACGCCCGAGTGCGAGGCGACGCCTCCGTGGCGGCATGGGTGGCCGGTCGCTTCGCGCAGAAGCCCGACGCCTACCTTATGTGGTGGCGGATTGCGCCGGGGTCCCTCCCGGCCAAACAGTCCACCGTCTATCCTCACACCGGCTTTGCCGCCATTCATATACCTGGCAGCACTGCAACGCTAAAGGGCGGCTCAAACGCCGCAAACCACGCCCACATGGACCTTGGAACCGTCTCTTTCTTCAGAAAGGGCATCGAATGGTCAGTTGACCCCGGCATGATGTTGCCGGCTGGACCGGGGTATTACTCCGCGAGCCAGCGGATGTCGTACTGGAAGCCGACAACCGCAGCGCACTCAACACTTGCCTTCGAAGGCACAAACCAGCCGAGCACGGCTGTCGGCACTATCAAGCGCATCTCTTCCAGGTCAGCTGATGTGGATATGCGGCAGGCCCTGCCTGGAACCACGGTGGCGACGCGGACAGTCGAGCATGGAACAACCAGCATGACCATTACAGATGCCGTCAGGAACACCACTGCGCGAAGTATGACCTGGCAATGGATCACGGATGCGAGCGTGAGCTTAGGGACGAACCGCGCAGTTCTGCGGCGGGACGGGCAAAGCATCACCATCCGTCTTGACGGCGTCCCGGCCGGTTCCACTCTGACGGCTGTACCTGCTCCCGATACGGGCTCCGCTGGCCAACCACTGACTATCCTCAAGCTGTCGATGCCGAACGTGACGAGTCTGAATCTTGTGGCTTCGGCCTACTAGCCGGACTGTGCCCGGAGGCCGTCTTGCCGCCGAAAGCTCTCCGCCCGGAACCGGACTCCGAGGGCAATACTCTTAGCTGTCGTCCTGCAGCCTTCGCCGGTTCCACAGGACGATGTAGATGCCCACGGATCCGAACACGAGCACAGCAACCAGGCCGAGGGCAACGGCGGTATCCGACTTCCCCACCATGCTGGTGGGCGAGATGGCAGCTGCGCTGGAGTACAGGGTGTCCGTGCCATCCGCAATCCGGGCGTTTCCATCAGCAAGTTTCTCGGCCCCGGTCGCCAACTCTGTCGATCCGGAGGCCAGCTTGGTGTTGCCTGTGGCGAGCTCCGAAGCGCCGGCAGCCAGTGCCTGTGAGCCCTGGAGCAGGCCGGGGTTTCCGGGATCGGCCGGATCGCCCTTGATGCCGGCATTCAAAGCCAACGTGCCGTCCGCCAGCCGTGAGCTGCCCTGAGTGATCTTGGCCACGGCATTGATCAGGCCCGGGCGGTCGGCATTGCCGGGCACGCCGTCCATTCCCGTGCGGATCTGGGAGGTTCCGGCGGCCAGCAGTTCTGTAGCGAGCACAACGCCCGGGTTGTTGGGATCGCGGCTGTTGAGCTTTTCACCAAGCGTGGCGAAGCCGGCGGTAAGGCGCCCTGTTCCCGTATGCAGCTGTGCCGCTCCGTCATTGAGCTTCCCGGCGCCAGCCTGCAGTTGCTGCGCTCCGGCGTCGAGCTTGTGGGCCCCAGCGGTGATCTTGGCGATCTTGTCCTTGACAACGGACAGCGGCACCAGTCCCCGAAATGGGTCCGAGGCTGCCGCCTCCAGCTGCTCAAGGGCCTGCACCAAGGCTGCCGTGCCGGTACCTGCCTCGGGGGAGTTGTTCGCTCCCCGGTAGCCCTTCAGCTGGGCCGTTCCGGCGGCCAGCTCGCCGGTTCCGGAGGCCAGGCGGGCCGCACCGGCGTCCAGCGCCGTAGCGCCGTCCGCCAGGTTGTTCTCGGCGTTTCCGGTGGCCGTAGGCGTCAGTGCAGCGGCGAGCTGGGTGGCTCCGGCGGCGAGCTTCCGGGCACCATCGTCCACTTTGTAGACGCCGGGCGCGAGTTTGTTGTTGACGTCAGTCTCAATCTTGACGGCGCCAGCGACGAGCTGGTCGGCGCCGGCCTGCAGTTTTTCAGCGCCCGGGGCCAGCTTCTCGCTGACACCCAGAAAGACTTTGTCGGCGCCGGAGGAGAGCTTGCCGGCACCGGTGTCTGCCAAGCCCGCACCGGCCGCCAGCTGACCGGCGCCGTCCTTGAGCTGCTCAGCGCCAGCCGAGGCCTGGCCCGCGCCGTCCAGGAGTTTGGCCGATCCGTCGGTGATCCTGCCGGTGACCAGGGTGTAAAACGCAAACAGCGCAATAAGCATCAGGGCCAGGGCAGCAATAGTGAGTTGCTGTGCCCGGGTTCGGGTCTTGGTGGGCGCGGCGGCACGACTTTGTGTCACGGTGGGTCCTCTCGACGGTTTGCCAGCAGTGAAAGCTGCAGGCCACCCACCTGAACCAGGGTCGGCAGTCCGGACGCAAAATGAAATTCCGAAGTGCCTGCAGCAAAGGCAGAGGGTGGTTACTCTCGGGTAACTTACCGAGAGTAAACTTATTCCGAGTGATCTGGCAAGGGCTTCGGCGCTCAAGCCGTCGGCGCCGATTTGTGCCAGCCCAAAGTCTCGGGTAAAGTAATTTCTCGTGCTGAGGCGCACGGAGCGCGGCTTGAAGCCCGAAACTCCGGCCCGAAAGTATCATTGGGATATGGTGTAATTGGCAACACTACGGTTTCTGGTACCGTCATTCTAGGTTCGAGTCCTGGTATCCCAGCTCTGTTTGGTCGCAGGCTAACCGCGGCAAATCAGTGGTTTCAGGAGGGTTCGCCGATTTGAAACACGCGCTGAGTGTATGAAATACTCACTTAGCAAACCGGCCTGGCGCCGGGTGGAGGTGAAAACTTCCTGGAAGTACACGGCCCCATCGTATAGCGGCCTAGTACGCTGCCCTCTCACGGCGGTAACGCGGGTTCGAATCCCGCTGGGGTCACCAACGAACGGTCCCGGGCATCAGCCCGGGGCCGTTTTTCGTTGTGGAGCCCGCCCTGCCGGTAACAGGACAAAACTGGAGCCCGGTGGAAAAGCTACCGCAACTGGCATGATGATGCTGTGACCTCCTCAGACGGGCTTCGTCCCACGCAGCCTCCGCTGCCTGTCCGCGCACCGAAAACGCAGCCTGGCCCGCCGAATCTGGCGTCGGAGCCAGCCGTGGCATTGCTTGAGGCGGTGCGTGAGGATCTTTCCGCGGTGTCGTTGCCGCTGGCCCTTGCGGATGTCGAACAGGCGCGCCAGGACACGCGGAACGCAGTCGCCCAGCTGGACGATTACATCCTGCCGCGGTTCCGCAGCCTGGACGCACCGCTGCTCGCCGTTGTAGGGGGTTCCACGGGCGCCGGCAAGTCAACGCTGGTGAACGCCCTGGTCGGGCACCCGGTCACACGCTCCGGCGCCATCAGGCCCACCACCCGGCAGCCCATTCTGCTGCACCACCCGGCCGATGGCGGCTGGTTCGAAGGCCACCGTGTGCTTCCCACCCTCAACCGAATCAGGGGCACCGTCTCCACCGAACCCGTCCCGGCCAGCCGGGCCGGCGCAACACCCGATGCGGAGGCCATTTCCTCCCTGGTGCTGGTGGCGGACCAGGCTGTTCCGCAGGGGATCGCGCTGCTTGACGCTCCCGACGTCGACTCCATTTCCGACGACAACCGCAGGCTCGCCGGTCAATTACTCGCCGCCGCGGACCTCTGGGTTTTTGTGACCACTGCCAACCGCTACGCGGACGCGGTCCCGTGGAAGCTTCTCCTGGACGCGTCCTCGCGGGACATCATGGTGGCCGTGGTCCTGGACCGTGTGCCGGCGGAGGCGGAAGCCGAAGTCAGCGCCGACCTCCGCGCGTTGCTGCAGAAAGAGGGCCTCGGCGATGCCCGACTGTTCATTGTGCCGGAGACAGACCTGGACCATCTCGGTATGCTGCCAACGAACGCCGCGGAGCCGCTGCGGCGCTGGCTGCAGGACCTCGCAGCCGACGCCCCGGGACGGTCCGAAATTGCCCGCCGTACCCTCAACGGGACGGTGAAGGCGCTGGCCGGGCGGGTCGGCACCGTGGCGCACGCGGTCCAGGGGCAGGAGCGGGCCGCGGCCTCGCTCCGAGCAGACGCTGAGGCCGCCTATCGCGATGCCGGAACGCGGATCCTGGACGCAACAAAGGACGGCGCCCTCCTTCGCGGGGAGGTACTGGCGCGCTGGCAGGACTTCGTCGGAACGGGGGAATTCTTCCGGGCGCTGGAACAGAACATTGGACGGCTTCGGGACCGTGTGGGAGCGTTCTTCCGGGGCGAGCCGACGCCGGCCGTCCGGGTTGAGGCCGCCATCGAAACGGGGTTGCAGGCCGTCATCCTGGATGAGGCCGCCAACGCCGGCGAAGAAACCGACCAACGGTGGCGCTCGGACCCGGCCGGCCGCGGGCTCCTGGGGACGGACGATCTGTCCGGCACCAGCCCCGGCTTTGCCGAGGTGGCGGCAGCGGAGATCAGGGCTTGGCAGGCCGGCCTGATGGAACTGATCCGCACGGAGGGGCAGGGCAAGCGTACGCAGGCCAGATGGCTTTCCTTTGGGATCAACGGACTGGGTGCCTCGCTGATGATCGTGGTGTTTTCCATGACCGCCGGCCTCACCGGGCTGGAGATCGGAGTGGCGGGCGGCACCGCCGTCGTCGGCCAGAAATTGCTTGAGGCAGTATTCGGCGAAGACGCAGTCCGCCGGCTTGCGCGGACGGCGCGGGATGACCTCCATGCCCGGTGCCAACGGCTGCTGCAGGCAGAGCAGCAGAAGTTCCTCCAATGCCTGCCGGAGGGCGGCGCGGACACCGGCCGGAGCCTGACCGAGCACGCCGCTGCCCTGGCCCGGCTGGCGGCAAAGGCATGAGCCGCCACAGCATTGCCCGCGAAGCGTCGCAGCTGGACCGCAGGCTCGAAGCCCTCAATGACGCCCGCGAACTCGCCGAAGGCGTCTTGCCGGATGCCGCACTCGAGGAGGTGTTCCAGCTCCTCCAACGCGCGAGCTCCCGGCGGTCACTGTCGGCTGACCACACCGTTGTTGGGTTCTTCGGTGCCACCGGCAGTGGCAAGTCGTCACTTTTCAACGCGGTCAGCGGCGCTGAAATCGCGACGGCGGCTGCCCGCCGGCCCACGACGTCGGAACCGTTGGCAGGTGTCTGGGGAGCGGACGGCAGTGAGCCGTTGCTGGACTGGCTTGAGGTGCACAACCGCCACCATGCCGAGCCCGTGGCAGGCTTCGCGGACGAGGGCACGGGGCTGATCCTGCTGGACCTGCCTGACTTCGATTCCACCAGGGCCGCGAACCGCGAGATCGTGGAGCGCATGGTTGGCCTGGTCGATGTCCTGGTCTGGGTCCTGGATCCGCAAAAGTACGCCGACGCGGCAGTCCACAACGATTTCCTGGCGCCCCTGGCCGCACATGGAGCCGTGACCCTGGTGGTCCTCAACCAGGTGGACCGGTTGCCTGAACGGGACGTGCAGCCTGTATTGGAGTCCCTGAAGGGGATCCTTGCCCACGACGGGCTCGGCAAAATTCAGGTCCTGGGAGCGTCCGCCTTGAGGGGGACCGGCGTGGACAAGGTTCGGAGCGCCATCCGACATGTGGTGGTGCAGCGCCAGGCACTTTCGCAGCGGTTGGCCGCTGACGTTTCGCGGGCCTCCGGGCAGCTCCGGGCAGCCTCAGGCGTTGGGGAAGCCGCCGGTATCAGGCCGGCGTCAAGGTCCCGGCTCACCGATGAACTGGCCACGGCTGCCAACGTGCCCGTGGTGGTCGACGCCGTTGCCCGGTCCTACCGCATTGAGTCGACCCGCCGCACAGGGTGGCCGGCGACGCGGTGGCTGGTGCGGTTCCGGCCGGATCCGCTCCGCCGGCTCAATCTGAGAAGTTCTTCGCCGTCCCAACTGAACCGGACATCGCTCCCGGCGGCGAGCGCCCCGGAACGTGCCCGGACGGATGCTGCTGTCCGTGAGTTTGCGGACGCGGCGAGTGCGGGCGCACCCGGACCGTGGCGTGCGGCGATCCGGGGTGCTGCCCGGGAAGGACGGGAAGCGATACCGGATGCCCTGGACCAGGCCATCGCGGGCACGGACCTGATGGCGTCCCGGAAGTCCTGGTGGTGGGGAGTGTTCAACGTGGTCCAGTGGCTCGCGCTGCTGGCGGTCATGGGCGGCCTGGGCTGGCTTGGCGTGCTGGCTGGGCTCGGATATCTCCAACTGCCTGTCCCTGAGGTTCCGAAGGTGGAAGGCTGGCCGGTGCCGACGCTGATGATTGCCGGCGGGCTGGTGCTGGGGATCTTCCTGGCGCTGACCGGAAACTTCATCGGCGCCGGAGCCGCGAGGGCGCGTGCAGCCAGGGCCAGGAAACGGCTGAGGACAGCGGTGGGCGAGGTTGCCCGGGACTTGGTGGTGGAGCCGGTGGAAGTTGAGGTCAGCAGGCTCGCGTCTTTCAATGCGGCGCTGAAGGCGGCAGAGCGCTAGCTCAGTTCGAAGCACTACGCCCAGAATGTGGCGTAGAGCACTTCCGCCAATGAACTGGTGTCATTGAGCCCGCCATTGGCTGACTCAGAGTCAACGCTTTGGATGATTTCCGATAACCTGAATGGAGTCATCAATGCCTTACCAAGCGGGCTAGTCTCTGTGCCTGGATTCGGGCCGTGGTACGACGCTGCAGTCGCTCTAGACGTAACCGGCGAACAAGCTGAAGAAGGAACACATGAAGAACGACTCCGACCGTGACTCGGTTGATCCAAGTTTGATGCAGCCCGGGGATGGCGGTCGAACTTCTTCGCAAGTGTTGGCGCTAAGATTCGCCGGAGCTGAACGGGCGCTCATTGCACAGGTCGAACTCTCCGAAAAGAGGGAAAATAAGGCACGCAAGGAACTTCAGCAAGTTCGGGCTGACAGCCTAAGATCCAAAAAGTCCCTCGAAGTCCTTCTCGACGATGTAGAGAAGCGATCACTTATACAGCTTGAAATCCAACGTGCCGAGCAGGATCACCTACAACGCATCATCACGGATCTTGAGGCCAGCTCACGTAAGGCAACGGCGGCTTCTGAAGTGCAGCAGGAGGAATCTTCCGCTCTCAATACACAATTGCTGCTGCAGGTCTCCGAGCTCGAAGCCATTGCGGGTAGTCTCGAGGCGGAGGTGCTGCGGCTGAAGAATGAGGTTGCTTCATACAGCCGGACGATGGTTAAGAAGGAAACCTTCGGACGTGATAAAGCGCGACGCCTGGACACCGCATTGGAGATTTTGACCCAAGAGCGTTCAAGAATCAGGAGTTTGCAGGATTCCAGCTCTATGAGAATTGGTCGACTTATCACTTCTTCGCTGAAGAATCCGGGGGCCGCGATTGCTCTCATCTGGCGTTTGCCAAGAACGATCTTTGTAGAAAGCAAGCTGAATAATGGGGGAACAGCAAAATGAGCCGAGAAGAAAATAACACAGCTGTTGCATACTCAGAGATCGCTGCTTCGGAAAGAAATTCCCTCCTGCTTATGGATATTCGACATCTCCAGGTAGAGCGGACCAACCTTGAGCTACGGCTCCGTGAAGTTGAAGATCTCCTGGAGCAAACGGCCAAGGGACAAGAACAGGCTATGTCCGCGCTTCGCGGCGATAGAGATGCGCTCTTGAGATCGTTTTCAGTCCTGCGTGGTCGGCTCGACATGTCGTATGAAGCCCAAGGCGAGGAACCCGGGGGTGCCGAATCTACGAGGTCTACTTTTCCCTCTTGGAAAATGCCCGAAACCAACGACGTTTCGAGCCTACGCGTAGCGGCAATCATGGATGAATTCACAACGCACGCTTTCACTAAGGCTTGCAGGCTGTTCCCGGTATCGGTGGAGAACTGGGCATCGGATATTGAGAAGTCTCGTCCCGACCTCCTCATAGTTGAATCTGCATGGGAAGGCAACGGTGGCGCATGGCGCGGAAAAATCAACCATCTGTCGCCTGAGCTGATCGAGCTCGTCGCTTGGTGCAAAGCCCGCTCCATCCCGACTGCGTTTTGGAACAAGGAAGATCCAGTTCACTACAATTCGTTCGTGAGTACTGCCTCAATTTTTGATTTGGTTTTTACCACAGACTTCGACAGCGTGGAGAGTTATAAAAGTAAATTCGATCATAGCGAAGTTTATGTTTTTCCATTTTTTGGCGAACCAAGACTTCACAGTCCTGTCCAATCTATTCCGAGGCTACCCGGATTCAGTTTTGCTGGAACGTATTACGCTCGTTATCCAGAACGTCAGAAGAACTTCGAATCAATCATCGACGCGACCCGAGAAGTTGGCAAAACTGTAATATTTGACAG
This sequence comes from Pseudarthrobacter adonitolis, assembly GCF_055412845.1. NCBI lineage: Bacteria > Bacillati > Actinomycetota > Actinomycetes > Micrococcales > Micrococcaceae > Pseudarthrobacter > Pseudarthrobacter adonitolis. Next base: position 104,145 of record NZ_JBVAYW010000003.1, on the reverse strand, counting down.
AAGGTTTGGGGGAAATGACCCAGCTTTTCTTTTCCCTGAAAAATACAAAGATCTCATCCACGGTAATCTGCCCTTCGCGGAGGTTGAAAAGTCGTACAAGGGTTTTGAGTTTGGTATCAATCTCAATTCTGTGAAACAGTCGCAAACCATGTACGCGAGGCGAGCCCTTGATCTCATGGTGTCCAACACTCATGTTGTGAGCAACTACTCGCGCGGTCTTCGTCTCATGTTCGGAGATTTAGTCGTTTCCAGCGATGATGTCCCTGAAATCAAGCGGCAAGTCAGGTTGCTCTTGGACCCTACTGACTCTTCCAAGACATCAGTCATAGCCGCGTACAAGCGTCTGCTGGCTCTAAGGAAGGTGCTGTGCGAACACACAACCGCTAACCGTCTGGAATATGTAGCCGAAAAGATTTGGGGCGGCCGTGTAAAACGGCACTTGCCATGGGTAAGAATTGTCGGCCATGCAGACAACAACGAATCGATGAAGCGGCTTCTGGAAATTTTCCAGAAGCAGTCGTGGATGAACAAGCGGCTAACCTTGGTCGTGGGTTCTGAAGTAGACACTCGCGAATACGGCAATAGAGATGGCGTCGAGTTTCTCAGAGAATCAGACGCCGAGTCAGTACCCGGATATACATTCATTGAGGATGCTGTTGCCTTCCTCAATGTCGACGACGCGTATGGTCCGGAGTACATTACTGACTTGGCATTGGCGTTTCTCTACAGCGACGCCGAGGTTGTGGGCAAGTCAGAACAACCTGGTCATGACTCCCATGACCGGACTTGCGAATATATCTGGACCCCTTCGAGTCCTATAAGGTCGAGTATTTGCCGACCGGCAGGCCTGGGCAAGATCAGCTTGATGGAGTGGCTGAATGACTGCAACACGGGAGTGTTTGCGGGTGATAAAGTCCTGCGTATTGACAGATTTAATTACCAGCGTGATTCTCTGGCTGACAGCGTTGTCTACTTAGATGGCCTTCATATCGACATCGGTAGTTCGATGGAATCGATCCAACGCACCGCGGAGACGATCAACCCGGCGGGGGAGACCGGTATGCACTTTGGGGGCCTGCAGGGAGTGCAATTGGCTAAACTGTTCCGCGGTAGATCCAGGAACGAACATCTTGTTATTACTGCGGCCGATGATGGCCTCCAGATCCGTTCCGATTTGTTGGCGTCAAAACATACGTACGTGTACGCCGGGGAGCGCATACCGAGAGACTTACTCCTAGACGACGGTGGGACGCTTATAATTCATCCGATTGCATCCGCGGGCCTCAAATTGTCGGTCGTAGTCGTATTCTTTGATGCAGACGCCAATCGGATGAATCACGTGGTACTCAACTCCGGCCAAAATCACGAGGTACAGATGCCGGACAACGCCTCGAGCGTACTCTTGGGTCTTCGTGCTCAGGGCAGCGGCACCTGTACCCTCCGGGGCATCGCGCTTGAGGCTGTTGATTTCGCTGAAGCTACGGCGCCGCTGCTCATTCGGCCCAAGAAACTGATTTTGACCAATGTCTACCCATCGTCGGCCGCTTTGTACCGCAATGGGTTTATCCACAGCCGCGTTAAGGGTTATGAAGATGCCGGCGTCGATTGCGAGGTGTTTTGTCTTAACCCGCGTGCCGCGGCTCACTCTTATGAATTTGAAGGCGTTGATGTTCACGTTGGAGGCGCCGCAGATTTGAAGCGTTTTCTCGGACAGCACACCCTGGACCATGTCCTCGTCCACTTCTTGGATCCAGAAATGTGGCCGGTTGTGTCCGACTATGCCAAGTCAGGCCGTGTCACAATATGGATCCACGGAGCGGAGGTCCAGCCGTGGTATCGACGGGACTTTAACTACTCTAATGAAACTGAGCGTTCAGATGCCAAGGTGGCAAGCGAGATTCGTATGGAGTTGTGGAGGAGGGTATTTGTTGATGTCCACCCCAATGTCCATTTTGTCTTTGTTTCACAATATTTTGCCGAAGAAGTTATGGAGGATGTTGGAATTGCCCTCCCCGCTAGCCGTTACTCGATTGTGCACAATTATATCGATACTGAGTTGTTCAATTACGTCCCCAAGGTCCCGGGACATCGATTTAAGTTGTTGAGTATACGTCCGTTCGCATCTCGAAAATACGCCAACGATCTCACGGTTGAATCGATTGTTTTGCTAAGTCAGGAAGACTTTTTTGACAAGATGGATATCAAGATTATTGGTGATGGGGTGTTGTTCGATCAGACCCTTGAGCCACTCAGGAAGTTTGCTAATGTGACGATCGAACAGCGTTTCCTGTCTCGATCTGAGATCTCTTCCATTCATAAAGAATATGGGCTGTTCATCACTCCTACTCGAATGGATTCCCAGGGTGTATCCAGGGACGAAGCGATGTCTTCTGGGCTCGTCCCAGTGACGACTGCAGTAACAGCCATTCCAGAATTCGTCGACCCCTCCTGCGGAATTCTCGCAGCTGGAGAGGACTCCGAGGGAATGGCGAGCGGTATTGCACAAATTATCCGGAATCCTGACGCCTTCGTAAGTATGTCATCGGCGGCGGCGGAACGTGTTCGAGGGCAGAGCGGCTACGATCAGACCATCGGTGCTGAACTGAAGATGATGAGTTAGCCCCAATACCGTTTACTTAGGCGGGTTTGGGTATTCGTTTGAGTTGCCAGCCTGACATCTTGCGTTTGACGACGCGGGGGTTGGTGGCTCTTCAAGGTTCCCGGGGGAATAGGTTCGTGTTGTAGCAAGCAGAGGACTCGGGGTCCTGCTGGGATGAGTGTTACTACGCATTCATCCTGAACAGGAACCACGAGCCTTGTTAGCCCAGGGTTTTCATGATGGTGTCGCCCGCGGGGTGTGTTTAAGGGCTCTTCAAGGTTCCCGGGGATGGTCTGCTGAGATGATTGCTCATGCTGCCGTCCGGGCTGCACTTCTCAAGAGAATACGCGATTTGTAATTGATTGGGTTGCGGTAGCCGCGGGCGGTTCGTTTGATGTGTTTAATTGCGGTGTTATTGGCTTCTACCTTGGCCGTCGTTGCTCCCGTGACGATGCGGACCTCGATCTCGGCCCACCATCGGCACACTGTCCGGTAGAGCCTGTTGGTTCCCGGCATCGCGGCGCGTTCGACGAGGTCGGCCAGGGCAGTCTTCGCGGCGGCCGCAGCTTCGAGGGAGCCGGTGGAGAGCAGGATGCGGAGTTGTTCCTTGACGTGCCAGGCGGCCTCGAGGCTGCCGGTCGGATCATCACCGGCGAACACGCCCGCGAGCCGGCCAGCCAGCCGGTGCTGTCCGCGTTCTGAGAGGTTCTCATCGGCCTTCAGCAGCAGCATCCGATTCGCCCACGCCGGGTCCGTGGCCCTACCCCGCCGGCCCCGAACTTGCTGGGACAGGCCCTGACGGACCGTGGTGAGCATATCGTTGGCCAGCATCGTCACATGGAAGAGATCCACCGAGACCGCCGTGCGCGGCAACCACATCCGCAGCGCCTTCCGGAACGCCGCGGACGGGTCGATCGCGACAACCCGCACCCCGAGCCGCCAGTCCAGCGGCCGGGCGAAGAGCCATTCCCCGACACCCTTGTGGTCGCGTCCGTCCACGATGCCCAGGACCTGGCCGGGGTCCAGGTCTACGATCGTTGTCATCCACGGCTCGTACCGGGTCCAGGCCTTCGTGCCGGGATCCTGGAAGAACCGCACCGACCGGTACCGGTGCTCATCGATGCCCAGCATTCTGGGTGCGAGGAGGTCCACGTCGGGCAGGCGCAGCGCGGCGTCTCCAATGACCTGCTGTACCAGCCACCAGGAGATCCCGAATGCCGCGGCAGTCTCGGACACGGCCCGGCCCGAGGTGATGACCGCGTCCAGCACCGTCTGCCGCAGCCGCCGCGTCGACCGGGCCCGGCGCGGGACCTGCGGCGTCGCCTCGCAGAAGGATTTCCGCTCGCACAGGTACTCGTCACAGAACCAACGCCGCTTGTCCCAGAGAAGCACGACCGCGCCGGCGACCGGGAGGTCACGCAGCCGCTGGCAACGGCGCTCCTTCACCCGGGAAGCGATCACTCCGCAGTTCGGGCAGCCCGGCGGGAATGTGGTCTCCACCGTGATGTGGCGTGCCCCGTCCGGGAGCTGGACGGTGGCGGTGACACGGTAATCAGGCAGGTTGAAGATCAAGCTGGCAGCATCTTCAGCCGCCACAGTAGGCTCTAACAAGGCTCGTGGTTCCTGTTCAGGTTGAATGCGTAGTAACACTCATCCCAGCAGGACCACGAGTCCTCTGCTGCTACAACACGAACCTATTTCCCCGGGAACCTTGAAGAGCCCCTAAATGCGAAGGGCCCCTTCGGGGTGTTGGTTGCTTGATCGCTACCATTTCAAAGAGGCCCTTGACCTCGCTCCCGCCGCACAACGCCGCAACGGAAGCCACAAACACCGTGGTGGCGTCAGACCGTCCTAGCCACGCGCATCTGCGAAGGGGCGGGTTGCCGTAATGCCTAAGGAAGGGCCGGGCTACCGTATGCCTAAATAAGCCCCCGCGAGCGTATGGTGGAAATTGCTTTGCCCTCGCGAAATAGCACGGCCTTAGCAAAGACACTGGTGGCAGGCACCTCATTGATTGTCACCATGTCGGCCTCACAGTCCGCAACCGTGGCAAATGTTTCTGTTCCGTCCGTCAAGGTCACGGAATACTTCAAGGAGGCTGGGTCCAGCATGAATGATCTGTTAGATGTAACTCTCACGACTCCGTAGGGATCTCTCGTCGCTTCAACTTCGAAGGCGCGCGGACGGACACGAAAGTTTGGTACTGCATTGGGAATTTCGGCCGGCCGCTGTAATGCCAGGATTTCCTGAATATTTGCTAATTTCCGAGTACTCATTACCTGTTCATAATATGTGTCTTTTCGGGACTGAGTGAGGTTATCTCCCCACCGCATGTACACCCACCCGGGTTTGTTATCGGAAGTTTCAAGCATCTTCAAGCCAACTCGCTTCATCCGATCTTGAGCGTTCTCATTAAACACCTCCGGTATGGACCACGGGCTGCAGCCTTTAAGGGCATCCAGTTCGGCCATCGGTCCTACTATAAACTTATTGCCCGTCAGGATGCGATTCAATCTGACGTCATCGACTTCAATTTCCCCGTTTACATAGCAAAGATAGGAGTTTTGAAGCCCCAAAACAAAAAGGCTGTGCGACGGGAATTGGTCATATGCCGCACTAGCTATCCTCACGAGCTCTGCCACCTGCCAGGGCTGCCAGATATCGTCGTCATCCAGTCCGATTCGGATCAGCCGACAGCTTTCAATAGGTGGCATCTGCTTAAGAGCGGCATCGAAAAGGTAATTGCGGCGCGGAGCATGTTTGTTTGGATTCTTGTAGAGATCTGCATGATGTTGCGGAGAATAGCCGTAGCCATTTATTGGATGATCATAGGTCACGAAATGGAATATCTTGGCCACCGGTTCGGGGTAGGACGAAATCAGCGTCTCAAACTGCCGACGTTCCGTGACCTTATCCGAGGAGAGATAGACGACATAGCGCAAGTCAACTGATTCGGGAAGCTGTTGTCCCGCCACCGACTGCAATGTATACAAAAAGCGATTTGCGAATTTCTGGAGAATTGACGAGTTCTGTTCATAGTCACAGAATATTGTTTCCACTACAACAGAAGTGGACACTCGGCGTCTACCTGCTATTTGGGGTTCTGGGTATCCATTCGCTACGAATTCCAGTGCCTTGAGTGTTCTTCTATAGAATGCTGAAGAGAAATGAAATGGGGATACGCCCCATTTATGATTTCGGTCGGCTTGAATTGTCTCCTCGGGATAATCGATTGCGCGAATTCCAGGGAAGGACAAAACGTAGGTGTACAGGCGCCGAAGAAGTTTATTTCCATCGAGTATCTTCGGCATACCTTCGAGTTCGGCACCGCTTTCATCTATGGATGCCCAAAATACGCGATTTACCAGTATCTTCTCGGCAGGTACGATCTCTAGAAGTTTATGCCACCCGATCATGAATGCGGTCATATACTCGTCCGAACCTGGTTCGACAAGCGCCTCGCCAGCAACGTCGAATCCAGTCCTGCTTAGCTCCGGCGAATAGGTGTCATATCCGCCTTCCGATCTAATTAACTGCAACCGCTCATCGATAAAATCTATAAGAAGGTAATCAAAGTTTGAAGCCCTGATGGCCTGGGCTAATTCCTTGTTTAGATCCGTACCGACCATTCGGCGCTGGAACGAGCTGGGATTTTTTTCAATGGAGACCTTTTCAACCAGGCCAGTAGGACGGCCGAAGGCGCTTCCAAGGCTACTGCGAGCGCGATAGTCAACCAACTCAGGTGCGTCAGGCTCTTCGAAGGCATCTCGTGACACGCAACTGCCGTATACGAAAATCCGGAGGTCGGACTTTTCGGGTGACTGCTGCCCTAGAGTTGCGGATTCTTCGGCAGCGCCGATCGACGATTCCATTTCCCGGGCTGGCTTGTGCTTAGCTGGTACCGATTCAGGATTTTTATTGAGCATTTTCGGAGCGTCAGTAACCGGAATATTGATAGTACCCAATTGATTGTTGAACCCATCGACGAAGGTTGCCTCGACCCTCACTGCATCTTGGGGAGAAATGATAATCAGACTATATGAAGCGGACGTGAGAATTGAATGCTGTATTCTCTTGGAATCACCGAAGACATTATATGAAACTTTGATACCACCGGCTCCGGGACGGCCTCCCTTCCAGTTGACGGAAACGATGAGCCTGTCCTGATCTCGTGTCAGCTCTAGATCAACAAGCGGTGCGGCCGCCTGCCATTCCGTCCTCATATCGCGCGGAAGTTCATGAAATTCGTGAGAAAGTGATCGAGATGCGATAAGAGAATTATAGATGGCCCGTGTGCTACGAGCCGGAAGTAACATCTCTCGAATTGCTGAATGAATTATTTCAAGCGGTGGAACCGCGTGGCCTGCTCCGAAATTAGATATAATAACCGAGTGACCCATATCATTGGAATAGAATCCGTTACCACGATGTATATATTGATTCAGCCTCAAGAACGGCTTCAAGTGCTTTGAAACATGCCAATCAGTAGAGTTTTGCAGATAAAGCACTCGACCGGCATTAATCTCAGGCAGAACCGTGTCAATGCCAACGGCGGCCATCTCTGAAATTATGAATTCCTTGTTGTCTTCTCCATCGTATGAGAAATCATTATCTGGTACCGCAACGTTGAAATATTGCTTTACGGCGCCGATCTCGTAATCAATTATTGAAGTCTGCGGATTCCAGACAAAGGCTGATGCTTGGCTTCCCACGCGATGAGAATAGTAGAGGCTGGCGAATCCACCCCCGGACCCTCCGATAAGCAGCAGGTCCCGCCCTGACCTCACGATGGCACTCTTTAGAATTTCGGTGATCGAGTCTTGGGCGTGGTCTGCTTGAGATCCTGCGTACCACCCGAGCGGAGTGCTTGAGTCGTAATTGAGTGAGGGATCCGAGAAGGCAACCAGCGGTATGCCAAGCGCCTGAGCCACGCGAACGCCGGAGAAGTAAGGTCCTAGCTTTCCCGTCCTATTCGGCAATGCACCGGAAAAGAACACGGCTACGGAGTCTTTTCTGGCCGCGCTCAGAGGATCAGACTGAAGCAGAACGTCCAGGTGGTTTCCATTCGGCAGGGTCACGATATGAATCCCGTCTGCCCAGCGAGGTTGTTCCACAAACGAGAGGACGGAGTCCCACCTAAAAAGTGGTTGCTTCCAAGCGGCATAGTCGGTGGGCTCCAAGCCGATTCCCTTCGTTGCTTCAACAAATGTGTACTGATCGACTCTAGGTCAACGGACCATTTCGTGTGTAACGGGTGACGCAAGCCATTCAGGATCCGGAAGCGTCCCTGACCTTGACCAGCGTCCGCAGGTTCCGGGTGGTGGTGGTTGCCTTGAACTTGGCCTTGGACGAGATCTTGCTGAAGGGGCTGTCCAGCGTCCCGCCGGCCGGAGCCAGCCAGGCCAGTGCCTCCGGACCGAGCCTTGTCTGTTCAGTCCCGTCAAGGGCTGCGCCGGCCGCTTCCAGCTCATCGAGCATGACGGTGTCCGAAGCCAGTGTGATGTAAGTGTGCGTTGCCTTGTCGTCCGGCGGATACGGGCAGGCCACCACGAGTTCGGAGACCCGTTGGACCGTCAGAACAACCACCCAGGCGTCGTAGCCGAACGCGTCACGCAGGCATTTTTCAAACTTCCGCTTCACCGCAGCAGAATCCTCGTCGCTGGCAAGCACCACGTTGCCGCTGGCCAGCAGTGTCTTGACTTCCGCGAACCCCTGCGATGCAAGGGCGTTCTTGAGGTCCGCCATCTTGATGTTGATCCCGCCGACATTGATCCCGCGGAGGAAGACTGCGTAGCTGTTCATGCCGACAGCCTAGCTGTGGGCAGCCACGCCTGGACGGAGGCGAGGCCTCAGTCGTTGCTCTTGCGCAGAGCCTCGGTGAGGAGCCGAGCGGCGTTGCAGACCACCTCGGCGTGGAGGCGGCCCGGCTGCCGGGTGAGCCGCTCGATGGGGCCGGAGATCGAGACTGCGGCGATGACGCGTCCGGACGGTCCCCGAACGGGGGCCGAGACTGAGGCGACCCCGGGCTCGCGTTCGCCGAGGCTCTGGCCCCAGCCCCGCCGTCGTACGCCTGCCAGCACGGTGGGCGTGAAACGGGCGGCCTGCAAGCCTTCGAGCAGACGGTCATGGTCTTCCCAAGCCAGCAGTACCTGTGCGGCGGAGCCGGCCTTCATGGAGAGTTTCGTGCCCACGGGGATGGTGTCGCGCAAGCCGATGGGGCGTTCTGCGGAGGCGACGCAAATACGCCATTCGCCCTGGCGGCGGAAGATCTGCGAGCTTTCGCCGGTGGCGTCGCGCAGCTGCATCAGGACTGGTCCGGCGGAAGCGATGAGACGGTCCTCGCCGGCGGCGGAGGCAAGCTCCACCAGGCGGCTGCCGAGGACAAACCGGCCCTGGATGTCGCGGCTCACCAGCCGGTGATGGATCAGGGCCAGGGCGAGCCTGTGCACGGTGGGCCGGGCCAGGCCCGTGGCGGCCACCAGCTGTGCCAGCGTGGTGGGTCCGGCCTCCAATGCATCAAGCACATGGGCCGCTTTATCAATGACACCGACTCCACTAGAATTGTCCATGTAATGATATTGACGTCTCATTATCTGAGATGCAAATCTTTGGGCTGGCACATAATGCGGCCCTGCTGGTTCAGTGGAACCAAACAGCCAAACAGCAGTGAAGGGAGATGGCCGTGGCAAAGACACTGGCCGAGAAAGTCTGGGACGCACATGTGGTGCGCAAAGGCGACGGCGAAGGAGCCAATGCCCAGCCCGACCTCCTCTTCATTGACCTTCACCTTGTCCATGAGGTGACTTCTCCGCAGGCATTTGAGGGCCTGCGCCTGGCGGGCCGCAAGCTGCGCCGCCCTGACCTCACCATCGCCACCGAGGACCACAACACTCCCACGCTGGACATCGACAAGCCCATTGCCGATCTCACGAGCCGTACGCAGATCCAGACGCTGCGCAACAACTGCGCGGAGTTCGGCGTTCGCCTGCACTCGCTTGGCGACGCGGAACAGGGCATCGTGCACGTGGTTGGCCCGCAGCTTGGCCTCACGCAGCCTGGCATGACCGTTGTCTGCGGCGACTCCCATACGTCCACCCACGGCGCGTTCGGTGCCCTGGCGATGGGCATCGGCACGTCCGAGGTGGAGCACGTCATGGCCACCCAGACGCTGTCCCTCAAGCCGTTCAAAACCATGGCCATCAACGTCGAAGGCACCCTGCGCCCGGGAGTCACCGCCAAGGACATCATCCTGGCCGTGATAGCCAAGATCGGCACCGGCGGCGGCCAGGGCTACGTCCTGGAATACCGTGGCTCCGCCATCCGCGCGCTGTCCATGGAAGCCCGGATGACCATCTGCAACATGTCCATCGAAGCCGGTGCCCGTGCCGGCCTGGTGGCCCCGGACCAGATCACCTACGACTACATGGATGGCCGCCCGCACGCGCCCCAGGGCGCGGACTGGGATGCCGCCGTCGAGTACTGGAACACGCTGAAGACCGACGACGACGCGACGTTCGACGTCGAGGTGGACCTGGACGCCGACACGCTGGAGCCGTTTGTCACCTGGGGCACAAACCCGGGCCAGGGCGTTTCGCTCTCCGCCAAGGTTCCGTCCCCTGAAGACTTCGGCGACGAAAACGCCAAGGCGGCCGCCGAACGCGCCCTTCAGTACATGGGGCTCGAGGCCGGCACGCCGATGAAGGACATCCGGGTGGACACCGTCTTCCTGGGCTCCTGCACCAACTCACGCATGGAGGACCTCCGGGCCGCTGCGGACATCATCCGCGGGCGCCAGAAGGACCCCAACATCCGGATGCTGGTGGTACCTGGTTCGGCCCGCGTTCGGCTGGAGGCCGAAGCCGAGGGCCTGGACAAGGTCTTCAAGGACTTCGGCGCCGAGTGGCGCTTCGCCGGCTGCTCGATGTGCCTGGGCATGAACCCGGACCAGCTGGAGGTGGGGGAGCGTTGCGCCTCGACTTCAAACCGTAACTTCGAAGGCCGTCAGGGCAAGGGTGGCCGCACGCACCTCGTATCACCGGTGGTGGCGGCAGCCACGGCCATCCGTGGCACCCTGAGTTCGCCGTCGGACCTCGATCCGGCGCCCGAGTCCGCCGCCATCCGCACCGACGTAGCCTAGGAGACCGCCATGGAAAAGTTCACCACCCACACCGGCATCGGCGTTCCGCTGCGCCAGAGCAACGTTGACACGGACCAGATCATCCCCGCGGTCTACCTCAAGCGGATCACCCGCACAGGCTTCGAGGACGCACTGTTCTCCGCCTGGCGCAAGGACCCGGCCTTCATCCTGAACCAGGTGCCGTTCAACGCCGGATCCGTCCTCGTGGCGGGCCCGGACTTCGGCACTGGTTCGTCCCGCGAGCACGCCGTCTGGGCTCTGAAGGACTACGGCTTCAAGACTGTTCTGTCGTCCCGTTTCGCTGATATTTTCCGCGGCAACTCCGGCAAGCAGGGGCTGCTGGCCGCCGAGCTCGCCCAGGACGATATTGAGCTGATCTGGAAGGAACTGGAAAACGCCCCGGGCACCGAAGTCACCGTTGACCTGCCGTCCAAGACCGTCAGCTGCGGAAGCATCGTGGCGCCGTTTGAAATCGACGATTACACGCGCTGGCGCCTCCTGGAGGGCCTGGACGATATTGGCCTGACACTCCAGCACGAAGAGGACATCACCGCCTACGAGGCCACCCGTCCCGCCTTCAAGCCCACAACGCTTCCGGCCCGCCTTTCCTGAGAAGGAGCCCGGAATTTCCCGCCCCGGACGGAGCCGCCTGCACGGCGCCGCGCCGAAGTCTTTCGGCGCCCGTATTTCGGTTCGGTAACGCAACCTCCTATGCTTAGCTGGAGCCTTTGCAAGGATTTTGGGGCGAGTAATCGTAAGGAAACCGGTATATGAGTAGTGTTCTGACAATCCGCGGCGGAGTCCCGCTTACAGGCCGCGTCAGCGTCCGGGGGGCCAAAAACCTTGTTCCCAAGGCAATGGTGGCAGCACTGCTGGGCAACGAGCCATCGGTGTTGCGGAACGTTCCGGAGATCAAGGACGTGGAGGTTGTCACCTCGCTCCTGCAGCTGCACGGAGTGACGGTGGTCAAGGACCCCGTCAGCGGTGACCTCACCCTGGATCCGAAGGCGGCCAAGACCGCCCCGAGCACCGCGATCGATGCCCACGCCGGTGATTCACGGATCCCTATCCTGCTCTGCGGACCCTTGATCCACGCGATAGGTGAGGCCTTCATTCCGGACCTCGGCGGCTGCAAGATCGGTGACCGGCCCATCGACTACCACCTCAACGTGCTGCGCCAGTTCGGCGCCGTGGTGGAAAAGCGCCCGGGCGGCATTCACATCTCAGCCCCCAAGGGCCTGCATGGCGCCAAGATCAATCTGCCCTATCCCTCGGTCGGCGCCACGGAGCAGGTGCTTCTCAGCGCCACCCGCGCCGAAGGGATCACCGAACTTTCCGGCGCCGCCACCGAGCCTGAGATCATCGACCTCATTGCCGTGCTGCAGAAGATGGGCGCCATCATCAGCGTCCAGACCGACCGGACCATCCGCATTGAAGGCGTCCGGAACCTGGGCGGCTATAACCACCGCGCCCTCTCGGACCGCAACGAATCGGCGTCGTGGGCTTCGGCAGCACTGGTGACCCGCGGCGACATCTTCGTCGAGGGCGCCTCTCAGCGGGACATGATGACGTTCCTGAACACCTACCGGAAGGTAGGCGGCGGCATGGACATCGGCGAGGACGGCATCCGCTTCTACCACCGCGGGGGCAAGCTCAACCCGCTGGTTCTGGAAACGGACGTGCACCCCGGCTTTATGACCGACTGGCAGCAGCCCCTGGTGGTGGCACTGACCCAGGCTGAAGGCGTCTCGATCGTTCACGAGACCGTCTATGAAAACAGGTTCGGCTTCACCGACGCGCTCATCCGGATGGGCGCCAGCATCCAGGTGCACCGGGAGTGCCTGGGCAGTGTGCCGTGCCGCTTCGGCCAGCGCAACTTCCTCCACTCCGCCGTCATCTCCGGCCCCACCCAGCTCAAGGGCACCGACATCGACGTACCGGACCTGCGTGGCGGCTTCAGCCACCTGATCGCTGCGCTGGCCGCTTCCGGCACGTCCCGCGTGACGGGGATCGACATCATCAACCGCGGCTATGAACGGTTCACCGAAAAGCTGGCCGGCCTCGGCGCCGATTTCGACATCACCTCGACAAAGTAGCGGTGGGCACGTGAAGGAATCGGCCAAGAGCCAGGCCACATTCGTTGTGGTCGCAGCCATCGTGCGCACGGTGTTGAACGCCATGATGAACAAGAAGTGGGAAGGTCTTGAGAACCTCCCCGCCGGCGGATTTATTGCCGCGCCCAACCATTGCACGGAAATCGATCCCCTCATCGTGGGTCACCTGCTCTACAACCAGAAGCGCGCCCCGCACTTCCTGGCCAAGGCCGGGCTGTTCAAGGTTCCGGTCCTGGGCGGTGTCCTGCGGGCCACCCGGCAGATTCCGGTGGAACGGTCGATGGCGGGAGCGAATCGCTCGCTGCAGCTCGCCCAGGAGATTGTGGCCGACGGCGGGGCGATCATCATTTACCCCGAAGGAACGCTCACCCGCGATCCCGCCCTGTGGCCGATGAAGGGCCACACCGGCGCTGCCCGGCTCGCCCTGGAGGCGGGCATTCCCGTAGTACCGATTGCGCACTGGGGCGCGCATGAAGTGTTCCCGCGTTATGCGAAGCGGTTCCACCTTTTCCCGCGCAGGACGTCCAGGGCGATGGTGGGCAAGCCCGTGGACCTCAGCCAGTGGGCCGACCGGCCACTGGACAAAGCAACGCTGACTGCGGCCACCGCGGCGATCATGGACGCCGTGACCGAGTTGCTGGGCGGCATCCGCGGGGAGGAGCCTCCCGCTGAACGCTGGGACCCTTCCAAGCACAACCAAGCCACGCATGGTCGCTTCGTTGAGCAGAAAAATCCTGACGACGCTACGGATGCCACCTGATGGCTGACGGAGGCCGCCAGGGTTCCGCCCGGTCTGTCGCCGTCCTGGGTGCCGGTTCCTGGGGAACCACGTTCGCCAAGATCCTCGCCGATGCGGCGGACGCAGCGGGGGAACAGCGGAGCATCCGAATCTGGGGCCGCCGCAGCGAAGTGGTGGAGCAGATCAACAGCTCCCACCGAAACGTCCAGTACCTGAAGGACACCGAGCTGCCGCCCAGCATCACGGCGTCCACGGACGTCCGTGATGTGCTGGCGGGCGCGGACCTGGTGGTCCTGGCCGTTCCTGCACAGTCACTGCGTCTCCAGCTCCGTGAATGGAAGCCGCTGATCGCCCCTGACGCCGTGGTGGTGTCCCTGATGAAGGGCCTGGAGCTCGGCACGGACGCCCGGATGAGCGAAGTCATCAGCGACGAGCTGGAAATTCCCGCGGACCGCATTGCCGTGGTTTCCGGTCCCAACCTGGCCATGGAGATCGCCCGCGAGGAACCGACGGCCTCCGTGGTGGCCTGTACTGATGCGGCGGCCGCGGGCTGGATCGCCAGAACCTGCACAGCTCCGTACTTCCGTCCCTACACCACAGCGGACATCGTCGGCGTTGAAATCGGCGGCATCGTCAAGAACGTCATCGCGCTGGCCGTGGGCATCTGTGAAGGTAAACAGATGGGGGACAACACCAAGGCCTCCGTGATCACCCGGGGCCTGGCCGAAACCTCCAGGCTCGCTCTTGCCCTCGGTGGCGAGGCCCGCACCATGGCCGGCTTGGCCGGCCTCGGTGACCTGGTAGCAACCTGCTCCTCGCCGCTATCGCGAAACCACACGGCCGGCCGGATGCTGGGCCAGGGACTCACGCTCGAGCAGTTGGCGCAGCAGATGACCCAAACAGCCGAAGGCATCAAATCAGGCCAGGCCGTGCATGAGCTTGCGGGGAAACTCGGCGTCGAAATGCCCATCACTGCCGCCGTCGTAGCCGTCCTGGCCGGCAAACTGTCCGTTGACCAACTGGGGCCGCTGCTGCTGGCCCGGGACCTGAAACCCGAAGGCGATTACTGACGATGTCCGACGAAAACCTGACCGCAGCGGACCCAGCCCCCCGGTTGAAACCCCGCGTCGCCGTGCTTTTTGGTGGCCGGTCCAGCGAGCATGCCGTGAGCTGTGTGACCGCCGCCGGGGTGCTGGGCGCCATCAACAAAGACAAATACGATGTCATCCCCATCGGCATCGCCAAATCGGGGCAGTGGGTGCTGGCCGTGGGGGACACCGCCCAGTGGTCGCTGTCCGCGTCGTCGCTGCCGGAAGTCCCGCCGTCGTCGGAAACCGTGACCCTGGCCGAGATCGGTGGCGAGCACCAGCTGATCGTCGCGTCACCGAACCAGGTCCCGCAGGAACTCGGCACGGTGGACGTCGTTTTTCCGCTTCTCCATGGTCCTTTTGGCGAGGACGGCACCATCCAGGGACTCCTGGAACTGTCCGACACCCGCTACATCGGCGCCGGTGTACTCGCGTCGGCTGTGGGCATGGACAAGCACTACATGAAGGTTGTTTTCGAGGCCGCCGGGCTGCACGTGGGGCCGTACATTGCCGTCACGGACCGGCAGTGGGTCAAAGACGCCGAGGCCGTCCGCAAGCAGGTGGACCAGCTCGGCTTTCCCGTGTTCGTCAAGCCGGCGCGGGCGGGTTCGTCCATGGGGATCTCCAAAGTGGACTCGCTTGAGGAACTCGACGCCGCCGTCGAGGAAGCCCGACGCCACGACCTCAAGCTGGTCATCGAGGCCGGCATCGTAGGGCGTGAGATTGAGTGTGCCGTCCTGGAAGGACGGGGGACCGGTTCCCCCCGGACGTCCATGCCGGGCGAAATTTCCGTCGCCGCCGGAACGCACGAATTCTACGATTTCAATGCGAAGTATGTTGAAGACGACGCCGCCGCCCTGAGCTGCCCGGCCGACATTCCGGAGGAAGCTATCGTGCGTGTCCGTGAACTCGCGGCGGCCGCGTTTGACGCTGTCGGAGCCGAAGGCCTGAGCCGCGTGGACTTCTTCTATACGCCCGACGGCGAACTGATCATCAACGAGATCAACACCATGCCGGGGTTTACGCCCAAGAGCATGTACCCGCAGATGTGGGCAGCATCAGGCCTAGACTATGCGGACCTGATCGATGAGCTGATCTACCTGGCCTTGAACCGGAAGACGGGCCTGCGGTAACCGGAGGCCCGTGGCCCGGTGGTCGAGCCTGTCGAGACCTACTTGCTGGACGGCAGGTTCTGCAGTTCTTCCTGGCCGACGCAGTTCCGGCTGGCCGGGATCTTTCCGGCGGAGGCGGAAAGATCAGCCAGGACCGTCGCGGAGCTGATCTTCTCCGGATCCATCAGTATTTCCGTGGCGGGTTCGCGGCCGAAGGTAGTCAGTGTCCACACCGGATCGCCCTCCTTGATGACCCAGTCGATGCCGTTGACACTCACGCACCGGTCCGTCGTCGGGCCTGGAACGTTGACGCCGCAGCGCAGGATCACCTGCGACGGGTCCCCCCAGGCCGCGGTGGCCTGGCTGTTGGTTTTCCGCAGGGCAGCATCGCCGATGGCGTCCGGAAGGGCCACCATCATCGGAGCGCAGGCCGGGTTCGCCGCATCGCCGGCGGCGGTGACATCCACAGCGGGGGAGCAGCCGGTGAGAATGAGGACCGACAGGGCCGCGGCTGACACAGAAAAAAGAGCGCGGACGTTCATGGCGGGTCTCGGTTGTTGCATCTGTTCAGCCTATCGCCCCACCCATCGTGGGGATTTCAAAGGCTGCCGTACGCGGGCGTCATGTATGTCGCGTTTCTGAGAAATGTGCTCCGCCAAAACACACTGGAGTCTGTGTTGATGCTTGGATCAAGTAAGCTGGGCTAGAACGTCCAGTGACTGGACTTTGCTTGTACGACGACGCATTCCGAGTGGTACAGCAACTTTCCGGAAAATCTGAAGCCTGGGGGGCATCGAGTGAAAAAGTCCAGTGGCATGGGTCGCCAGTGCGCAGTGGCCGTTGGGTTTGCCCTACTGTTGGGTGCTGTGACGATTCCCGCTGCATACGCTGATGGCGAGGAAACTCCTGTCGTTGTCATACCATTTCCCGTGCCATCGGGAGAGACCCCGCCGGACCAGCAGACGCCACCCCCTCCCAGCGATGAGCCCGCGCCGGAGCCTGTGCCCGAGCCTGCGCCAATTCCGGAGCCTGCGCCAGCTCCCGCGACCGACCCCGCACCCAATCCAGAGCAGCCATCTACTCCTGAGACACCATTTCCCGGCAACGCGCAACCCAACGTTAGTGATGGGACACGGTTGGAACGGTCGTTGCTGCCGCCATCGAACGTGGATGGTTTCGCCGCAGTCAACGGCGAAACCGTTCCTGCAAATGACGAAGCCACACCCACGCCGGCACCCAGTCTTACTGCTGAAGCGAGTGCGACTGCTGTGCCAATAGCGCTGCCCGAGCCGGTGGCGGAGACTCTCGATGCCGCAGTTGCCACAGCGACCGGCAGCCCGCTTTACGTCCAGATCCTCACGGTGCTCGCCCTCATTGGCGCGGGCATTGCATATTTCCGTGTTGTGGGGTCCAAGGGGACTCGCGCTCCTTCCAAGTCCGTGAAGTAGCCTGCGGACCATGCCGAAGACCGAACAAGCGCCTAGCCGGGCGCGGGCTGAGCCGCGCGTCACGCTCGTGACCCATTCCTACTGGCCTGAGAGCAGTCCACCGCAACGACGGTGGAGTGCGCTTGTCAACGAGCTGAGGGTAGCCGGCTGGCAGGTCGACGTCGTGACTCCTGTGGCGCACGCACCACATGGCCGACGGCACTTGCCTCGTAGCCTGGCCGGACGCCCCCTGCTGGCTCAAAAGGGGAATTACGCCGAGCTGATCAGGCGCGTTCCGTACTTGCGGCATGGCAATTCCCACGCAGCGAGGTTCATTGACCAATGCTTCTCGGCTTTACTCTCGGTTCCTCTCGGCTTGCTGACGCGCCGCTCAGACATCCTCATTGTCACGGCCCCAAGCCTGCCCATGCTGGGCGCCGGTTATGCACTTGCTCGGTTTCGACGGATTCCGTTTGTCGTGGAGATGCGGGACGCCTGGCCGGATCTTGCCCGGGACGCACGCCTGGTGCAGGGCAACGTGAAGACCCTGGCCGAACGGGCAGTCGAATTTGTGCAGCGCCGTGCAGATCTTGTGGTGACGGTGACGGAGGGCTTTGCCGACACGTTGCGCGACCGCGGTCTTGAGAATGTTGCGACTATTAGCAACGGGGTCCGCTTGGAGACGCTTCCTGTACTGGAGGCTCCGGCATTGGAACGGCCAGTATTTGAGGCCTTGTATCTGGGAAACCACGGCAAGAGCCAGCGGCTAGAGATCGCTATCCAAGCCAGTGCGTTGGTAGGCGATTCGATGCATCTCCACATGGTGGGCCATGGAGTGCAGCGCCCCGCGCTGGAGCAACTCGCCAAAGAACTAAATGCTCCTGTCACCTTCCACGATTCATTGCATGGCCAGGACGTCATGGATCGATATGCCTCAGCGGACACCTGCCTGGTGTCCTTGCGGGACGATTGGAAATCGTTCGACACGACTGTCCCGTCCAAAACTTATGAAGTGTTGGCCGTGGGGCGCCATGTGACCGCCATAGTCAAGGGGGAGGCTGCCCGGATCGTGGCCGAAGCCGGCGCTGGGGATATCGTCCCGAGCAAGCCTGAGGCTGTTGCTGCCCTATGGCGGGACCTCGCGGCTAACCGCGGAAAGCTCATCCGAACTAGTGACGGGCGCCAGTGGGTCAAGAATAATGCCGACTACCCCTTGCTTGCTGCGCAATACATGGACCTGATCCTGGGCCTGCTCGAAGCCAGACATGGTCCACGTTCATGAAGCAGATTTTCACCAACCTTCGCCTTGCTGCCGGTACAGCGCGGGAGCATCTGACGGATGACCCTGCCCTGCTCATGCTGCAGATTTCACGCCGGCTGCCGGCCCGTCTGGTGCAACCTATCGCCGGGCTGGTGCGACGCACTTCCCGCGCGGATTCCGTTTCGGTTCCACTGCTGCTTGCCTGCCTGATCGGCGGTGAGCAGGAGGAACTGGTTCGTCGCCTCGAAAGCGCCTTGTCCCGTGGCACCGTGTCTGCAGACCAGGCACGGTCCATGGCGGATGTTGCCTTGGTTGCCTACCGGCCGGACCTGGCTGACTCCTTTCTGGTCCGCGCCGCGGGAGCCCCCCGCTTCCGGGCCGTGCAGGCGCGGAGGTACTGGTACGGCGGTGCGGTTACTTCCGCCGTCGAGGTTCTGGCAGACGCCGACGGCGGCGCTGAACGCCGGCAGGGCAGGCGGCTCGCCGCTGACTTGCGGATCCTCGAAGGGTGGCGACCAAGCCTGAAATCGGTGCGCATGGATCCCCGTCCAAAGCGAGTTTTACATGTTCTGACTAACTCCCTGCCCCACACGGCCAGCGGCTACGCGCAACGTTCGCACTCCATTTTGCTTGCCCAGCAGCAGGCGGGCTGGGAAACCCTTGCTGTCACGCGCATGGGTTATCCGGTGCAGGTGGGGAAACTCAATGCCCGGCGTCGCGACGTGGTGGATGGCGTCACCTATCAGCGGCTGCTGCCTTCCCGCCTCGCAGCCACCATGGACGGGCGCTGGCAGCAGCAGGCCGAGGCGCTGCTGGCCGTTGCCCTGGAATTCCGGCCGAGCGTGCTGCACACCACCACCCACCACGTGAACGCGATCGTCACGCGGGCTGTCGCCGAGGCCCTGGGCATCCCGTGGGTCTATGAGGTCCGCGGCCAGCTCGCCGACACGTGGGCGGCCCCCCGAGGCCCGGAAGCCCGGAATAGCGAACGATACCGGCTGTTCCAGGAGCGCGAAACGGAAGCAATGTTGTCTGCGGACCTGGTGGTGACACTCGGCTCGGCGATGAAGGCCAACATCGCCGCCTCGGGTGTCCCAGGGGAGAAGATCATCATCGCGCCCAACGCCGTTGG
The DNA here is from genome assembly GCF_055412845.1 of Pseudarthrobacter adonitolis. Lineage (NCBI taxonomy): Bacteria > Bacillati > Actinomycetota > Actinomycetes > Micrococcales > Micrococcaceae > Pseudarthrobacter > Pseudarthrobacter adonitolis. The sequence goes on along the minus strand of NZ_JBVAYW010000003.1, from coordinate 84,536 downwards.
TGAGGACTTTCTAGAAGAGCCCCTGGACGTAGTAAGTGCCCGACGCGCGCTTGGTCTTCCTGAAGACGGAGCGTACTTCGGCACGGTGAGTAGCCTCGTACCGTATGAAGGCTTGGATGACCTCGTGGCGGTCTTCGAACTCCTAGCACCTGACCATCCGGATCTGCGACTTCTGATCGCCGGTGACGGGGCATCCCTTCCGTCTTTGAAGAGGCAGGCGCGGCTGAGCCGCTTCGCTGACCGGATAATATTTGCGGGCCGCGTTCCCCGTGCTGAAGCGCGCCTCTATCATCAAGCCTTGGATGTCTTTGTCGTCCCCCGTCACGACCTTGAAGTGACCCGCGCGGTAACCCCGCTCAAGCCGGTGGAAGCTCTGGCCTGTGCTCGGCCCGTCTTGGCTAGCAGGCTTCCGGCGCTCCAAGAAGTTGTGAGGGACGGCATCAACGGGCTATTGGCTGACGCGGGCGACCGACGCGATTTGGCAACTAAACTGGAACGATTACTCGGCTCCCCTGAGCTCAGGGCCCGTCTGGGGGAGGCCGGAAGACGGGACGTGCTTAACCGTCGCACATGGCAGGCAAATGCCAGTACCCTCAACGTCGCATACCAGCAACTGATGGAGGCTCCTCGTTGAGCACAAATACTAGGGAGGCCCCCCGAGGGCCACAATTTACCCCGGTGGCAACTTCCGTGAACCTGCGCGGACTCCGCCGGGTGGGTGCTCGGCCACCGTTCCTCGACTACCTTGTGTCACTTTGGGACTACCGGCACTTCATCTTTTACGATGCCCAAGCTCGGGTCCAGACGGGCAACGAGCAGGATCGGCTGGGCCGGGCCTGGCTCGTGCTGGGTCCGCTCTTGAATGGCCTGATGTTCTACCTGATCATGGGTGTTGTCTTGAAGTCCGGAAGCGGCATCGAGAACTTCGTCGCGTTCTTGATCATCGGCGTTTTCCTCTTCCAGATGTCAACCCGCGCCATCACATCGTCATCCCGCGTTATCTCAGCAAATAAAAACGTTATCCACGCGTTTCAGTTTCCGCGTGCCAGCCTTGTTTTAGCTGCCAACCTGCGTGAGCTTCTGTCGAACATCCCAGTCTTGATCACGATGCTCATCCTGATCATTGTTTTGCCGCCCTCGGAAGAAATTACCTGGCGATGGCTGCTGATAATTCCGGTGGTGGCGCTTCAATTCGTCTTCAACCTAGGCATCGGCCTGATCCTCGCCAGGGTGGTCTCCGTATTCAACGATGCTAGCCAGCTGATTTCCTACGCGATGCGTTTGTGGATGTACGGCTCCTGCATGTTCTACTCAATCGAGCAGTTCAACGACATGCCCGTCGTCAAGACGATCATGGAGTACAACCCCCTGTACAACGTCTTGGATCTGGCGAGGGAAACGTTGCTCTACGGGAGTGCCGGGGAATGGCGGTCTTGGGTGATCCTTGCGCTCTGGTCCATCTTGGCGCTGGCCGTTGGGACAATCGTCTTCTGGCAGGGGGAGGAGACTTATGGGCGAGAGCTCTGAGCTGAATTTTGTTGAGGGGACGCCGTCCGTCGTCATCGACAAAGTGAGCATGACCTACAAAACAACATCCCGGTCCCGGGCCGAGGCGTCGCCTGCCGGATCTACTTGGCAAACGATCAAACAGAACGTGGGTAGGACCACGGCTGTCAGCGTCACCGCCCTGAAAGAGTTGTCCCTTGTAGTTGAGCATGGAGAGTCAGTCGGCATTATCGGCAGGAACGGTTCCGGCAAGAGCACTTTGCTGAAAATCGTGGGTGGGCAGATCCCGCCGACTTCGGGCGCGGTTTACGCGACGTCCACGCCAGTAATGCTTGGCGTCAACGCGGCCTTGATACCGGGATTGTCCGGGGACCAGAACATAGTCCTGGGATGTCTGGCTATGGGTATGACCAGGCAGCAGATCGATGAAAAATATGCGGCGATAGTTGAACTGTCCGGTTTAGAGGAGGCGATCCATATGCCAATGAAATCGTACTCCGCAGGCATGGGATCCAGGCTTCGCTTTGCGATAGCAGCGGCCATCGATCCGGAAATCCTAATTATCGACGAAGCGTTGAATACCGGCGATGCACAGTTTAAGGACAGAACGCGCAAACGCATGCTGGAATTGCTTGGCCAAGCGGGCACCGTCTTCTTGGTCAGCCACAGCATGTCGACGGTACTTGACTTGTGTAACAGGGCAATCTGGATCGATCAAGGCGAACTGCTCGCTGATGGAACGCCGGCAGACGTGGTCAAGTCATACCGGCTGTTCACCCAAAGACTGGCTGAGGGGGACCGGGTGGGCGCCCTCAAACTCCGCCGACGGATGATTAACGACCTCCAAGTAGCGGACGTCAGTGACCGCAATGCAACGCGGCGGGCCAAATCGTGAGAGCTGACATCACGACACTGCGCAGGTTACTGTGGCATTTCAGGGCGGGCGGACCGCGGCAAGTGCGGACTTTGCTGGCGCGGGAGGCCTTTGAAGCCGGTCACCGCAAGTTGGAGACGGTGCGCGGAGCTGAGGGGGTCTGGGTCGGGCGAGGCAGCAAAAGACGGTTGAAATTCCGGCCATCGGCGGTCCAACCGGCACGGCAGCAGGCCCAAACTTTGGTCCGTGTCGGCGTGGTGCTCGATGATTTCTCCTCCCTCGCCTTTGGGCTTGAATGGGACTGCGTGCACCTCTCACCCAAGACTTGGCACGAGCAACTGACCGAGCGTGCCGTGGACATGGTGTTCGTCGAGTCGGCCTGGAACGGGCGTCAGGGTCTGTGGGCTGGCAAGATCGCCCGCCAGGATCACTCGGGACCATCACCGCTGCGCGACTTGACAGAGTGGTGCCAGGAACACGCCATTCCGACAGCATTTTGGAACAAGGAAGACCCTCCGCATTACGAAGACTTCCTCGCTGCGGCTAGGTTGTTCGACTTCGTGTTCACGAGCGACGCCAACCGACTCGACGCATACGTGCGTGACCTCGGGCACGACCGCGTGGACGTACTGCCCTTCGCTGCCCAGCCGGTTATCCATAACCCGGTCCGCCCGAAATACGGCTGGCACGCGAGAGATGTGGCTTTCGGAGGGATGTACTTCGCTGCCAAGTACCCCGAACGCCGCGAGCAGCTCGACATACTGCTAAAGGCAGCTGAGTCAGCCTCGCCTTCAATGGAAACTGGGCTAGAAATTTTCTCACGGCAGCTGGGCGCGGACTCCAGATACCAGTTCCCCGCACCGTTTGACGACAGAGTCGTGGGCACACTCGACTATCCCGAGATGCTCACGGCGTACAAGGCGTACAAGACCTTTCTCAATGTGAACTCGGTTGTCGATTCGCCCACCATGTGCTCACGGCGGATTTTCGAGATAATTGCCTCCGGATCTAACGTTTTGACCACCCCAAGTGCGGCCATCGGCACGCACTTCAGCTCGGACGAGATCTTCACCGTTTCCACCGAGACCGAAGCGGAGCAGCTTCTGCGGGCACTGCATCGGAATCCGGAGCTGGGCGAGCGCCAACTGCACCGGGGACAGCGGAGGATTTGGAGGGAACATACTTACCGGGCGCGAAGCAACCAAATACTGGCTGCCGTCGCTCCAAAGCTGTCCGTTGCGGTCAGACGCCCGACCTTATCCCTTCTCGTCTCGACGATTCGGCCTTGGCAGCTTGAGCACATATTCCAAACTGTCGGAAGCCAGCGAGACGTCGAAACAGAGCTGGTGTTATTGACGCATGGCTTCACACCGGACGCGACGACGATCCGTAATCTGAAGGAACAAAACGGCGTTTCAGCTGTGACATTGCTTACAGCTGAGGCTCAGGTTCCCTTGGGAGAGTGCCTGAACAAGTGTGTGTCCGCGGCCTCCGGGCAGGTCCTCACGAAGCTGGATGACGACGACTTCTACGGCCCGCATTATCTGAGTGACCAGCTTTACGCCCTCGACTATTCTGGCGCGGACGTGGTGGGCAAACAGGCGCACTATATGTACCTCTCGGACCGGAATGCAACGCTGCTCCGGTTTCCCGAGTGGGAGCACCGATATACTCGGTCGGTCATGGGGCCCACAATCATGGGAGCCGCAGACGTTTTCCGCAGCAACTCTTTTGCCGCAGTGGGCAGCGGAGAAGATACACACTTCCTTCGTGACGTCGTTGCTGGCGGAGGTTCGGTCTATGCGTCCGACAGGTTCAACTACTGTCAGCAACGTGCCGCCGAAGGCCACACCTGGAAGATTAGCGACGCAGAGTTGCTGGCCAGCGGTGTGTTGAAATTTTTTGGAAATTACAGAGATCAAGTCTCTGTCTGAGTGGGGGTTCTCCTTGAATACTATTGAAACAGTAGCTGTTATCGGATTGGGCTACATCGGTCTGCCCACGGCGGCAATTCTTGCCGGAAACGGCATCCACGTCATCGGTGTGGACGTAAACCCGAACACGGTCGAGTCCGTAAACCGAGGTGAAGTTCCCTTTGTAGAGCCAGACTTGGCGTCGTACGTAGCCGGCGCCGTGAGCCAGCACAAGCTGAGCGCATCCACCGTAACTCCGGCTGTGCAGGCGTACATTGTTGCCGTCCCCACGCCCTTTAACGCCGACCACACAGCTGACGTTACATATATCAAGGCCGCCGCGCGGGGCATCGCTACTCAGCTTGTGGGTGGCGAGCTCATTATTCTTGAGTCGACATCGCCTCCGGGAACCACCCAGCTCCTCGGAGACTACCTCATGAGCCTGCGGCCCGACCTGAGTCTCGACGGAGCCGACGGCAAGCCGTCCATCCATGTCGCCCACTGCCCGGAGCGTGTGCTGCCCGGCCGGATCATGATTGAGCTTGTCACCAATGACCGCATCGTCGGGGGTCTGACCCCCGAGGCAGCCCATCTCGCCAAAGCGCTGTACGCAGTCTTCTGCCAGGGTGAGATCCTCGTCACCGATGCGGCGACGGCAGAGATGGCCAAACTGGTTGAGAACTCGTACCGCGATGTCAACATCGCCTTCGCGAATGAGCTTTCGGTAATCAGCGACAAGCTGGGCATCAACGTCTGGGAACTCATCAGACTAGCCAACCACCACCCTCGCGTTAACATCCTGCAGCCGGGCCCTGGGGTGGGCGGCCACTGCATCGCTGTCGACCCATGGTTCATTGTCGCGGCGGCGCCGGAGGAAGCCCAGCTGATCCGGCAAGCACGTGAGACCAACGACTCGAAGCCCGACTGGGTCGTGAATAAAGTACAGGACGCCGTTGGAGAGATAATATCGCCCAAAATCGCTGTCCTGGGACTGGCATTCAAGGCAAACATTGATGACCTCCGCGAGTCACCTGCCGTCGCAATCGTCGAAAGGCTCAGCGCAAAGCTGGACGGGGCAGAGCTGCTGGTTGTGGAGCCGCATGTGGATCGACTCCCGAGGCAGCTTTCCGGTCTCAGTAACGTAGTTCTGCAGGACCTGGAGCTGGCAGTCGCTGCGGCCGACGCGGTGGTGCTCCTTGTGGACCACGACGACTTTAGGGAAATGGACCGGCAGCTCATGGCGGGTAAGCCCGTTTTGGACACGCGCGGAATCTGGCAGTAATTCGCATGCCCAGCGCGGACACGGAGTGAAGCCTTGAAGTATGCAGATGAAGTCGCCCAGCTGGCGACCGTGATATTGGCCAAACGCAAGCGGTATCTGCAGGATATTGACGCCGTCATCCAGGATTATGAGCGACTTCTGGCCCAGGAAGCCAAAAGTCGACGACAGGTGGACGTTCTTGAAAAAGACCTCCGCGCCATGCGAAGGGCTCGGGACAATGCCCGAGCTGAGCTGAAGTCGGCGAACGATGACCGCAACAGACTCAAATCAGCGCTGAAAGCGCTCCGCTCCTCCAAGAGCCTCCGTGTCGGGCAGGCAATCCTTGCCCCCGCACGGAGTCTCTCGCGCGCACTTGGCGACAGGAGAACGCCGACCCGGAGCACCCCCAAGTCGGCCCAGCTCTCATTGGCACCCGGGGCCGTGGACCGGCCCGCCCCGCCCAAACCGGTCGAAGCCGAGACACCCACGCTTGTCAGGCGCGAAGACTTCGTCGGTGAGTTTGAGGCGCAACCCTCCAAGGCCGCCGCGCTCAAGCTGATCTCACACGATTACTTCGTCAGGGGGGCGATCCTGGAACCAGCAGAGTTCATAATGCAGAACGCAGGGCTTCTCGGAGACTTGGCTGGTTCTGAACTCGCGCTAGTACAAAATATTCTTGGACAGCGCGAACTGCTGACCCGGGAGCACTTCGTCTCCCCTCGGCAACCCAACGCCGGGTACTCCGCGGAGCGCAACCGGATCATGTACTGCGCTCACAGCACCGGACACTTCAACAGCAACGGTTATTCGACACGAACCGGCGGTGTCGTCGGCGGACTCAAGGCCAACGGCGAAGACGTCTTGGTTGTGGCGCGCCCCGGGTACCCGTGGGATTCGAAAGTCGACGTTGAGGTTTCTTCCAAGAAACGCTTCGAACGTGAGATTAGCGGCGTCACGCACATCTTCAATCCAGGACCAAGCTGGACCGCTGACCGCCTCGACTACTATCTGGCGGAGTCCGTCGACGTCTATGTTCGCGAGGCCCAGCGCAATCGAGTCTCGCTAATCCAGTCCGCATCCAGCTATGTGACGGCGCTCCCCGCGCTTATGGCGGCTCGAAGGCTTGGCATCCCTTTCGTCTATGAAGTGCGCGGTCTCTGGGAGATCACACAGCTATCAAACAACCCGCTCTGGGCAGAAACCGACCGCTACAAACTTGCCCTCCGACTTGAAACCCTGGTGGCGACGGAAGCCGATCTCGTCTTGGCAATAACCAGCCAGGTGCGCGACGAATTGGTGCAGCGCGGGGTTGATTCATCCGCCATCAGCCTGATGCCGAATTCGGTGGACACGGATATGTTTGCTCCGATGCCCGCTCTTGAATCGCTACGTCGAAAACTTGGGCTTGCAGACACGACAACCGTGGTCGGCTACACCGGAAGCCTTGTCGCCTATGAGGGACTAGAGGATCTCCTGGAGGCAGCAAGAATCGTCCTGCATGACGGCCTGGATGTTACGTTAGTGATCGTCGGAGACGGCGTTCAATTGCGTGAGCTCAAACGGCTGGCCGTTCAACTCGGAATCGATGACAAAGTCAAGTTCACCGGTCGAGTGCCGGCCGAAGAAATTCCAAATTATGTCAGTCTTTTTGACATCATGCCCTGCCCCCGGAGAAGGTTACCGGTTACCGAAATGGTCTCGCCGCTGAAGCCTCTCGAAGCAATGGCAAGCGCCAAGGCTTTGATCCTCAGCGACCTCGCCCCATTGCGCGATCTTGCAGGCCCGGGACAGGCTCGTGCTTTGCTCTCAGAAGCCGGAAATCCGCATTCCCTCGCGGAGGCCATCACAGTTTTGGCTCGAGATCCCGGGCGTCGGGCCTCGATGGGCAGACGGGCCCGGCTATGGGCGATTGACGAACGAACATGGAGGTCCACCGGCGGCAAAGCAGTCGAGGCGCACGGGCGGGCCGGCAACCGCGCAGCACCTCCTGCAGGACGGCGATTGTCGGAACTGACCGTCGGAATTATTGCCGACGAATTCACTCTAGAGGGGATGCGCGGCGAATCCACGATGGTCGAGCTCCGTCCAGACTCGTGGCGCCAGCAGATAGATGCGCGGCCGCTGGATGCCCTGCTCGTGGAGTCTGCTTGGGAGGGCGTTGACGGCGAGTGGAAGCAAAAGGTCGGCTACTATGACGACGAGCGCTTCTCCACATTGAGGGCCATACTGGAACACTGCAACGCCGTGGGAGTCCCTACGATCTTCTGGAATAAGGAAGATCCGGTGCACTTCAACAGGTTCAGCCATACTGCGGCCCACTTTGACCACGTATTCACGACAGATTCGGACTGCATCCGCCGGTACAAAGCTGGTGCCGGTCCCCGGCAGCGAACTGTGGCCTCCCTTTCCTTTTATGCCCAGCCCCGGTTACATAACATCGTTCCGTCTGACCGCGCATATGATCACTCCGTCGCCTACGCTGGCTCGTATTACGGCGACAGATATAAGGCACGGTCCGAAGAATTGACCATGATCCTTGATGTTGCCAAAAACCACGGATTGTCGATCTACGACAGGCAGCACCTAAATCCGGAAAGTCCCTACCGATTCCCTAACCATTTGGCCCGATACGTGCGTGGTGGGCTGAGCTACGTTGAAATGGTTGATGCCTACAAATCGCATCCTGTGCACATAAATGTTAACTCTGTCGACGGCTCACCTACGATGTTCTCCCGGCGCGTCATGGAGGTCGCTGCATCCGGCTCGGCCGTTCTGAGCGGCAATGGCATTGGCGTTGAACATGTCATGAATGGACTTGTGCCAGTCATCGACGGCTCAGAGGAATTGGACCTGCTGGTTACTGAATGGATGAACAACGAGCCGGCGCGCATAAGGGACGCGTGGCTCGCCTACAGGCATGTGCACCGGGGGCATACCGCGGCACACCGGCTGGCTTACGTACTTCGCACCGCGGGACTAATAGTGGAAGCTCCAGAGATGCCTTCGTATTCGGTCTTCATTGATACCGTGACTCCCGAAATTGCCTCAGTAATCGCGATGCAGACCGTGCAACCCGTTCGGATTTACTCCACAGATGGCGGAATGGTCCCGGAAATGGCCGTAGAGATTGTGGCTGGGTTCGCCGACGCCGCCAAGCTGGCAAAGGCGGAGGGGATCCCGTTTATTGGTTTCCCTGGAACCGGACATGGCGATCGAACGGTATTTGAGGACATGCTCACTGCCACCACCTTTGGTACCTGGAGTGCCGTCGGAATATCGAGTGACGACCTGGACATTCCAGGCCTCGGGCTAGCCCGTCGTGGCTCGGCGGTGTCGGGAGGCCCGCTGCTCACGGCCCTCGAGGACCGGCCAAATGACGGCCCGCTTTGCCTCCGGCGGGAACTCGTGCCAATGGAACAGCTATCGGCGGTGCTGTCGCTCAGCAAGCCAAGAAACGTACTGATTGCAGGGCACGACCTAAAATTTGCCGCCGGCATCATTGCAGAACTTGAGGCGCTGGGGCATAGCGTCCTGATCGACAAATGGTTGGATCACAACAAACACGATGAAGGCGAAAGTCGGCGCCTGCTTGCCCAAGCAGATGTTATCTTCTGTGAATGGACGCTCGGAAATGCCGTGTGGTATTCAAAGAACAAATCTTCGAACCAGCGGCTGGTCACCCGAATTCATCTCCAAGAGATCTTCCGACCTTTCGTTAAGGATGTCTCCTACGCAAGTGTGGACGGCGTGGTTTTCGTCGGAAGGCATATCCTCGAGGTGGCCGTCCGCGATCACAATGTTCCACGAGACATCAGTTGTGTAGTTCCAAACGCGGTGGACTCGGTGCGGCTTAGGCAGGACAAGGTTGCCGACGCCAGATTCAATCTTGGGTTTGTGGGAATTGTACCTGCTCGCAAACGGCTGGATAAGGCCTTGGATGTGTTGAGGCTTCTCCGGATGCAGGACCACCGTTACCAACTATTCATCAAGGGCAAGCGGCCAGAAGATTTCGCTTGGATGGCGAATCGCCCCGAGGAAATGTCGTTCTACGATGAGCAGTACCGGCGAATCGAAACTGACCCGCTTCTCGTTGGCGCGGTCACGTTTGATGCCCAGGGCGACGACATGGCTGCCTGGTATCGCAAAATCGGAGTGGTGCTGTCGTTGAGCGACTTTGAATCTTTCCACCTGACCCTGCCGGATGGTGCCGCCTCCGGCGCGCTGCCTGCCAGCCTCGCGTGGCCGGGCGCTGATCAGATCTACCCGACAAGCTGGCTTCATGCCGATGCGGGCGAACTGGCCGAATTTGTCGGTTTGCTGGACGACGTTTCATGGGCCCACGCTTCGGGGATGGCACAGGATTACGTTGTCTCCCAGTTCGACTCGAGAGACGTGCTGGCAGCAATTACAAGTGTCATCCTCGGTGACGGCGTGGCCAACCCGGTGTTTCCGAAGGGGTAGCGGCTCACCCTGTCCTGCACATGACGCCCGCAGGACAGGGTTCAGGGGTCCAGCGGCGGCTCGGGCGAGCTGTGTAATCCGTGTAGCGTGCCATGTCCCTGCTGACTATTCGAGCTGGAACTCCAGCGACCACGCAGTTATCTGGATCTCGTCCAGCAGAACCACATTGGCGCCGACAAGTACGTTGTTGCCAATGATCGGAGTCCCGTTACGTCAAGCTCGTCCACCGAGCGTCACATTCTGGTCGATGACACAGCCCCGACCCTTGACTGAATCTGGGTGGATTGCGTTCCGATGGCGAGCGTGAATTTCCTTAGACCGTGCGTATTCGCAGTCATACGCCTCGTGACCGATCGTAATGGGTCCCTGGGCTATCTCGTCCTTTGCAATGACAGGGCGACCGAGGAATTCGGCGCCGACGTAATTTCCCCGATAGGTATGCGCTCAGCACGACCCAAAGAAACCCGCAGTGACGCGGGGCGTATGCCGGATTCAACTTGCTTGTGGCGCAGAATCCTTTGCTAAAACTGCGCGAAACTACCGCCCACGATGGACGTTTAGGAAATAGACTATGTTGGCGTGCGGGTCTTGCCTGCGCGGGTGAATATATGGGCTCGGGCCCGGAAGTTCGCTTTGTTTGCACATCCCTTATCCCCATGGAGGAAAGCCAGTGGAATCGCCGAGAATTCTGTTTTGGTTCCATGGCCTCGGTGGTGCGGCGACGGGCTGGTTTAGGGGAGCGCTTCGCCCCGCAGCGACGGGCACGGCGCTAGCTATCCTGGCGAGTACGTTATTTGCTGGTCCGGCATCGGCTGCGACCCTCAGCGAGCAGCGTGCCGCCCTACGCCAGATCACTTACACTGCCGGCAGGGACTATGCGAACGCCCGTCCGTTTGTGGCAGAGCTTGCCAGAAGGAATGCCCTCACGGTCAAGCACGCAATAGCGTCAGGCACCGCATCCCTTAAGGCTGCCGGCGATGAGCTGACCGTGGCGATGACTCAGGAGGCGATGGACACCGTCGCGGCACGAATTCGGGACGAGGCTACAAGGGCGGCGACAGTCCTCAAAGCTGCCGGACAGCTCTCCATCTTGGTTGATCTTCGAAATGCGCAGCAGGGCGTCGCCACTAAGGCCCTGAGCGACTTGTCGGCTGCCCGCATCACGCTCGGCACCTATTCTGGATCAAAGGAAAGAACCAGTGCCTTTACCACGCAGCTGGCGGCTGACACGGCCGTCCAGTTGGGTGTTATCGGGAAAGCAGTCCCGGCGCCTGACTTGAAGTCTGAGCCTTGGCTCTCGACGTTGCAAAACGGCACAGGACCTATTCCGGCGGTTCCGGGCTGGGTCGGATTCCCGGGCGGCTGCGCACTGCCCTCGGCGAGCAGTTCATTCGCCCCTGCCCTTCCTGCCGACGGTCCTGGCGTTGGCACGTCTAAACAACTAGTAGCCGATGCGAAAGCCCGGCAGGCAGCAGATGCCGCATTGGGGTCTGTGCATGCCCAGATGCTTCGGTCCGCAACCGCAGAAGCGGCTCGGACCATGCCGTTGGAGGAACTTCGCGATGCCTATGTACCACGCGTGGCCCGTTTGGGATATGGCTGGCTTTCCGGTTCCGACAGCGCCTCCCGAAGCGTCCTGGCCGCGGAAGCCAAGGAAATACTCTCAGCCGGTCCCGAGGGCATGGACACCCTCTCGTCCTCCCATTTGCTACTGGCGGCGGCGACAGCAGTGGATTGGGCCAAGTCGAGCGGCATGGAGGAGACCGTACTCGTTCGATGGCTCGGGCCGCAGACATGTTTGCAAACCGATGGTGAAAACTTCGTGGATGCAGCTACGAACATCGCTGCGATTCATAACGCAGCCAATTTTGTAGCCACCGCAGTCTTTCTCAAGAAGTCTCCGGCGCGGGCCGCTGCCCTCGCAAAGGAGTCCCTTACTTCGATACAGCCGGCACTTGGATTGATTACCACCGACGGTGGTTCTCAGGAAGGCCCGGGTTATTGGACCTACCAAAGCCGGGCAATATCAGTGCTCTATTCCACCTTGCCTAATGCGTACACAGCGAGCCCGGTCAAGATGCCAACGCTGGCGAAAGTTTCCGGTTATGCCATGAACAGCACAGATCCTGACAACCGGCCAACGCCATTCGCCGACGCTAGTCCCGCCGAGCTCAGTCCGCTGATGCCTGCTTGGGATGCACATGTTCGGAACGACCCAGCCGTGGGGGCATGGGTTGCAGAAAAGTTCAGGCAAAAGCCCGATGCCTATCTCATGTGGTGGGGTTCGCCGGCTAGTGTGGTGCCGCCGAAAAAATCTGCGGTCTATTGGCTGACGGGACTCGCTGCCCTCCAACTTCCAGCAAGTACAGCGACGCTCAAGGGCGGCGTGAATAGCGCCAACCACGCTCATCTTGATCTGGGAACAGTCTCGTTCTTTCGCCGCGGTGTTCAGTGGTCGATCGATCCGGGCACCCCGGACGGCGCGGCACCGGGCTACTACTCGGAACCAACGCGCTGGACGTATTGGAAGCCAGGCACATCCGCCCACTCGACGTTGATGGTACAGGGCGCCAACCAGCCAACCACTGCAAGCGGCCCCGTAACGATGCCGACTACGTCGAGTGCTGTAGCGGACCTGCGGCAAGCGTTCCCGGGCTCGACCCTGGCAACCCGCACCGTGAACCATGGACTTACCGCCATGGTGATCAAAGATGCCATTCGTTCGGACAAGCCCTTGGACCTCGTTTGGCAGTGGGTCACCGACGCCTCAGTGAGTTTGGGCTCTGACCGGGCGGTCCTGCGGCGTAGTGGACAGACTCTCGTGCTCCGTTTTGCTGGCGTGCCGACTGGGGCCTCCCTCACGGCGGTACCCGCCCCGGAGAACGGACCGGACGGTCAGCCGTTGACAATCGTCAAGCTATCCATGCCCCAGGTTCAGAATTTGGCACTTACTACCTCTGCCTACTAAAGCAGCCTTGACGAGGGGTGAAGTCAGGGGAGCGCCACCCACGGCGTGGTGAATGCACGGACATAGTCGTCCTCAGGGTTTCTCAGGAATACTCTGGCCCGGTACCGGCCAGCGGGTATTCCCTTCCACAGCGCGGTGCTGTCAGTGCCGTAAGGGATTCGAGCGACGGACTCAGCGCCACGATACAGGCGGGATGCAAGCTCCCAGCCAGCTGGCATCAGGACGTCAAGGCTTAGCGCCGCCGGATCCTCGCCGGAACGCCGGAATGTGAACGGGACTGCCCCTTCGCCTGCTTCAGCGATCTCCTGGTGGATCTTCGAAGTGAGGAACTGCCGGTACACCGCTCCGATTTCGGCGTGGGGGAGACCCGGCAGAACCGTGAGGTCCAGTTCTTTCTGACGGCTCTCAGCGTAAGACTTCAGTGGCAAAACGTGATTCTTGTAGTGGTGGTCTGCCTCGCCCACCAAAATCGACAGTCGGGTGGGTTCGAGCATGTCGTCGATGGCATCGAAGACAACAGCATCGAGAGCGCTCACCGAGTCCTCGCCGGTATCGCCCATCATGAATCGAAGAATGTTTGGGTGCGGGGCCTGGAGGAATGAGCCGATCTTGACCTGTGGTGCACCGACGATGACGCGTCCGGCACCGGCTGCTATGCCGTGGAGTATAGCTGCGGTCCCGCCTTTGGAGGATCCTGCCGTGATGAGGTCCTTGGCGGTGAGGCCAAGGCGGTCCAGCTCATGGGCAATGAGCGCTTGGGTGGCGGCAAAAATGGACCTGTCGCCGTGGTCAGCCAAATAATAGGATCCTTGGTCCCCAAAGTCGTCAAGGATATACAGGGCATGAACACCGGCTGCATCAACGGATTTCTTGTAGTTGAAAGTGAAGTCGCCCGGCTGGTGGATAGCAGTAAAGACGACGGCGAGCTTTCCCTGTCCCGACACTGAGCTGGCCGGTACCGAGAGGTAGTTCAACCCTACGTTTCCGCTGCTGCGACGCCAGGTATTCGAGCTGTCGTTCAGTCCTCGGTCGAGATAACTAAAGTCGGCCAAACGGATGCGCGTTTCAAGTTGAGCGTGACTGCCTTGGAATGAGATTTTGACGACCGGAGCCGGTACAGCTTCACCGAAGCGCCGAAAGCGCCAACCGAGGGGCTTCGGTCGTTCTTCTCCCTTATGGAGAGAGACTTTGGTGGGGACATTCGCATCAAATTGGAGATCCATGACCTTGCGGCCATCGTGGAACAGTTCAAAACCTTGCCCGTGGACAACGGCTTCAACATCCGTGCCGAGATTCCAGAGCAGTTCGTAGCTGTGTTCTTTTTGACTCTCAATCGTGTCTGACACGTCGAGGGTGGGAATTCCGTCTCGCTCCTGGATACTGACGGTTCTGGAATGAGATGTATCCCCCCATCGCTGAGTGCATCCGGTCACGCGGTAGCCGTCCTCGCGCACCTCATGTGCCTCCAGAGTGGTGAGGTGAGCTAACCCGTCGGTACGCGGTAGGGATATGCCGTCGACCACAATGCAGTTGTGTGCATAGGACGAGTAGCCGTATTTAGTCAGCGGATCCTTGTAATCGTATCCGTAGGCACCGGCCTCTGACAGCAGATCAACTCCGCCGCTGCGTAGGAACAGACTAAGGTCATCGGAATGTTTGTGGTAGTTCGCGTTGTAAGCCGCGCTGAAGAAGGCGAAGGTAGCATTGGGATTTCCCCACGAGCTTCGATAGATCGCGTATCCAGAGTCAGGCAACACCAACGTTCGCTGCCCGGGTTTCGATCCCATTCGTCCAGCGGATGCGGCATAAGCGAATTCGTCGCTGTCAAAGATATTCTGCCGCGCCGCACGAGTCTCCACTTGTTGAGTCGTGTCGCTGATTGGCGGATACATTCCGTTCGGCATGAGCGCGTGCGTTGCGTATTCGGCAGCGTTCCGGAGCAGTGACTTGTAATATTCGGCATGAATATGCTCGACCTGGGACAGAATTTCCAACACTCCGTGGACATACTTAGACACCATCAGGTGATAGGTCGGTGTGTTTTCGATGTGAACACCGTCTGAAGTGAACGACGTCGAAAAGTATGAATACAGCCGCGTTGTAGCGGTCCTAAAAAACTCTTCGCGCTCGTGGGGTGAGACGAAATCGCACATGACGGAAAAATAGAGCAGCGAGATGTCCTGGAACATTCCGTGGTTGTTACCGGTGGCATGAAAATCGTTTGTCGCCAGCAGGCTAGCCGTGTCCAAGGCCAGGGCTGACAGCCAGTTGTAGTCGTCGTCGGATACGAGGTTTTCCAGCCGCGTGAGCATCGCCGTTAGTTGGATAAGCCGCTGGGCCGTGGTTTCGTCATGGTGCGAAACTTCGGGGATCCGTGTGCCGTCGCTGTAGTTCTCTGCCCAGCTGCGGGCCACCTTTATGGCGAAAGCCGCGTGATCCGGCGAGGCCTCAGGATCACTCAGCACCGTCCCGTGCCAGTCTGAAAAGAACAGGAACCCGTGAACAAATCGCGCCTGGGAACGTTTCGTTGTGTCAGCCCAGATTTCACCGCCGTTGAAGGCTAGATTTCCAAATCTTGCGCTGACAATTTCTCCGTCTCGGAAGAACCTTTCTGCGCGCGATCGGGCCGTTTCATCTGAGGCGTGGGGGAGCTGAAACGCTACAGCTTCCCTCATGAGGTCAAAATTCATCGGCACCAAAAGTTCTCCAGTCTCTACCCGGTCCTGATGCGAGAAGCCCGTCTAAACCCCAGGGCTTGCCGCGTGTCAAAGACTGAATTCGGCGATTCTGTTTCCGCGCTTTAGCATGTGTGCTACTGCGGCGACGGTGCGTTCGGAGGCCTTGCCATCACCGTAGGGATTAACCGCGTTGGCCATGGAATCGAAGTGGTCCTGATCATGCAGGAGCCGTTCAACTTCCTTGAAGATACGCTCCTCGTCCGTTCCAATCAGAGTCACCGTTCCGGCGTCGACCGCCTCCGGACGTTCGGTGTTGTCCCGCATGACGAGGACGGGCTTGCCAAGGCTCGGGGCCTCTTCCTGCACTCCGCCCGAATCCGTCAGGACAATGTGTGCCAGCGAGAGCATACGCGTGAATTCACCGTATGCCAGGGGCTCAGTGACAATGACATTCGGCTTGCCTTCGAGGGCAGGCAGCACGGCTTCGCGCACAACGGGATTCTTGTGCGCCGGCAAAACGATCACCATGTCAGGCTCTGCGTCCGCAATTCGTGCCAAGGCCCGGCCTACACCGCGCATCGCATCGCCCTGGTTCTCACGCCGGTGCGTGGTCACCAGCAGAACCTTCCGGCCGCTAGCCGCGAGTTCTTCGAGCTGAGGATCGGTGAAGGGGATCTGCTTGCCGACGGTCGTCAGCAGCGCGTCAATGACCGAGTTGCCGGTGACCACGATGTCTTTGGCATTGATGCCTTCGGCGAGGAGGTTGGCACGGCTGACACTGGTGGGAGCAAGGTGGAGGCTCGCAATTTGGCTCGTTATCTTGCGGTTGGCCTCTTCCGGGAAAGGCGAAAAGAGATCGCCGCTGCGAAGCCCGGCCTCGACGTGTACAACGGGGATCCCGTGATAGAAAGCCGCGATGGCGCCCGCGGTGGACGTGGTCGTATCGCCTTGCACGATCACGGCGTCCGGCTTCTTCTCGGCGAAGAGCTTGTCCAAGCCGTCGATGGTCCGCGTCATGATGGCGGAGAGCGACTGCCGCTGCTGCAGGATATTCAGGTCATGATCCGGCACGATACCGAACAGTTCGTTGACCTGGTCCAGCATCTCGCGGTGCTGGCCGGTGACCGTCACAACACAGTCAAAGAGCTCGGACTCGTGGAGTGCGGCGACGATCGGAGCCATCTTGATGGCCTCGGGTCGAGTGCCGAATATCGGCATGATGCTGGGCATAGGTGTTCCCCCGAAAATTTGTGGACGACGGCAACGATGCTACGTGAACCGGCGATGAATCGCTGAATCGGGTCCTCCCGCATTACCAACGCTGGCGATCGTGATCGCAATAATCCGGCCTAGTTCCCTTTAGCCAGCAAGAATTAAGGCGAAAAACAGTGCGGGAATGCTGACCGAGACAAATATCACGACCACTAGCGCGACAGCCCGTTTGCGTCCAATTGCCTGGAGACGAGCGGAAGCGGTTCCGGCCGGCCGCTTGAGTGCCCGGGTGGGGGCTGCCTCCAGCGGAAAAGGGTCCGCAACTCGAACCAGGAGCGTATCGGGGATTTCGGAGTGAAAGAGCCGTCTTTTGAGGTGTCGCGGGGCGGCGATCAACGGGCGAGTGTCCTTTGATTCGTCCATATTGCTCCTCCTCACCTGATCACGCTGACTGGTTGTAATTCGCTTAGCAAACCCTGCTGGAGCTCAGCCGGGCTGGCATCAATTGTTGCATCCAGCATCTTAGGAACCGCACTCCGGGTACAGATTCACATCAATCAGGCCGCCAGTTTCGATCACAAACCGCCGCAGCCACTCCGTTGAATCGAGGTCGGGTTGGGACGCCACCATGGACACCTGGGCGCCCGTGCATTGCTGGACCAGCGCTTCTGACCTGGGCACGTGATAGGAGGACGTGACCACCGCTATCGAGGTCCAGCCATTGGCCTCCACCAACTTCCCGATCACGTCCGCCTCGCTGCGGGTATCCATGCCAGCCGGCCGGAAACAGACCAGCGACGAACTGGGAAAGGAAGCCTCCCCGCATAGGGCGTCTGCAGAAATGTTTCCCGGCGTGTCCGTCCAGGACACCACCAAAACCGGTGCCCCCGCGTCGGCGGCGAAGCGCTGGGCAACAGGCAGGCGCTCCCCGCTGCTGCCGCCCAGAACGATGACCGCGTCCACGGGAGGCGTCGACGAAGCCGGCGACGTGACGCAAAACAGCAACAAGCATGCGGTGAACCATAAAACGAACAAGCCAAAAAGGGTGCCGGTAAAGATCTTCGCGGCGATGGTCCCCTTCTGATGCACTCTGCAAGTCTAGGTGCCGGTGCGGTGCTTGGATGTCGGCCCCAGCCGATAGCGTAGAGCTGTGCCTGCAGAACAGTTGACCGTCGCCGCGCTCTCCGAGTCCGAGCTCCTTGCCCGGATCTTCCCGCGCCTGAACCACAGCTCCAGCGTCCTTTTGGGTCCGGGGGACGACGCCGCGCTGGTGTTCGCCCCGGACGGCCGGACCCTGATCTCCATCGATACCCAGACCCAGGACCAGGACTTCCGCCTCGAGTGGCCCAACGGGTACCGCACCACGGGCTTCGACGTCGGCTGGAAATCCGCCGCGCAGAACCTCAGCGATATCAACGCCATGGGCGGCGTGGCCACGTCCCTGGTGGTCAGCCTGACCATGCCGCCGGGCACCCCCGTCGAATGGGTTGAACGCTTCGCCGATGGGCTGACCGCCGGCATCATCGGGCTCGGCGCTGCTGACTGTTCCGTCGCCGGCGGAGATCTGGGGCGCGGCCGGGAGATAGCGGTGACGGTGGCCGTCGTCGGGACCCTGGACGGACTCCCGCCGGTGCTGCGCTCAGGCGCCCGCCCCGGGGACACTGTTGCCCTGGCAGGAACTGTCGGGCGGGCCGCGGCAGGGCTCGCCCTCCTCGAGAGCGCCGTCCCGGCGGACATGCTCACCGCTGAACAGCAGCAGCTCATGGACAGCCAGTGCAGACCAATGCCGCCCCTCGCAGCCGGTCCGGCCGCAGCGCGGGCCGGCGCCACCGCCATGCTGGATATCTCTGACGGTCTGGTGCGCGACGGCGGCCGCCTCGCCGCCGCCAGCGGCGTCGTTCTTGACCTTGACCCCGCGGCACTGAAACCTCTCGCAGCAACCCTGCGTCCGGCGTCGGACCTTCTCAGTGCTGACCCCATGGCCTGGGTGCTGGGCGGGGGAGAGGACCACGGGCTGCTGGCCACATTCCCGGCCGGCGTTCAGCTGCCTGCCGGATTCACTGCGATAGGCTCAGTACAAGCCCCGGGAAGCTCCACACCTCCGGGCGTCACGATTGCGGGCCACGCCGTTGGCACCGGGGGATGGGATCACTTTGCAGACTAAGGTTGCCGCCAACGCGCAAGCGATGAAGCGGTGGTTGGACAAGGCTGAAACCGCCATTGCCAACCACAGCGACCGCCTCAATGCCATCAACATCTTCCCTGTGGCGGACGGTGACACCGGCACCAACCTTTACCTCACCGTGCGGGCGGCCGCCCGTGCCGTGCGCAGCGATCCGGCGGGCCAGGACGCGGCAGTCACTGCTGATCCCGGCCAGGCGGATGTCGGAGCAGTGCTGGGGCGCGCCGGCCGGGCCGCGATGGAGCAGGCCCGCGGCAACTCCGGAACCCTTTTCTCGGTCTTCCTCTGCGCCGCGGCCGAGCCACTGGCCGGTCACACCCGGCTGACCTCAACCCTCCTGGCCGCAGCACTGAACCGCGCCCAGATCCGGGCCTGGTCCGCGTTGAGCGATCCGGTACCCGGCACCATGCTTTCGGTCATGGAAGCCGCCGCCCGCGCCGCCGCGGCAGTGGACGCCGGACACAACGGCGACGACAGCAACCTAGCTCTGGGCAAAGCCCTCGATGCTGCCGTCAACGGCGCGCTCAAGGCAGTTGTCAGCACCGAGAGCCAGCTGGCCGCCCTGGAAGCCGCGCATGTGGTCGATGCCGGGGGCGTTGGCATGCTGCTCATCCTCGACTGCCTCCGCTCCGCCGTCCTGGGCGAAGAACTCCAGAGCGAACTCCTCGACGGGCTGCACGGCTATGACGTCCAGGACCCCCACATTCACACTGATATGCCGGACGACGACGGCGTTGAGGTCATGTGCACCATCAGCCTTTCGCCGCTCAGCGCGGCCACACTCCGCCAGCGGCTCGACGAGATCGGTGAGTCCGTCATCATGAGCCAGGTGGACAGCATGGCCGATGCCGAGGGCAGTTACCGGTGGCGGGTTCACGTCCACGTTCCCGACGCCGCACCCGCGGTCGACCTGATCCGTTCCCTCGGCGAACCCAGCGACGTTTCGGTCAGCGAACTCGCCATGGCCCGCGATCCCGAACCAGCTCCGGTGAACTCCAGTGGGCATGAGCGCTGAACTCGACCTGGGCCTGGAGCGCCTGATCGGAAAGCGGTCAGCGTCGGCTATTGAGAAGCACCTGGGCATCGCCACAGTGGGCGGGCTGCTGAACTACTTCCCCCGCCGCTACCTGAACCGCGGCGAACTGACGCCCATCAGCGAGCTCCCTGTGGACGAGGAGGTCACCCTCATTGCTCGGGTGCTCTCCAACAGCACCCGCAAGATGCATACCCGCCGAGGTTCCATTACCGACGTTGTAATCACCGATGACGCCGCCTCCCATGGCCGTCCGCGCCTGGCCGCCGTAGGCCCCGGCACCGGACACGGCACGCTCAAGATCACCTTCTTTAGCGGCCACCGGGCAAGGGCCGAACTCCTGCCGGGCCGGCGCGTGATGTTCTCCGGAAAGGTGACCCGGTACGGCCCCTCATTGGGCTTGACCAACCCGGACTTCTACCTCCTGGACGAGGACCCGGACATGCCCGGCATGGACCCCGAAAAGCTGGCCGCCATGCCTATCCCGGTGTATCCGGCCACGGCCAAGCTCACCAGCTGGTCGATTCAAAAAGTCATCTCCACGCTCCTGGAAACCGTGGATCTGGACGCCCTGCCGGATCCGCTGCCGGAGACGGTCGCCGCGCGGGAGGATTTCCTGCCGGTGGCCGATGCCTACCGGCTCATCCACAAGCCGGAATCGCACGCTGACTGGAAGAAGGCCCAGGAGCGATTGCGCTACCAGGAGGCCCTGGTCCTGCAGGCGGCATTGGCTCGGCGCCGTGCCCAGCTTGCGGCCGAGGAAGCCACGGCGAGGCGCCCGGCCACCAACGGGCTGCTGACGGCGTTCGACAGGCAGCTTCCCTTCACGCTCACCGCCGGCCAGGCCGCCGTCGGCAAAACACTGGCCGCCGAACTTGCGCAGGACAGCCCCATGAACCGGCTGCTGCAAGGCGAAGTCGGCTCGGGCAAGACCATCGTGGCGCTGCGGGCCATGCTGCAGGTGGTGGATGCCGGCGGACAGGCTGCGCTCCTGGCGCCAACGGAGGTCCTCGCCGCCCAGCACTTTGAATCCATCCGGCGGACCCTGGGCTCCCTGTCCCGCGACCCGATGCTGTCCGCGGACGGGCTGCTGGGCAGCCTGGCCGAAGTGGCCGTCCAAGTCACGCTCCTCACGGGCTCCATGCCCGCCGCCGCACGGAAACGGTCCATGCTGGACGCCGCATCCGGCGCGGCCGGGATCGTGATCGGCACGCATGCGCTGCTCAGCGACAACGTCGCGTTCTACGATCTTGGCCTGATCGTGGTGGACGAACAGCACCGGTTCGGCGTGGAGCAGCGGGACGTTCTCAGGTCAAAGGCCAACAAGCCGCCGCACCTGCTGGTCATGACGGCCACGCCCATTCCCCGGACCGTGGCCATGACGGTCTTCGGCGACCTCGAAACCTCCATTCTGGACGAGCTCCCCGCCGGCCGGGCACCGATTTCCACCCATGTGGTTGGCCTTGCCGAGAACCCCGGCTGGGCAGACCGCATCTGGTCCCGGTCCCGTGAGGAGATCGACGCCGGGCACCAGGTGTATGTGGTGTGCCCCAGGATCGGAGCGGACGACGACGGCGACTTCAGTCCGGGGGAAGCGGAACCTTCCGCGGCTGACCTGGCGGGCGACGGCGCTGCGCGGGAGCTCGCGTCGGTGACCGCCGTCGTCGAACATCTTCAGCAGGAGCCGGCCCTGGCCGGTGTGCCGCTTGGGCCAATGCATGGCCGCCTCGACCCCGCAGTGAAGTCCGCAGCGATGGCCGACTTCACCGCCAACCGGACCAAGCTCCTGGTCTCCACCACCGTCATCGAGGTGGGGGTCGACGTTCACAACGCAACGCTGATGGTGATCCTCGACGCCGACCGTTTTGGCATTTCGCAGCTGCACCAGCTGCGCGGCCGGGTGGGCCGTGGCGGGCTTCCCGGAACGTGCCTGCTGGTCACCAGCCTGGAACGCGGGCACCCGAGCCGGCGCCGGCTGGACGCCGTGGCGGCAACCACCGACGGCTTCGAACTGTCGCAGGAGGATTTGAAGCTGCGCCGCGAGGGAGACATCCTGGGCGCGTCGCAGTCCGGCGGCCGCTCCACCCTGAAACTGTTGCGCGTGCTGGAGCACGAGGACATCATTGCGCAGGCGCGCCAGGACGCCCAGGAAATTGTGGGAGCGGACCCGGCCCTGGCGCGGCATCCGCGGTTGGCGGAGGCCATTGACGAGTACTTGAACCCCGAGAAGGAGGCGTTCCTTGAGCGCGGATAGGAGGCGGCCATGAGCCGCATCATCGCGGGCGCCGCAGGCGGGACCCCCTTAGTCAGCGTCCCCGGCTCCCTGACCAGGCCCACCACCGACCGGGTCAAGGAAGCACTGTTCTCCCGGCTTGACGCCTTCGGAATCATTGCCGGTGCCCGGGTCCTGGACCTGTACGCAGGGTCCGGATCGTTAGGGGTGGAGAGCGGCAGCAGGGGCGCCGAGACGGTGGACCTCGTGGAATTCGATGCCAAGGCCAGTTCCGTGTGCCAGCGCAATGCGGACCTGATCAACGGCGTGCTGGGCCGCAAAGGTGTGACGGTCCACCGGTCCAAGGTGGAGTCCTTCCTGGAGCGCGCAGCGGAGACGGCCAGCTGGGACTTGGTGTTCCTGGACCCGCCGTATCCGCTGGATGACCCTGCCCTGTCGGCGGTGCTGGGCAAACTAGCCGATCATCTGGCTCCGGCGGCGGTGGTTGTCGTGGAGCGGTCCTCGCGTTCACCGGAGCCGTTCTGGCCTGCAGGCCTGGAACGCTTTGCCGAGAAGAAGTACGGCGAAACCCGGCTCTGGTTCGCGGAGCCCTTGGTGCCTGACGCCATCGCGCCGGACCTTGTTATTGAGGAGCAGAAGCAGGAGCAGGAGCCGGGCCAGGCTCAGGACCAGGCCCGGAACGCCTGAGGCCCAGGTTGCGCTGGCTCAGCCGGCGAGCCCGTCCAGGTCTACGCCGGCCAGAACCTTCGCGGGGTGAGGGCCGCGTGCCGTCAGTTCGGCTGTCCATGCTTCGGGCCAGGGAGTCTGCGTTCCGGCGAGGATGATGTTGCCGGGGTAGCGGCCCGCGAACATCCCGGTTTCGGCGAAGGCTGCAACGTCGGTCATGGCGCGGCGCATGGCGGCGGCCTGGCTTCGCACCAGGGTCAGGCCCGGTTCGTCGCCTACGTTGACGATCAGGATGCCGTCCGGGGCAAGGCGTGCGAGGGCCTCCTGGTAGAACTCCTGGCAGGCGATGTGGCCCGGGGCATCCGGACCGGAGAAGATGTCCAGAATCACGACGTCGAACTGAAGTTCCGGGTCCAGGTCAACGAGGGCGTCGCGGGCATCGCCGATGACGGTGTGCAGGTCGGTTCCGCCGGGCAGGGGGAGTTGCTGCAGGACGAAGTCGAGGAGTTCCCGTTCCAGCTCCACTGCGTATTGGCGGGATCCGGGCCTCGTCGCCTGGACATAGCGGGCCAAGGTCAGCGCCCCGGCGCCGAGATGCAGTGCCGTGATCGGCTGGCCTTCGGGCGCGGCGAGATCCACCAGGTGGCCGATCCGGCGCAGGTACTCGTAGAAGATCTCCTCCGGGTGTGCCAGGTTAACGTGGGACTGCTCTGCCCCGCCGATGCTCAGGACGTAGGCGCCGTCGGTGAAGGCATCGGGCTCAATGGACGCGTGCTGTCCCGTCGTCCGCAGGAACCGCGTGGAACGTGTGCCGCCGGGATCCGCCATCAGAGCTTTCCGCTGAGGGTCGCCAGCCGGGCAGCGGCCTCCTCGAGGACTTCCACTTTCTTGCAGAACGCGAACCTGAGCAGGCTGCGTGTCCGTTCCGCGCCCTCCGGGTGGCAGAACACCGGGACGGGGATGGCGGCCACTCCCACCAGTCCGGGCAGCCGGCGGGCCAGGTCCACGGAGTCTTCGATGCCGAGGGGCGAGGTGTCCACGTTGACGAAATAGGTGCCCTGCGTCGTGTAGACGTCGAATCCTGCGGCGCGGAGGCCTTCGCTGAGGATGTCCCGCTTCTTCTGGAGGGTGGCCGAAATGCCTTGGTAAAACTCATCCGGCAGGGCCAGGCCTGTCGCAATGGCCGCCTGGAACGGTGTACCGGAGCTGTAGGTCAGGAACTGCTTGACCGTGCGGACCGCCGCCACCAGGTGATCCGGGCCGGTCAGCCAGCCGATCTTCCAGCCGGTGAAGGAGAAGGTCTTTCCGGCGGACGAGATGGTGATGGTCCGCTCAGCTGCGCCCGGCAGGGTGGCCACAGGAATGTGCCTGGCGCCGAAGGTGAGGTGCTCGTACACCTCGTCGGTGATGATGAGGCAGTCATGCTTTGCGGCAAGCTCGACGACGCGCTGAAGGACATGGCGGGGGAAGACGGCACCGGTGGGATTGTGCGGGTTGTTCAACAGCACCACCCTGGTGCGGTCGGTGAAGGCCGCTTCCAGGGCTGCCATGTCCGGGAAAAAGTCGGGAGCCAGCAGCGGGGCCGTAACGTGGGTGGCGCCGGACAGGCCTATGACGGCGCCGTACGAGTCATAGAACGGCTCGAAGGTCAGCACCTCATCGCCGGGGCCAACGAACGCCAGCAGCGTTGCCGCGATCCCCTCTGTGGCACCGGTGCTGATGATGACCTCGGTAAGTGGGTCCGGGGTCAGCCCGTAGAACCGTTGCTGGTGGGCAGCCACGGCCTCACGCAGTACCAGGATGCCCTTGCCCGGCGCATACTGGTTGGCCCCGGCCTCGATGGCGGCCATCGCTGCCGCCTTGATTTCCAGCGGCCCGTCCTCGTCCGGAAAGCCCTGCCCGAGGTTGATGGCGCCGGTCTGCGCCGCCAGGGTGGTCATCTCTTCGAAGATGGTGACGCCCAGCTGGCCGGCAGGTCCCAGCAGGTTGGCGCCAGAGGCCGTGCGTTGCCACGGGGCAGGCGCGGCGGGCGTGGAAAGGTCCCGTGGTGGATGCATCCAGTCATGGTATCCCGGCCGTCCCATGCGGTAGGTTCGGTGCATGAGACGCGCTGTCTGCCCCGGATCCTTTGACCCCATTCACAACGGCCATCTCGAGGTCATCGCCCGTGCCGCCGGCCTCTTCGATGAGGTGATCGTGGCGGTTTCGACCAATTATGCGAAGAAATATAGGTTCAGCCTGGGGGACCGCCTGGATATGGCGCGCGAAACCCTGGCGTCCCTGAAAGGCATTGTGGTGGAACCGGTGGGTGATGGTCTCCTGGCTGAGTACTGCCGCCAGCGCGGTGTCTCCGCGATCGTGAAAGGTCTCCGCTCATCCTCTGACTTCGACTACGAACTTCCGATGGCCACCATGAACCGCCAGCTCAGCGGCGTGGAAACAGTGTTCCTGCCGGCCGAGGCGCACTACCTGCATTTGTCGTCCACCCTCATTAAAGAGGTAGCGGGCCTGGGTGGCAGCGTGTCCGACTACGTGCCCCGTTCGGTACATAAAAGGTTGCTCGCTGGCGAGTCTGCACCTGATCAACTGCCAAGAGGGTAGGCTAGTCCGGTACTTCGACGGCTGTCCGTCGCCTGGTTTGAGTCCCTGCGGTTCTTCAGGCTAAGATGGTACGTCGGTCATATGTTCAACAGGAGTTCTCATTAAACGAGATGCTAGTTCGCCCTTGGCGTTCGACGTCAAGGATATCGGGCGCAGCCCGGGAAGCATGCGGACACTGAAAGAACATGTACCCGCACCAAGTGATCTTGGCGTGGCACTCATTGGCGTTCAGGAAGGCTCGGATATCGAGCTGGATTTGAGGCTTGAGGCCGTACACGAAGGAATTCTGGTATCAGGAACCGCGGTCGCCGAAGTAAAAGGCGAATGCGGCAGATGCCTGGATCCCCTTGCGTATGATCTTGAGGTCAATGTGCAAGAACTATTCTTCTACGAGGGCGTTGTGCTGTCGGACGAAGAAGACGAAGAAGAGCAATATCGAGTCGAGCGCGATCTGATCGATCTTGAACCGGTGTTGCGGGACGCAGTTGTAACCATGCTGCCGTTCCAGCCGGTGTGCCGGGAAGACTGCCAGGGCCTTTGTTCCGAATGCGGAATTCGCCTGGAAGACGAGCCGGGGCACCACCACGAGGTCTTGGATCCTCGCTGGGCTGCCCTAGCTGATATGGCTAAGCCTGACCGGCAAAATTGATTTGTACGTGTTTGTCTAGAGAGAAATGAGTTAGCCGTGGCTGTTCCCAAGCGGAAAATGTCTCGCTCGAATACCCGCGCCCGCCGCTCCCAGTGGAAGGCAACTGCCCCCCACCTGGTGAAGACCGTAGAGAACGGCCAGGTTACTTACAGCCTGCCGCACCAGGCGAAGGTCGTCACCGACTCGGCTGGCACTGCGTTGTTCCTTGAGTACAAGGGCCGCAAGGTCGCAGACGTCTAATCGGCCGCTTGGGCTGACATGATGTCTTCAACTGAAGAGCTTCTGAAGCGTCTCGGTGTCTCCATTGACGCCGGGACGCTTCGTCTTGCTCTCACGCACCGTTCCTACGCCTACGAAAACGGCGGCATCCCCACCAACGAGCGGCTCGAATTCCTGGGCGACTCCATCCTGGGCTTCTCCGTGACCGATGCCCTGTACCGGGACAACCCCACCCTGCCCGAAGGTGACCTTGCCAAACGCCGCTCTGCGGTTGTCAGCACGCGCGCCCTCGCCGGCATCGGCCGAAGCCTCGGCATCGGAGACTACATCTACCTGGGGCAGGGCGAAAAGCTCACCGAGGGCAAGAACAAGGCCTCGATCCTGGCGGACACCATGGAAGCACTCATTGGCGCCACCTACGTGTCCAACGACATCGAGACTGCCCGCCAATTGGTCATGCGCCTGATTGGCCCGCTCCTCAAGGATGCGGCCGCACTCGGCGCCGGCACGGACTGGAAAACCAGCATCCAGGAACTGGCCGCCGGCCGGCAGCTTGGCACTATCTACTACGCCGTTGAGGGGGCAGGGCCGGACCACGCCCGAACCTTCACAGCTGTCCTGAATATCGGTGGCAAACCATACGGCAACGGATCAGGCCACTCGAAGAAGGAAGCGGAGCAGGAAGCTGCCGCGGACGCCTGGCGTCAGCTCTCCGGAACCGCGGGAGCCGCCGCTGCCTCAGCATCGGAGGGCGCGTCACCAGAGTCCTCCCGCAGCGTCTAGGCAGAGCCGTGCCCGAACTGCCTGAAGTTGAAGTGGTCCGCCGCGGACTGGTGAGTTGGCTCCGCGGCCGGACCATCACATCGGTTGAGGTGCTGGACCCGCGCTCCCTCCGCAGGCATGCCCTGGGCCCCGAGGACTTCAAGGGCAACCTCCAGGGCACCACGGTTGTGGACGTGGTGCGCCGCGGAAAATTCCTGTGGATGCCGCTGAGCGAGACTGCCGACGCCGCCGGCGCACCGCCTGTCGCCCTCGTGGCCCACCTCGGAATGAGCGGCCAGCTCCTGATGCAGGACAGCGCAATGCCGGACGAGAAACACCTCAAGGTCAGGCTGCGCCTGAGCCCCCTGGCCGGAATGCCCGAACAACTCAGGTTTGTTGACCAGCGGATTTTCGGCGGGTTGTTCGTCACCGGCATGGTTCCCACGGACGACGGCGGCCCGGGCGGCCAGGCGGAATCTCCCGTTGCGCTGATCGCCGTGGAAGCGTCCCACATCTCCCGCGACCCCCTGGACCCGGCGTTTTCCTTTGACCTTTTTTACAGCCGGCTGCGGAAGCGCAAGACGGGCCTCAAACGCGCCCTGTTGGACCAGGGACTCGTCTCAGGAATCGGCAACATATATGCCGACGAGGCCCTGTGGCGGGCAAAGCTGCACTACGCCAGGCCCACCGATACGTTGCGCCGCGTCGACGCGGAACGGCTCATCACCAGCGCGCGCGAGGTCATGCTGGACGCTCTGGCTGCCGGTGGCACCAGCTTCGATTCGTTGTACGTCAACGTCAACGGGGCCTCTGGTTACTTCGACCGCTCCCTGAACGCCTACGGGCGGGAAGGTAAACCCTGCAGCCGTTGTGCCGCCGTCGGAATTAACGCCAGGATCCGCCGCGAGCAGTTCATGAACCGCTCCTCATACTCCTGCCCGGTCTGTCAGCCGCGCCCGCGCAACGGCCGCTGGTAGTCCGCCTCGCCGGCGCCGGCCGTGATCGGCCGCTGGATCCGGTATAGGGACAGGCCCCAAATCCGCGGAATTCCGCCAGAACGCAGTAGATTTGGGAAAGCAAAGCAGCCGCTTCAGCCACTCAGGAGAACAGAAACACCTTGCACCTCAAAAGCCTTACCGTCCGTGGGTTCAAGTCGTTCGCGTCGGCCACAACCTTCGATTTTGAGCCAGGAGTCACGGCAGTGGTGGGGCCGAATGGTTCCGGCAAGTCCAACGTGGTGGACGCCCTCTCCTGGGTGATGGGGGAGCAGGGAGCCAAAACGCTCCGCGGCGGCAAAATGGAGGACGTCATTTTTGCGGGGACTTCCGGGCGGCCGCCGCTGGGCCGGGCCCACGTCTCCCTGACCATCGACAACACCGACGGCGCACTGCCCATCGAGTACAGCGAGGTCACTATCTCGCGGACCCTCTTCCGCACCGGGGGCTCTGAATACGCTATTAACGGTGCCAGCTGCCGCTTGCTCGACATCCAGGAACTGCTCTCGGATTCCGGTATGGGGCGGGAAATGCACGTCATTGTGGGCCAGGGTCAGCTGGACAAGGTCCTGCACGCCACCCCGGAGGACCGCCGCGGCTTCATCGAGGAAGCGGCCGGGATCCTCAAGCACCGCCGCCGCAAGGAAAAAACGGTCCGCAAGCTTGAAGCCATGCAGGCAAACCTGCAGCGGCTGAGCGACCTGACGGGGGAGATCAGGCGCCAGCTCACGCCACTCGGCAAGCAGGCTGATGTGGCGCGCCGCGCCCAGCGGGTCCAATTCGACGTCCGGGACGCGCGCGCACGGCTGTTGGCCGACGACCTTGTCCAGCAACAGAATTCACTAGAGCAGGACGTGGCCGACGAAACGGCCCTGAAGGCCCGCCGCGCGGTGGTGGAGCTGCAGCTTGAGGCGGGGCGCCGTCAACAGGCAGCTGTGGAACAGCACGCAGCCGAGGCCACACCCAAGCTCAACGCCGCGCGGGATACCTGGTACCGGCTCTCCGCTTCCAGGGAACGGCTCCGTTCCCTGGGGTCGCTGGCCCAGGAACGCGGCCGGCTGCTGGGCGCCGTTGATGCTGAACCGTACTCGGGCAGGGATCCTGAGCAGCTGGAACGCCAGGCCGGCCGTGTCCGGGATGAGCTGACGGAGCTGGAGCGCCACATCCTTGACCGGCGCAGCGCGCTGGACTCAGCGACGGCGGCGAAGAACGGGGCCGAACTCGAGGCGTCTGCCGAGGAGAAAAGGCTCACTGCCGTCCTCCGCGCGGCCGCTGACCGCCGCGAGGGTCTGGCGAAGCTTGCCGGAGCCGTTGGTGCGGCAAGATCGCGGGTTGAATCCGCGCAGGCCGAGCTGGGCAGGCTGCGGGAGTCACTCGCCGCCGGAGAGGAACGCCGCCGCCGGGCCCAGTCCGAGTTCACCGCCCTGGAAACCCAGGTGGCGGGGGTCGAGGAAGGTGAGGAAAGCCTCGACGCCGACTACGAGGACGCCAGCGCAGTGCTCGACGCCGTCGTGCAGGAGATTGCCGACCTGACCGCTGCGGGGGGAGAAACCGTCCGAGAGCGTGACGCCCTTGTGGCCCGCCGGGATGCGCTGCAGCTTGGCCTTAACCGCAAAGACGGCACGGCGCACGCCCTCAACTCCGGACTGGACGGTGTTGTGGGCACGCTTGCCTCGGCTCTCACCATTCAGCCGGGTTACGAGACTGCGATTGCCGCGGCGCTGGGCGACGCCTCCGAATCGATAGTGGTCCGGGATCCTGACGTGGCCGCCGTCGTGGTGCAGCTACTGAAGGACGACGATGCGGGGCGTGCCTCCCTGCTGCTGGCGTCTGCTGCAACCATGCCGGACGCAAACTCCGCCACGGGCGGACCCCTGCCGGCGGGCGCGTGCTGGGCTGTGGACCTGGTATCCGCCGGGGGCGGGCCCGCACGCGCGGTGGCCGCGCTCCTGACCGGTGTGGCAGTTGTTGAAGACCTGGATGGTGCCGGGCTGCTGGTTCCCGAACGCCCGGACGTGACGGCCGTGACCCGGGCCGGGGACGTGTTTACCGCCCTCACGGTGACTGGAGGCTCGGCGAAGGCGCCGTCCTTGCTTGAGGTGCAGGCCGCCGTGGACGACGCCGAGGCCCGGCTGGCCGTTGTCACCGCGGATCTGGAACGGAACAGGTTCGCCCTGGCCGGCGCCGAGGTCCGGCGCGCCGAAGCCCGGACGAGGGCCGAGGCTGCCCTGGACCGCCTGCACGATTCCGACGCCCGGCTCGCGGCCGTGGCCGAAAGGCTCGGCCACCTGAACTCCATCCTGCGCAGCGCCGTCGGCGAAAGCGACAGGCTGGCCTCCTCGCTGGCAAGGGCGGAGGCCAATGTTGTGACAGAGGAGCAGGCGCTCGCCGCCGTTGCGGCGCGGCTGGCTGCGGCGCAGGAGGCGCCGGCCGAAGATGAACCCGCCACCGAACAGCGTGATGCCCTCGCACTGGCGGCGTCGCTGGCCAGGTCTGCGGAGATGGACGCGAGGCTGTCGCTCCGCAGCACGGAAGAGCAGCTGACCGCCACCCGCAACCGGGCCCTATCGCTGGAGCGGGCAGCGGCCACCGAACGCCGGGCACGTGAAGAGGCTGCCGAACGGGCGCGCCGCCGTCGGATCCAGGCCAGACGGGCAGCCGCCGTCTCCGCTGCGGTGGAGCTGGCAATCCGGTTCATCGACGTGTCCGTTGAACTGGCCCGGCATGAACGCGACCTCGCCGAAGAGAACCGGGAAGAGCGGGACCGTGCACTGCTGGAGACCCGGACAACCAATGACTCCCTGGCCCGCGAGCTGGCAGAACTGACGGACTCGGTTCACCGTGACGAACTGGCCCGCGCCCAGCAGCGGGCACGGATCGAAGCCCTGGAAACACGTTCCGTCGAGGAACTCGGGATCACCCCCGACGTCCTGGTGGCGGACTTCGGCCCGGACGTTCCCGTGCCCGTCCCCGCAGAGGAAAGCGGGGACAAATGGGCGGCCCTGCGGACACCCGTGGACGATGACGGCACACCGGTCCCCGAAGGCAAACCCTTTGTCAGGGACGAGCAGGAGAAACGTCTCCGCAAAGCCGAAAGGGACCTGTCAGCCCTGGGCAAGGTCAACCCGCTGGCGTTGGAGGAGTTTGCGGCCTTGGAGGAACGCCACCAGTTCCTCAACACCCAGCTGGCGGACCTGAAATCCAGCCGCAAGGACCTGTTGGACATCATCAAGGAAGTGGATGATCGGGTCCAGCGGGTCTTTACCGAGGCCTTTGAGGACACACGGGACCAGTTCGTCCACGTGTTTGAGCGACTCTTTCCCGGCGGCGAAGGCCGGCTGGTCCTGACCGACCCTTCGGACATGCTCACCACCGGAATCGAAGTCGAAGCGCGACCGGCCGGTAAGAAGATCAAGCGGCTCTCACTGCTGTCGGGAGGCGAACGGTCCCTCACCGCCGTCGCTCTGTTGGTGGCCATCTTCAAGGCCCGCCCCTCGCCGTTCTATGTCATGGACGAGGTCGAAGCGGCCCTTGATGACACCAACCTCGGCCGGCTCATCACCATCTTCGAAGAGCTCCGGGAGTCCAGCCAGCTGATCGTGATCACCCATCAGAAACGGACCATGGAAGTGGCTGATGCGCTCTACGGTGTCACCATGCGCGGCGATGGCGTGTCCACCGTCATTAGCCAGCGGCTGGGCGCCGACGTATAGCGTCCGCTCAGGTGGCAGCCCCGAATGCTTGCCACGTTTGTGAGAAGCTAGGGGAGTGAATGACATCCTCCCCATTATTCTGTCCATTGTTGCTGCCCTGGCGGTTATTGGCGGGCTGATCCCGGTCCTGTTGAAGACGCGGAAGAACATCACCCAGTACCCCGGGACGCGTGACGCCAACGATCCCGTCGCCGGCGGGGGAACACTGCTCGAGGACGCGCCCGTGGTTCCGGCCGAGCGCAACGCCCCCGCCGGCGTCGACCTCGAAGACCTCGAAGTCACCGATGTTCCTGACGACGTGGCAGGCCTGGAAACCATCCAGGTTGAGACCCCTCTTCCCGTTGCCGGCCGCCTGACCCGCCTTCGCGAGCGTCTGGTCCGGTCGAATAACATCCTCGGCAAGAGCCTGCTTGCGTTGCTGTCCAGCGACAAGATCGACGAGAACGTCTGGGATGAAGTGGAGGAGACCCTCCTTCTGGCCGACCTCGGCACTGAACCCACCATGCAGCTGGTCGATGCCCTCCGGGAGCGCGTTAAAGTACTCGGCACCAGGACTCCCGAGCAGGTCAAGGCACTGCTCCGCGAGGAACTGATCAAGCTGGTGGATCCCACCATGGACCGCGCACTGCGCACCGACAGGCACGCGGACAAGCCGGCCATCGTGCTGGTGGTAGGCGTCAACGGCGTGGGGAAGACCACCACCGTGGGCAAGCTGGCCCGCGTGCTCGTTGCCGAGGACAAGGACGTCCTGCTGGGCGCGGCGGACACGTTCCGCGCGGCAGCCGCCGAACAGTTGGCCACGTGGGGCCAGCGTGTGGGTGTTCCCACCGTGAAGTCCGACGTCGACGGCGCAGACCCAGCGTCCGTCGCCTATGAGGCGGTCAAGGCCGGTATCGAGCAGGAAGTCGATGTTGTCATGATCGACACCGCGGGCCGCCTGCAGAACAAGACCGGGCTGATGGACGAACTTGGCAAGGTCAAGCGCGTCATCGAGAAGCTGGCGGAGGTTGATGAGGTCCTGCTGGTGCTGGATGCCACCACAGGCCAGAACGGCCTGAACCAGGCCCGGGTCTTCTCGGAGGTAGTGAACATCACCGGCATTGTCCTGACCAAACTGGACGGGACCGCCAAGGGTGGCATCGTGGTGGCCATCCAAAAATCACTCGGTGTGCCGGTCAAGCTGATCGGACTTGGCGAAGGGGCCGATGACCTGGCTCCGTTTGAAGTTGAGAGCTTTGTAGACGCCCTGCTGAACTAGGAACCGGGTTTACCCAAACACTGGGTTTACACAAATGAGGGGTGAGATCCCGCCGCTAAGCCGAAGCTGTGGCGGCGGGATCTCACCCCTCGTTGCGTCAGTAGGTGGGTCAGTACGTAAAGTTCAGCACAGTCACGGTCCCGGCGGTGAGCTTGATCTTCTGCGTGCTTTCCCCATATTCGAAGCCAGGCACAGTCAGGCGATCGGCGATGGGCCGCGGCTCGGTGCGGGCACCGTCAATAAGCGTCGCATCCTGAGCTGCGTAGCTCGGTCCGGTGAGCTGGCTCATTGTCCCGGTCAGGGGCCTCCCCGGAAGCGTGATGGTTGCATCCATCTGGGCTGCCGTTTCGGGGTTGTTCTCGCTGATGATCACCACAGTGGTGCTGCCGTTGGGGTTCTGCAATGCGTAGCTGAACGCCAAGCCGCCGCCGCTGCTCGCTACCTTGAGAAACTTGCCCTCACCAATACCCGCCAGGATGGAAATCCCGAAGAAGTTGGCGCGGCCAGACATATCTCCGTTGCCCTGCGGGTAGCCTCCCGCGCTGCAGATCGCTGACATGGGAGGCCCGCCCTTGCAGGTGAGCATGGAACTGTGGAAGCCGACCTGAGTGATCCCCAGTTGGGCGGCGTTGAGAGCGTAATCAACCGTCCAGAGGGCCGAAGCGTGCGTCTTTGATGTCTCGTTCGAGCCAGGGCAGGCAGCGATGCCTGTCTCGGGCAGCCAGGTTTCCAGGCCCGCTGCAGTGCCCGCCTTCAAAGCTGCCTGGTGGTAGTCCGCGGCGCGGTCGTGCATCAGTTGGTTCATCAGATTGGCCATAGTAGGTGAGCCTTTAGGGTCACTTCCATCGCAGCTGTATAACGGATAGTGGTGGAAGGTGAGGATCTTCTTTTGCGGAATGTCGGCGTCGATAAAGGGCTGCCACCACTTCTGGTCATAGGCGCCCGGCCCTGCGATAGGCAGGTTCGGGGCCACAGCGTAGATGGCCTTGGCATACGCCTGGAGTTCCGTCAGGTACTTTTCGAGGCTGTAGCTGTCCTTGCGCACACCGTTGTCGACAAATCCGTTGGGTTCGTTGCCCACAGTGACGCTCAGCAGCCGCTCTCCTAGGATGGCGGTGGCGTGCTTCATCATGTCTGCCGCACGCGTCGGGTCGTAGTGGCCAAGATCGACGGTGAGGCTCACCCTTGCTCCGGTGGCTTCCAGCAACGTATTGAGGCGACTCAGGTCTGCCGGTCCCACGGCGCGGACAGGATGCGCTGCATCGCCCGAGTAGCCAGCCGGAATCGGCTCATTGGCGGACGTCCAGAAAAACCTTCGGTCCACGGCGTTCCCTCCAAAGCGCAACACCGGCTGGTCGAGATCGTTGAGCAGCTTGACCATGGATGCATTGCTGCTGCTGAGGTCTCCGTCGCCGAGATCAGTGGCCTCGAGTGAGATCCCTGTCAGTCCCGTCGGTAGCGAGCTCCCTACCTGCTCCCCGGACACCTTCACGCTGAGCGGCTCAACGGGAGTCAACGGCGATCCGGCCGGCGGTCCGGCCTGGTCGTAGTAGGTCACAGCGGGGGCCGGCGGAAGGGCCGTTGTGCTTGTAGGCGCCGCAGAAGGGGTTGGCTCTTCAGCCACCTGGGCGGAAGCATCCGGGCGGAACAGCTGCGTAGCCAGTACAAGGGCGGCAACAACCACTATGGCGATCAGCGCAAACGGCCACCACTTACGGAAGCCGCGCTTGTCACGGCCGCGTCTCTTCGTGGCAGGAAGGTCGGGGGGTAAAGGATCGGAATTGGACATGCAGGTTTCTCCAACGTTTGGGTGGCTTAAGGTCAAGCCTAACCAAAGCATGTGAACTGTCGGCTACCGGGACAGGCCTTGCGGGTCCTCTTCATGCCGCGAAGAAGTCTCGCGGATAGGGACCCAGCAGGCCGCCGCGAGCACCAGCACACCGCCGGTGACGCCGAATGCCCAGCCGTAGCCCAGCCGGTCCGCCAGCACCCCCACCAGCACCGGTCCGGCAATCGCCCCGACGTCCGAGGTCATCTGGTACGCGGCCAGGACGCGCCCGCCGGACCGCTCGTTGCCGATGACATCCGCGACGGCGGCCTGCTGGGCAGGTCCCAGCAGGCCGGACCCCACCCCGGCCACAACCGACGCGGCGAGGAACCACCCCAGGTGGGACGTGAAGCCGATGGCGGCCGTGGCGAGCCCGGCGACCAAGAGCCCAACGACCATCAATGGCCGCCGGCCCAGGCTGTCTGCCAGCCGGCCGGAGAACGTCAGCGCGGCGGCATTGCCCGCAGCAAAAACGGCCAGCGCAAGGCCGGCAGCCTCAGGACCGGCGCCGAGCGCAGCAACGGCAAACAGCGGGACGGTGGCCATCCGCACACCGAACGTGGCCCAGCCGTTGGCGAAGCTGGACAGCAGCGCCGAGCGGTACACACCAACCCCCCAGGCCTCGGCGAACGGCATGTCAGGGGCGCGGCTCACTGCGGACCGGGCCGCGGACGGCGCGTGGCTGAGCTGGGTCTGCACCACCGCGGCAGCAAGGACCAGCGCGCCCGCGTAGCCAAGGAACGGTACCCGCAAGCCGAATCCGGCGAGCAGGCCACCCACCACCGGGCCCAGGACGCTGCCGATCAGGAACGCGGACGCATATGCGCCGGACACCCTGCCCCGGCTTTCCGGCGGCGCCAGCCGCACCACAAGGGCCATGGAGGCCACAGTGAACATCACCGAGCCCACGCCGCCAAGCCCCCGGAAGACCAGGAGTTGCCAATAGTCCTGGGCAAAGGCGCACGCCGCGGTTGATGCCGCCACAATCAGCAGCCCCGCCACATAGACCGGCCGCTCACCCCACCGGCCGATCAAGGCCCCGCCGGCCGGCGCGAACACCAGCCGCATGAAGGCGAAAATGCTCACGATCACGGCGGCGGCCGTTGCCCCGACGTCGAAAGTGGTGGCGAACTGGGGCAAAACCGGCGCCACCAGCCCAAAACCGAGGGCAATCAGGAACGCCGCAGCGAGCATCACCTTGATGTCGCGCGGAAGTCTGGGCCGCTGCGGGCGGACAACCGACAAGATCCGCATAGTGGCGCGGCTCACACGGGAGGGTGCCGTCATGGGGAGGTGTTCCTTGCATAGTAGGCAGCCGGTGGCGGGGGAAGTGATGAAACATAACCGTAACAAGCAGGATATGCACCATTTACTTCCGGGAGGTTGTTGTAACAATCCGGCAATGTAAATCCTCTGCGGGCGAAACACGGCAGCGACAGACTCGATGCAGGACGCAAAAGGCGTTAGTAAGGCGGAGCATTCCGCAGCATCGATCATAGGGAGGACGTGCACCATGGAACTTACCGCAGGTCACGTATGGCTCATGGTGGCGGCAGCACTCGTGCTGTTCATGACACCAGGTCTGGCATTTTTCTACGGCGGCATGACGCGCGCCAAAGCTGCACTGAACATGATGATGATGAGCTTCATCTCCATCGGCATGGTCGGCGTGGTCTGGGTCCTCTGGGGCGCTTCGATGAGCTCCGGCGAGGGCTTCCTGCAGATTGTCGGGAACCCGTTCGCCACCTTCGGCCTTGAAGGCATCACCACACCGGACGGGCTCATCAAGGTCGGCTACGCCGCCACCTTCGCCATCATCACCGTCGCCCTCATCAGTGGCGCGATCGCTGACCGCGCCAAGTTCGGCGCCTGGTCCGTCTTCGTCCCCGTCTGGGTCACCCTCGTTTACTGCCCCCTGGCCTACATGGTCTGGGGCGGCGGCCTCTTCGGCCCCGAAGGCGCCATTGGCCAGGCTCTCGGCCCGGCCATCGACTTCGCCGGCGGCACCGTGGTCCACATCAACGCCGGTGTGGCAGCCCTCGTACTGGTCCTGATCATCGGCAACCGCCGCGGCTTCGGCAAGGACCCCAACCACCGCCCGCACAACATCCCGTTCGTTATGCTCGGTGCAGCCATCTTGTGGTTCGGCTGGTTCGGCTTCAACGGCGGCGCGGCCACCACTGCTGAGCAGGGCGGCCTGATCTGGGTCAACACGCTCGCAGCCCCGGCTGCGGCAATGCTCGGCTGGCTTGTCACCGAACGTATCCGCGACGGCCACCCCACCTCCCTGGGCGCAGCTTCCGGCGTGGTTGCCGGCCTGGTCGCCATCACCCCGGCCTGTGCCAACGTCAGCCCGGTGGGCGCCCTCGGTCTCGGCGTCATCGCCGGTGTCGCCTCGGCCCTGGCCGTCGGCCTCAAGTTCCGCTGGGGCTTCGATGACTCCCTGGATGTTGTGGGCGTGCACCTGGTCTCCGGCGTCATCGGAACGGTTGTCCTGGGCTTCATCGCCCTCCCCACCGACGGTGTGGGCGGCGGCCTCTTTTACGGCGGCGGCGCGGCCCAGCTTTGGGCCCAGCTGGCAGCAGCAGGCATCGCCATCGCGTACTCGGCAATCCTCACGGCGATCATCGCCTTCGCTATCCACAAGACCATGGGCTTCCGTGTTTCGCAGGAGCAGGAAGTCGTTGGTGTTGACCTCAGCCTGCACGCCGAGACGGCGTACGAGTTCGGAGTGGGCGGCCACGGCGGGAGCTTCCAGCCGCTCCACGAGCTGATCACGGGCAAGGGCTCGGCTGCTGACGGCCAAGCGGCCGGCGCGAAGAAGGCTGAGCCGGCAGCGGGCAAGGAAAGCGTGGAAGCATGAAACTGATCACAGCTATCGTCCGCCCGGAGAAGCTCGAAGCCATCCGGGAAGGCCTGGAGTCCTACGGTGTCCAGGGGCTGACGGTCAGCGCGGCCAGCGGCTACGGCCGCCAGCGCGGCTACACGGAGGTCTACCGCGGAGCTGAATACAACGTGGACCTCCTGCCCAAGATCCGGGTTGAAGTCCTCGCCACGGACGAACAGGCAGATGACATCCTGGACGTCATCATCGCCAGCTCCAACACCGGCCGCGCGGGCGATGGCAAGGTCTGGACCGTGGACGTCTTCGAAGCCGTCAGGGTCCGGACCGGAGAACGCGGCGTCGCCGCCATCTAGCTGTTCCACAAGTTATACATCCCACACCAAAGAGCGGGCAGGGAACCTCAAAGGTTCCCTGCCCGCTCTCTTTGTTGTGGCCTACTCAGCCGCCGCTTAACCGGCCACCGCTTAGCCAGCCGCCGCGGAACCTGGCCATCCGGCGGGACCGGCCGAACCGGCGTCGTACTTTTCCAGCGGCACCGTGCCCCGCTGCCAGGCCTTCAGCACGGGCTCAAGAATCCGCCAGCAGTCCTCCGCGGTGTCGCCGCGCACCGAGAGCAGCGGATCGCCGCTCAGGACGCCCTCCAGCACTTCGCCATAGGGCAGCAGCTCAGACGCGCTCAGCTCCGCATTCAACGTTGTGCGGCTCAGGCTGAAGATGCTGCCGGGGCCATTGACGTCGACGTCGAACGCCAGGGTATCCGGCCCGAAACCGATCCGCAGCTGGTTGGGGGAGTCCACGCCCGTGAATCCTGCCGGAAGATGCGGGACGGGGCGGAAGGTGACAACGGCCTCCTTGCGTTTCACCCCGAGGGCCTTGCCCGAACGCAGGATGAACGGGACCCCCTTCCAGCGCCAGTTGTCGATGTCCACCCGGACTTCCGCCAGGGTCTCTGTCCCGCGGGCTGCGTCCACCCCTTCTTCCCGCGTATAGGCCGGGACGGTCCTGCCGGCAATCGAACCCGCTGTATACGTGGCCCGGCGCGTGGATTTCGCGTACGGCGCGGTGATGCTGCTGGCGCGGAGTACGGCTGCGATGGCGTCCCGTAGGTCCCGCTCCCCGA
Organism: Pseudarthrobacter adonitolis; assembly: GCF_055412845.1. Classification (NCBI taxonomy): domain Bacteria; kingdom Bacillati; phylum Actinomycetota; class Actinomycetes; order Micrococcales; family Micrococcaceae; genus Pseudarthrobacter; species Pseudarthrobacter adonitolis. The sequence goes on along the minus strand of NZ_JBVAYW010000003.1, from coordinate 45,559 downwards.
TGGTGGCCGGCGGCTCAATGGCCATCAGGGCCATGATCTGCAGCAGGTGGCTCTGGATCATGTCGCGCAGGGCGCCGGCATTGTCGTAATACCTCGCCCTTCCCTCCAGCGCCAGGTCCTCGTCGAAGATGATCTCGACCTTTTCCACATGCTCGCGGTTCCAGACGGGTTCCAGGAAATTGTTCGCAAAGCGCAGGCCCAGGATGTTCAGCACCGTCGCTTTCCCCAGGAAATGGTCCACCCGGTGGATGTGGTCCTCCGGCACCAGGGCGGCGAGCGTGTGGTTAAGGGAACGGGCCGAAGCTTCACTGGAGCCGAAGGGCTTCTCCATTACCAGCCGTGTTCCGGTCGGAACCTGGTCACGGTGCAAGGACTCGCAGGCCAGCTGGCTGACATGGGGAGGCAACGCAAAATAGATCGCGGTGGGGCCTTCCAGTCCGGCCAACAATGCCGCTAGGGCTCCGTCCGCCGTAACATCAAGCTGGTGGTAGGGAGTGGCCTTTGCCAAGGCGGTGAGCGCCTTTTTTCCAGCCGCGTCGGCGGCCGCCGCAGCGGGGGCGAAGGCCTCGTGGACCCGGGTCCGCCACTGTTCCGGCGTCCAGGCATCCGAGCCGGCGCCCACCAGGCTCAGGCCATCGGCGCGACCAGACGCCACCAGCCGGGCCAGTCCCGGCAGCAGAAGGCGGCCGGTCAGATCGCCTGAGGCACCCAGAATGAGCAGGGTTTTTACACTTGTTTGGCTCGTCACCCTGCCAGCATGCCATCCGGCAAGCCCGACTTGGTACCCTAGATAGTCGAGTCCCCCCTGTAAATCCACTGAAAGAAGTGCGCGGCGCGTGTTCAATTCACTCTCTGACCGGTTGACAGCAACCTTCAAGAATCTCCGTGGCAAGGGCCGCCTCACTGAGGCCGACGTCGATGCCACAGTCCGGGAGATCCGCCGCGCCCTCCTGGATGCCGATGTTGCCGTTGCCGTGGTGCGTGAGTTTACGGCCCGCGTCCGTGAGCGTGCCCTCGGGGCAGAAGTAGCGGGGGCGCTGAACCCGAGCCAGCAGATCGTCAAGATCGTCAATGAGGAACTCGTTGAGATCCTCGGTGGCGAGACCCGCCGCATCCGCCTGGCCAAGACCGGCCCCACCATCATCATGTTGGCTGGCCTCCAGGGTGCCGGTAAGACCACCCTCGCGGGCAAGCTCTCCAAATGGCTCAAGGCTCAAGGCCACAGCCCTCTCCTGGTGGCATGTGATCTCCAGCGGCCCAATGCCGTCACCCAGCTCCAGGTTGTCGGCAAGCGTGCCGGCGTTCCTGTTTTCGCGCCGCATCCCGGAGCCACCTCGGAACTGGAGCACCCCGCCGGTGACCCGGTCGCTGTCGCCCGCGCCGGCGTCGAGGAAGCGCGCCAGAAGCTGCACGATGTCGTGATTGTTGACACCGCCGGGCGCCTCGGTGTTGATGCCGAGATGATGGAGCAGGCGCGCGAGATCCGCCGCGCCATCGTCCCCAACGAAGTGCTGTTCGTGATCGACGCCATGATCGGACAGGACGCCGTGAACACGGCTGTGGCGTTTGACGAGGGTGTGAACTTCACCGGAATCGTGCTGTCAAAGCTCGACGGCGACGCCCGCGGCGGTGCCGCACTGTCGGTTGCGTCGGTCACCGGTAAGCCGGTTATGTTCGCCTCCACCGGCGAAGGCGTGGATGACTTTGAGCTGTTCCACCCGGACCGCATGGCCTCCCGCATCCTGGACATGGGTGACGTCCTCACCCTGATTGAGCAGGCCGAGAAGAACTGGGACAAGGACGAAGCCGCCCGGATGGCGAAGAAGTTCGCCGACCAGGAAGACTTCACCCTGGACGACTTCCTCTCCCAGATGCAGCAGATCCGCAACATGGGCTCCATGAAGAAGATGCTCATGATGATGCCCGGAGCGCAGAACATCCGCGAGCAGCTGGAAAACTTTGACGAGCGCGAGATCGACCGCGTCGAAGCGATCGTCCGTTCCATGACCCCGCACGAACGCGTCGCCCCGAAGATCATCAACGGCTCCCGCCGGGCACGCATCGCCCGCGGTTCAGGCGTGCATGTCTCCGAGGTCAACGGCCTGCTGGAGCGCTTCGGCCAGGCGCAGAAGATGATGAAGAAGATGGCCCAGGGCGGCGGCATGCCGGGAATGCCCGGGATGCCCGGTATGGGCGGCCCCGGCGGTGCGCGGAAGGGCGGCAAGAACGCCCCGAAGAAGAAGGCCCGCTCAGGCAACCCTGCCAAAGCTGCCCAGGAGCTCAAGGACGCCGAGGAACGGCGGGCCGGCGCGGCGAAGGCTCTCCCCACGGGGGCAGCGTTCGGCCAGCAGGGCGGCGACTTCGACCCTTCGCAGCTGAACCTGCCCAAGGGATTCGACAAGTTCCTCGGCAAGTAACCACCTCTCCCGACTGGGTAGCAGCAGGTGTCGTTTTGAGCACTCATAACGACACTTACCGCTGCCCAATTGGGATGTCGGCGCCGTGGAATAGGGTTGGGTCATGTTCAAACAGCGGGTAGTGTTCGTGCACGGCGCCGGACCTTTCGGTGCGGCGGCGTGGCCGCGCCAGCACGGAATGGCGCTGACGTACGACGCCCTGTTCCTGCGGCGGCACGGCTTTGACCCCGTCGCTGAACCCGTGGAGTCCTCGTTCGCCGACGACACCGCCATCATCCTGCGCTCACTGGCCGAGGACGGCCGCGGTGCCGCCGGCGGCCATGTTGTTGCCCATGCCCAGGGCGCCATCGCGGCCATGATGGCCGCCGTCGAACGCCCCGATCTGGTGTTTTCCCTCACGCTGGCAGAACCGGCGTGCTTGTCCCTGACCGCCGAACTTCCGGCCACGTCTGCCCACAGGGCACTGATGCAACCGCTGTTCGACGTCCGGCACCAACTCAGTGATGAAGATTTTCAGCGTGAGTTCGTGCGGAGAATGTTCGCGGCGGACCTGCAGGAGTCCGCCACGCCGGAGGAAAAACGGTCAGCGCGCCGGCTCCGGTTGCAGGCGCCGTCCTGGGATGCCCCGCTGCACATTGTTCCGGGCGTCCCCACCATGGTCCTGACGGGTGGCTGGGAACCGCTCTACGAGGAAATTGCCGGATATCTGCAGGAAACCGGTGCCCTGCACCGCATCGCTGCGGGTGGGCACCGGCCCCAGGACTCTGCCGAAGGTGACCGTGCCATCCGGTCCTTCATCGCCGACGTCGGCAGGTCACGCTCAGCTCAGGCTTCCTGAGTCGTCAGCTCCCTGCAGGGATCCGAAGCTCGGGGAGGTAGACCTTCCCGCCTGCAGCCAGGAACTCCGCACTCTTTTCGCGCATCCCGCTGTAGGCCTCGGCGATGGCCGCCTGCGAATCTGCCGAACCGTATTCGTCCCTGATGTCTTGGCTGATCTTCATGGAGCAGAACTTCGGGCCGCACATGGAGCAGAAGTGCGCCGTTTTGGCCGGCTCGGCCGGCAGCGTCTCGTCATGGAAGGCCTCCGCCGTGACCGGGTCCAGGGACAGCGCGAACTGGTCGCGCCAGCGGAATTCGAACCTGGCCTTGGACAGGGCGTCGTCCCGTTCGTGGGCGCCTGGGTGGCCCTTGGCAAGGTCGGCCGCATGGGCGGCGATCTTGTAGGTGATCACCCCGGTCTTCACATCGTCCTTGTTCGGCAGGCCAAGGTGTTCCTTGGGCGTGACGTAACAAAGCATCGCCGTGCCGTAGCGGGCGATTTCGGTGGCGCCGATAGCGGACGTGACGTGGTCATAGCCCGGAGCGATGTCCGTAACCAGCGGCCCAAGTGTGTAGAACGGGGCGCCCTTGCAAAGTTCCTGCTGGCGTTCCACGTTCTCCCGCACCAGGTGGAACGGGACGTGCCCGGGACCTTCCACCATGACCTGCACATCGAAATCCCAAGCCCGCTGGGTCAGTTCAGCCAGCGTGTCCAGCTCGGCAAACTGGGCGGCGTCGTTGGCGTCCGCCGTCGCTCCCGGGCGCAGTCCGTCGCCCAGGGAGAACGCGACGTCGTACTTGGCGAAGATCTCGCAAAGCTCGTCGAAGTGGGTGTAAAGGAAGTTCTCCTGGTGGTGGGCCAGGCACCAGCCCGCCATGATCGCGCCGCCCCGGGAGACGATGCCGGTGACGCGGTTGGCCGTCAGCGGCACGTAACGCAGCAGCACACCGGCGTGGATGGTCATGTAGTCCACGCCCTGCTCGCACTGCTCAATGACTGTGTCGCGGAAGATTTCCCACGTCAGTGCGTTGGCCTCGCCGTTGACCTTCTCCAGTGCCTGGTAAATGGGCACCGTACCGATGGGCACGGGGGAGTTGCGGATGAGCCATTCCCGGGTGGTGTGGATGTCATCGCCGGTGGACAGGTCCATCACCGTGTCGGCGCCCCACTGGGTGGCCCACTGGAGTTTGTCCACTTCCTCGGCAATGGAGCTGGTCACCGCGGAGTTGCCGATGTTCGCGTTGATTTTCACCAGGAAAGCCTTGCCGATAATCATCGGTTCGGATTCCGGGTGGTTGATGTTGTTGGGGATGATGGCGCGACCGGCCGCCACTTCGCTGCGGACCAGTTCCACCTCACAGTTCTCGCGGAGGGCAACGAACTGCATCTCGGGCGTCAGCACGCCCTGCCGTGCGTAATGCATCTGCGTGACGGTCTTGCCTTCGACGGCGCGGCGGGGCACGGGCTGCGCGCCCTTCCACTCCGCGGAGGCGGCGCCGCGGCGCACTGCCGACTTGCCGTCGTCGAGCAGGTTCCGCTCCCGGCCGCTGTAGGGCTCGGTGTCGCCGCGGGCGGCGATCCACTCCGAGCGGAACGGGTTGAGGCCCACCACCGGATCGCTGCCCGGACCGGCCGTGCGGTAGGTCCGGAACGGCCCGTTCGCCTCGCCGTTCGGCGACGGTTCCAGCGCGATCTCGGTCACGGGAACCCGGATCCCGGTGGCGTCATCATTGATGAAAGCCAGCGAGTGGGACTTCAGTGACTGGGTTCCAGGCCGGACCGGTTGATCCTGGTCGGCTTCACTTTGGGCAGGGATCAGCTGTGTTTCTTGTGTATTCAATGAATACTCACTTCCTTCGCCGGCATTACCCGGACAGGTTCAACGGTCGCAGGCTGCGTCAGCCCGATCTCAGCCCCTGCAAGGGCTCCCGTGTGGTCAAGTCGAAGCTACCACAGGCCGAGGGTGGCCTGGTGACAGCAGTCACGGGGATGCGGTCGCAACCTGTCGGCCCAGCCACTTGAATTGCATTGAAGCTTCAAGTAAATTGGAGTTATAGCCGCCTTCGGCCTCGAAGGCCAACGGACCGGGAGCGTTCAATGACTGCAGAAGCCACCAGCCGGGATGTCCTTCCTGCCGGCCTCTCCATGGGCACCGTGATGCTCAAGGTGGGCGACATGAAGCTGATGACCGACTACTACCAGCGTGCGCTCGGCCTGGAGGTTGTCGCCGAACAGGACGGCGGCGTCTATCTTGGCCGGCTCCAGCGCCCGCTGGTCCATCTCGCGGCCGCCCCGTCCTTGAGCCTGCCTGGCAGGGGCGAGGCCGGGCTGTTCCACACCGCGCTGCTTTTTGACGACCAGGCTTCGCTTGCAGTCACGGTAGCCACCGCAGCCCAGTACGAACCCCGGTCCTTCACCGGTAGCGCCGACCACCTCGTTAGCGAGGCTTTCTACTTCAATGACCCCGAAGGTAACGGCATCGAACTGTACTGGGACAGGCCCCGCGAAAACTGGTCCTGGAACGGGAAGGATGTGGTGATGGACAGCCTGGCACTGCCGCCGCAGCGCTACCTTGAGCAGCACCTGACCCAGGAATCCCTGAACGGCCAGCAGGCCACCGAAGCCGGCGTGGGCCACGTCCACCTCCAGGTGGGCGACGTCCGTTCGGCGCACGATTTCTATGTGGGCACGCTGGGCTTCGAAAAGACCGCAGGCTGGCACGGGCAGGCACTGTTTGTCTCCGCCGGCCGGTACCACCACCATATGGCCATGAACGTCTGGAACAGCCGCGGCGCCGGTCCCCGCAAGGACACCCTGGGCCTTGGTGAAGTGCTCATCGAAGTCCCATCCGGGGACGACGTCGGAGCGCTCGCCGACCGCCTGAAGGTCGCCGGCGTGGCCTCGCACCACACGGGCGCCGAGCTTAGCTTCGAGGATCCGTGGCGCAACAGTATCCGTGTCGCCGTCCGCTGAGTACGGATGCCAAATGTGCGGCACGCCTTGTACTAGGCTGATTCTGAACGGCCGGGGCGGCACTTGATGCAGCCCTTCTGGGCCGCACCGTCGACGGAATGAGGGCTGTTCCCATGGGCTTCACTGAAATTTTTGTTTCCACGCACGATGCCGCGCTGAAGCGGGCAGTCGTCCTGGATGCGGGCGGCTCCCCGGCGGACCGAGCCCTGCGGATTCCCGGAATCAGCGATTTCGAAATCGAACAGCTTGGTGATCTTGCCGGTGCTGCGGTGCACGCCGGTGGCGCGGACTACGAACTGGCCATGGTTGACGTGGCCAGTGATTCCCTCCTCGGGGTTCCGCCGGCGATGGTGCGTGCGCTGGCGGACCTGCTCAGTTATGAGACTGAAGGTGACGGCAATGTCTTGGACGATGTCGCTGAAAAGTGGGCGGCCCAGGATGACATGCCTTTCGGCGCGGCCGAGGCCCGGACGTATGTCCAGCAGTTCGCTGAGCTGGCCAACTCGATCGATGACGCCGCGCGCACCGGGGTCTATGTCTGGTCGTCCTAGGCCGGCTGCGGCCTGCCGGGTCCGCCCGGCTGCTCCATCCGTACGTGTCAAGTCGAAATCCGGACGCTGATCTGGCACAATAAACAGGTACTCGATCTGCGTGGCCCCTCTCTCCGCGTCTGGATCCTGTCCTTTGAACCCTCAAGTATGGCCCGCCCCACGGGTGCAGAACGTCGGTTCACCCCTTTTCTGAAACAGGAGTGACCACAAAAGTGGCCGTAAAGATTCGCCTTAAGCGCTTTGGCAAGATGCGCGCACCGTACTACCGCATCGTCGTCATGGACGCACGCTCCAAGCGTGACGGCCGTGCCATCGAAGAGATCGGCAAGTACCACCCCACCGAAGAGCCCTCATACATCGAGGTGGACACGGACCGTGCCCAGTACTGGCTCGGCGTCGGCGCACAGCCGTCCGAGCAGGTTGCCGCGATCCTCAAGATCACCGGTGACTGGCAGAAGTTCAAGGGCCTGCCGGGTCAGGAAGGCACCCTGAAGACTAAAGCTCCGAAGGTTGCCTTTGTTGCCCCGGAAAAGGGTTCCGTGCTTATCCCGGAAGCCATCACCAAGAAGTCAAAGCAGTCTGACGCAGCCGAGGCCCCGGCCGAAGCAGAGACCACCGAGGCTGAGTAGATTGCTGGCAGAAGCGCTCGAACACCTCGTCCGGGGAATCGTTGATTCGCCGGAGGATGTCAAGGTCAGCTCGAAGAACAACCGCCGCGGGGACACCCTCGAGGTTCGTGTTCATCAGGATGACCTGGGACGGGTGATCGGCCGCCAGGGCCGCACGGCACGGGCATTGCGCACCGTTGTGGCGGCACTGGCAGACGGCGAGCCGGTCAGGGTCGACGTCGTCGACACCGACCGCCGCCGCTAAGCGCTCGGCAACATCAGTTTTTTGCTCCGGCCCTTCCACCAGCAACGGTGGAGGGGCCGGAGTGCTTTCACCACATCGCCTAATCCCGGCACGATCACAGACAGAGGAACAGATGCAGCTTCAGGTGGCACGAATCGGCAAACCGCACGGAATCCGCGGAGAAGTGACGGTCCAGGTGCTGACCGACGCTCCGGGGGACCGGTTCGTTCCTGGTACGGAGTTTGTGGTGGAGCCTGCTTCGGCCGGACCGCTCATTGTTGAGAGTGCGCGGTGGAACAAGGACATCCTGCTGCTTGCGTTCGAGGGAATCGAGACCCGCAACCAGGCAGAGACCCTGCGTGGCGCCAAGCTCTTCATCGAAACCGAAGAGCTGGACGAGGACGACGACGAAGGCTGGTACGAGCACGAACTGGTGGGGCTCGAAGCTCGGGTGGGCTCGCAGGTAGTCGGTAAGGTCGCCGCCCTGCACACCTTGCCCGTCCAGGACCTGCTCGTGGTTGAAACGCCTGACGGCAAGGAAATCCTTGTCCCGTTCGTGGAGCAGATCGTTCCGGAGGTCAATGTGGCCGACGGCTTTGTCCTGCTGACGCCGCCGGACGGACTCTTTGAGGTCAACGACGGCGAGGCCGGCACCGGCGAACCGGAGGAAAGTTCGTAGATGAGAATCGACGTCGTCAGTATCTTCCCGGAGTACCTGGCGCCTTTGGAGCTCTCGCTCATTGGCAAGGCCCGCCAGGACGGCTTGCTGGACCTGCGCGTCCATGACCTACGTGATTTCACCACGGACAAGCACCGCTCAGTGGACGACACCCCGTACGGCGGGGGTGCCGGCATGGTGATGAAGCCTGAGCCGTGGGCGCAGGCGTTGGCCGCTGTCGCCGCAGCCGGTGAAGCCGCAGTAAGCGCCGAGACCACAGCGGGCGAGCCAGCCAAGCCGGTTTTGATCGTTCCATCGCCGGCAGGGGAGCGCTTCAACCAGGCCCTGGCCTATGAGCTCGCAGAAGAGGACCAGCTGGTTTTTGCTTGCGGCCGCTATGAGGGCATCGACGAGCGTGTCATCGAGTGGGCGGAAGAGCACTTCACGGTGCGCCCCATGAGCCTCGGCGACTACGTGCTGAACGGCGGCGAAGTGGCCGTTCTGGCGATGGTCGAAGCCATCGGCAGGCTGCTGCCCGGCGTCGTGGGCAACCCCGATTCCCTGGTGGAGGAGTCGCATTCGGACGGGCTGCTGGAATACCCCGTGTACACCAAACCCTCCAGCTGGCGGGACCGGGAGGTCCCGGCAGTGCTGCTGAGCGGCAACCACGGGAAGATCGCGCAGTGGCGCCGCCACGAGCAGTACCGGCGGACGGCGGAACGCCGCCCGGACCTGCTGGAAACGTTCGACGCCGGGATGCTGCCACGCGCCGACCGGACGGCTTTCGCGGACCTCGGGTACGACGTCGTCGACGGTCACCTCCGGGCGCGGCGGCAGGCCGGTACCAGCACGGACACCGGAACCGACGCCTCAGCCTGAACCGGCGCGGCGGGGGTCGACGGCGATTGGCTGTAGGCCTGCGAGTGTGGCAAAATTAGTCTTTGTGTCTGCTGGGTCCGCACCTGCCACAGGGGGAGCGCAACCAACAGCTGGACACCCCGGGACCTTCAATCAGTGAAGGGACCGGACCCACTTAATTTTCGGCGGTAATTTCCGGTGCTTCCGGGCTTGCCCGCCGTGACCCAAAGTGAATGACCTGTGGCGTTCACCAGGAGTGCAATTATGCATATTCTCGATTCCGTAGATGCAGCGTCGCTGCGCACCGATGTTCCTGTCTTCCGCGCAGGTGACACCCTCAAGGTTCACGTGAACATCATCGAAGGCAAGAACTCCCGTGTCCAGGTATTCCAGGGCTTCGTCCTGGGCCGCCACGGCGACGGTCTCCGCGAAACCTTCACCATCCGCAAGGTCTCCTTCGGCGTCGGTGTGGAGCGTACCTTCCCGGTCCACTCCCCGATCATCGATAAGATTGAGGTCGTCTCCAAGGGTGACGTGCGCCGCGCGAAGCTGTACTACATGCGCGACCTGCGCGGCAAGGCTGCGAAGATCAAGGAAAAGCGCGACTTCCAGCCCAAGAAGTAAGTCCCCAGGGACCTATAAAGCAGGCCCCAGCCGTACCAGGCCAGCGCCGGAGCCCTTCGCAACAGCGCCCCAGGAATACGGATCATGGACCAGACAAAACGCCAGCCCAGAAGAATGGGCTGGCGTTTTGCGTTCCTGGCAGTTCTCCTGGCCGTGGCTATCAGCGGGCTGGTGCGTTCGCTATGGCTGGATGTCTACTACATTCCGTCCGAATCCATGGAGCCGGTCCTTGCGAACGGGGACCGCATCCTGGTCTCCAGGACAGACTTCCACGCCGAACCCATCCGGCGGGGTGACATTGTGGTTTTTGACGGCAGGGGTTCGTTCGCTCCCCTGAACAGTGGGAAGGGCCCCCTGCTGGATTCCGTTGCCGCGGCCGGGCAGTTGCTTGGCCTGGCCGGCAGTGACACCACGTACGTCAAACGGGTTATCGGTCTGCCGGGGGACACCGTGGTCTGCTGCGATGCACACGGAAAGATCAGCGTCAACGGGGAGGCGCTCGATGAGCCATACCTGTTCGACGGAGACAGCCCAAGCACGCAGATCTTCAGCGCGGTGGTGCCCGCCGGGAGGCTTTGGCTGCTCGGTGACCACCGCTCGGCGTCCGCTGATTCGCGCAGCCTGCTCGGTGCGCCCGGCGGTGGCATGGTGCCAACGGACCGGGTCATCGGCAGGCCGGTCCAGATCGTCTGGCCACTTGATAGATTTGCTGCAGTACTACGGCCGCCAGCGGCAGGATCAACAACAGAGGACAGACAGTAAATGCCCGAGAACAATGCCCGGACACCCGAGCCGCCTCGCGAGGGCGCCCCCGGTGCCGACGCCGACGGTATGTCCGCCAACGCGATTTCAGACGGCGGGACCTCCGACGGCGTGATTGCCAACGATGTGGCCTCGGACGACGTGGCGGATGGCAGCCCGTCGGCGCCACTGTCCGGCAGGCGATCCGCGGCACCGAATACCGAGCCCGCCGCGCCCAGCCAGCTCTTTATCTGGCTGAAGGAGGTTGCCACGGTGGTGGTGATCGCCGTGGTGCTATCCTTCCTGATCAAGACCTTCCTGTTCCGCGCGTTCTATATTCCGTCCGAGTCCATGGTCAGCACCCTGGACGTCAACGACCGCATCTTCGTGAACCTGCTGGTTCCGGAGCCTTTTTCGCTCTCACGCGGCGACGTTGTGGTCTTCCGTGACACCAAGGGCTGGCTGAGCACCGCGCCGGATGAACCGAATGGACCGTTCACGTGGGTCCAGGACGGCCTGACATTTGTGGGACTCCTGCCGGACAACTCCGAGCAGCACCTCGTCAAACGCGTCATCGGGCTTCCCGGTGACGAGGTGATCTGCTGCGACGGCGGCGGTAAGCTGACCATCAACGGATCCCCTATGGATGAAACGTATGTCAACGGGGCTGAGGAACCGCAGATCCGTGCCTTCGACGTCGTTGTTCCGGAAGGAAAGGTCTGGGTCATGGGCGATAACCGGAACCACTCCGCGGATTCCCGCTCGCACCTGGAGTCCAATGGCGGATTCGTCGACCTCGTGGACGTGGAGGGCAAAGCCGCCGTCATCGCGTGGCCGCTGAACCGGATCACTGTCCTCGACAACTATCCGGCCGTCTTCCGGAACGTGCCTGCGGGAGGCTAGCAGTGTCCGCAGTGATACCGGCCACCGCCGCCAAGGCTCCAGCCCGCCAGACGGCCGGGGTCCGCTCCAAAGCACCGACACTGCGGCATGAGCGGACCTTCAAAGCGCAAGGTGCTCGCTACCTGGCCGGTGTGGACGAGGTGGGCCGCGGAGCGCTGGCAGGACCCGTGAGCGTCGGGATCGCCGTCGTGGACCTCCAAACCCAGAAGCCCTTGGCCGGTGTGCGGGACAGCAAGCTCCTCAGCCCCGCCGAACGGGAACGACTGGAACCGCTGGTCAGACGCTGGAGCGTTGCGTCCGCAGTCGGGCACGCCTCCGCGCGGGAGATCGACGGGCTGGGCATCATTGCTGCGCTGCGGCTCGCCGGTACGCGGGCGTGGCAGGACATCCTTGCGGCGGGAGTCAGTCCTGATGTGGTGCTGCTCGATGGCAGCCACAACTGGCTCTCGCCCGCCGGGCAGCCTTCCCTGTTTGACGAGCCACCCCTTGATTTCGCGTGCACTGCCCCCGTCCACACCAAGATCAAGGCGGATATGCAGTGCCTGAGCGTGGCCGCGGCCAGCGTGATTGCGAAGGTGGAACGTGACGAGCAGATGCGCGGCCTGCACAGTGAATACCCCGATTTTGGCTGGGACATCAACAAGGGCTACGCCACGGCAATTCACCGGGACGCGCTCCGCGCCGCCGGAGCCACACCGTACCACCGGGTGAGTTGGAACCTCCTGGGCGGCGAACTCTGATTCCCTGCCGGACTGGTGTGGGGCTGACGCGGCGGCCATGGCACCACGGATGGTGCAAGATGGAAGCATGAGTGCAGAGGATCTTGAAAACTATGAAACCGACATGGAGCTGCAGCTCTACCGTGAATACCGCGATGTTGTCGGGCTCTTCAGTTACGTTGTCGAGACCGAACGCCGCTTTTACCTCGCCAACCATGTTGACCTGCAGGCCCGAAGCGCAGACGGCGAGGTCTACTTCGATCTGACGCTGCAGGATGCCTGGGTGTGGGATGTGTACCGTTCGGCACGGTTCGTCAAGACGGTCCGCGTCCTCACGTTCAAGGATGTCAACGTCGAAGAACTGCCCCGCAACGAGGAACTCGCCTTGCCGAAGGACGTTGACCTCGGCAACTGACACCGGCCCACTGCTCCTCCACAGCTCTGCCAAAATGGGGCGATTTTCCCGGGTTACTCACATACGGGACTAGCGTCCTGTCCTCCGCTGTCCTGCCACTGCAGGCTGGTTGCGGAGGTAGAAATGAAATCCAAAGACCTGTTGGGCCGGCGCGGCGAGGAGCTCGCGGCCGGCTATCTTGAATCGCTCGGCATGCTGGTGGTGGAACGCAACTGGCGCTGCACCGAAGGTGAAATAGACATTGTGGCCCTGGACGGGGACGCCCTGGTCATCGCAGAGGTGAAAACCCGCCGTTCCCTGGACTACGGGCACCCGTTCGAAGCCGTGGGGCCGGACAAACTCGCCCGGCTGCATCGGCTTGGTTCGGCGTGGTGCCGGGACCGGGAGCTGCGGATGCCGCTACGGCGCGTGGACGTCATTGCCGTGGTGGACGACGGCGGCGGCGAACCCTTGGTGGAACACCTCAAGGGGGTGGGGTAGGTGGTGCTGGGCCGGGCCTACTCCGTGGCGTTGGTGGGTTTGAACGGGTACATCGTCGAGGTGGAAGCCGATATTGGCCAGACCTTGCCGGCGTTTGTGATCCTGGGCCTGCCGGATGCCGCCCTTAACGAGGCTAAGGAGCGGATACGCTCCGCGGCCAAGAATTCCGGAATTCCGCTGAGCCGGCGGAAGATCACGGCCAACCTCATCCCGGCCTCGCTGCCCAAACGCGGTTCCGGCTTCGACCTTGCCGTGACGATGGCGGTCCTGAGGGCCGCAAATGACATCAAGGCCACCGGCCGGACCGTCTTCATCGCCGAACTCGGGTTGGATGGCCGGCTGCGGCCGGTGCGCGGCATCCTGCCAGCAGTGATGGCGTCGGTGCAGGCCGGCTATCCGGACGTTGTGGTCGCGCACGCCAACCTCGGCGAAGCATCGCTGGTCCCCGGAGCCAACGTCCGGGGGTACCGCACGCTGGCGCGGCTGGCGCTCGATTTCGGTGCAGACCCGCAAGAGCTCGCCCTGGACTTCGAACCGGAGGACGAGGCCGGTCACGGGGATTCCGAACCGGGGGCTCAGGCCGTCCCTGACATGGCGGACGTCTCCGGCCAGGGTGAAGCCAGGCGTGCACTTGAGGTGGCCGCTGCCGGGGCCCACCATTTGCTCCTGACAGGACCTCCGGGTGCGGGCAAGACCATGCTGGCCGAAAGGCTCCCCGGTCTCCTGCCGGACCTTGCCGACAATGAGGCCATGGAGGTCACTGCCATCCACTCGCTCTGCGGCCTTCCCTCATCGGCCGTTCAGCTTGTGCGGCGGCCGCCGTTCGAAAATCCGCATCATTCGGCCACCGCGGCCGCCATTATCGGCGGGGGATCGGGGCTGCCCCGCCCGGGTGCGGCATCCCGGGCCCACCGCGGAGTCCTGTTCCTGGACGAAGCCCCGGAATACGAACGGCGCGTCCTGGACGCCCTTCGCCAGCCCTTGGAGAGCGGGGAGCTGGTCATTCACCGCTCGGCTGGAACAGCGGCCTATCCTGCCCGGTTCCAGCTGGTCCTTGCCGCCAACCCCTGTCCCTGCGGCAAGGCTTCGGGGAAGGGCCTGGACTGCACGTGCACGCCTATGATGCGGCGCCGCTACGTGGCCAGGATGTCCGGTCCGCTGCTGGACCGGGTTGATATCCAGCTGCAGGTAGAGCGCGTGTCACTGGCCGACTTCGGCCAGGCGGGCGCCGAAGAAGACACGGCGGTCGTGGCCCGGAGGGTCGGCGACGCACGCCGGCGGCAGGCTGAACGGCTGCAGCCGCTGGGAATGGAAACGAACTCGCAGGTGCCCGGCCGGATTCTGCGCGGTCCCCTACGGTTGCCGGCCGGCTCCACCCGGATCCTGGACCACTCACTGGAGCGGGGCGTGCTGACCGCCAGGGGCTATGACAGGGTTCTGCGGCTGGCCTGGACCCTGGCGGACCTGTCGCACCGCGACATGCCCGACACCAACGATATTGGTCAGGCCCTTGGCCTCCGGCAGGCTGCCTCGGCAGCTGCGTGAAGGAAGAAACCACATGGAGAACGAACGGATCGCCCGGGCCGCCCTGTCACGGCTCATGGAACCGCAGGACGCTGCCGGACTGGCCCTCGTACAGGTCACCGGCGCACTCGAAGCCTTGAAAATCGCCACCGGAGAGGCAGCCGCCTGCCCGGCACTGGAGCGGGAGATCACCGGGCTGCTGGCGGACAACGGCGCCGGAACCAGCTGGGCCGGGATGGCTGCCTCCCTCAAACGTTGGGCTCCCCGCATTCCGGATCTGGCGCCCGAGCGTGACCTTGCCACCATGGCACGCCTTGGCGGCCGGCTGATTATTCCGTCAGATGATCTCTGGCCTGCCCAGCTCGGCGACCTTGGTATGCAGGAGCCCCTCTGTCTGTGGTGGCGGGGCCTGGAACAGGAGCTTCCCGGCCCGGCCCGGAGCGTGGCGCTCGTGGGGTCCCGCGACAGCACCAGCTACGGCGCCTCGGTGACCGGGGACCTGGCCTACTCCCTGGCTCAGCGGGGCTTCACAGTGGTTTCCGGGGGCGCGTACGGCATCGACGCCCACGCGCACCGGGCCGCACTGGCCGGGGGATCAGCGGCGGTGCCTACCATCGCGGTGATGGCAGGTGGTGTGGACCGGTTCTACCCGTCCGGCAACGAGGACCTCCTGCGGGCGGTCTGCAACCAGGGAGCGGTGCTCGCCGAGGTGCCGCCGGGGTCGGCGCCCACCCGCTACCGCTTTCTCCAGCGGAACAGGCTGATCGCGGCCTTGGCTGCAGTAACGGTGGTGGTGGAGGCCCGTTGGCGGTCTGGTGCGCTGAATACGGCCCACCACGCCGAGACGCTTGGCCGGGCGGTTGGAGCTGTTCCGGGGTCCGTGCACAGCGCCAACTCCGCTGGCTGCCACCGGCTGCTCCGGGATGGCGGCGCCGTCTGCGTGACTGACGCCGCGGAGATCGCCGAGCTGGCGTCTCCAAGCGGCGTGGGGCTTGCGGCACCCGGGACCGCGCCCGAGGCCGACCATGACGGACTGACCTTGGAGGACCTGATCCTTCTTGATGCCCTGCCGCTGCGGTCCACCACGTCAGTGGACAAGCTCTGCGCAGTTGCAGGCCTCAGTGCGGAATCGGTGCGGGCCGGGTTGGGTAGGCTAGGCCTGCTGGGGCTCGCAGCTTCAGAAAGGGGCGGCTGGAAACGGGCCAAGGAATCAGCGTAGTTGCCTGTGTCCGGTACGGGATTCCTCGAGGACTTCTGGGACAGTGGAACAGTGGAGAATCAGGAACTGTCCCGGGCGTTTGAGCAGGCCCTTGCCGGCTTCGGCAGATACCTGACGGCCGAGCGGGCCCGGTCCGGGCATACGCTTCGGGCATACCTGTCCGATCTTCGAAGCCTCCTGGAATACGCCGCCTTCGAGGGCGTCACGGATCTGCCGGGCCTGGAGCTGGGCACTCTCCGGCGCTGGCTGGGGGCGCAGAGCCAGGCCGGGATATCCCGGGCCACCCTTGCGCGCAGATCGGCTACTGCGCGTTCCTTCACCACGTGGGCCATGCGGGAAGAACTCATCGAGACCGATCCTGCACTCCGTCTCAGGGCTCCCAAAGCGGAAAAGTCACTGCCCGGGGTGCTGCAGTCCCAACAACTGCTCAGGCTGCTGAACAGTCTGGAGGAAGCCGCGGCTGACGGGTCACCGGTTCCGGTGCGCAACCGGGCCATGGTGGAGCTCCTGTACGCCACCGGACTGCGGGTCGGGGAGTTGGCCGCTTTGGATGTGGACGATCTCAACTCGGACCGCCGGACGCTGCGCGTGGTGGGCAAGGGCAACAAGGAACGGACAGTTCCCTACGGCGTCCCGGCCGCTGTGGCCGTCGACGACTGGCTCCGCCGAGGCAGGCCGCTCCTGGTTACGGGGCACAGCGGACCGGCACTTTTTTTGGGTGCCAGAGGAAACCGCGTTGACCAGCGCCAGGTCAGGACCGTGGTAAATGCTCTCTTCGAAGCCCTGGGAGATACGTCGGCAACCGGCCCGCACGCGCTGAGGCATTCCGCGGCCACGCACCTGCTCGATGGCGGCGCGGATCTTCGTGCGGTCCAGGAAATCCTGGGCCACAGCAGCCTCGCCACCACGCAGATCTACACACATGTGTCCGTTGAGCGGCTCCGGAGCAGCTACCAGCAGGCACATCCCCGGGCCTGAGAGCCGGCGGGTTCCCGCCAATCCGGGCAAATCCTGGTCCGTGTCGCCTGTGGCGAATCGCACTGGCGTAATTACGCGGCGTACGGCACAATGAGAGTCACGTCCGGAAACTTTCAAGTTTCGCTTGAAGCACTTCGCTTCGCGCGTCACCGCAAGTCCGGACACAGCTTAATATTCAGGCAGGGAACACCGCCGCTGGAACGTACAGCACCGGGCAGTTTCATCCAGGCAGAGGTCGTTGGGGAAGACGTACCTACAGCTATGGAGGATGGAATGTCTGTTGCAATGACCCGCGGTGTGCTGTTTGTTCACTCAGCCCCTACAGCACTGTGCCCGCACGTTGAGTGGGCCATTGGATCCGTCGTGGATAAGCGGACGGATCTTGAGTGGATCCCTCAGCCTGCCGCGCCCGGAATGTTCCGCGCCGAGCTCTCCTGGACGGGAACCCCGGGCACCGGATCACTGCTGGCTTCATCACTTCGCGGCTGGGCCCATCTTCGCTACGAGGTCACTGAAGAGCCGAGCCAGGGCGTTGACGGCGGCCGCTGGTCGCACACCCCCGAATTGGGGATATTCCATGCCACCACGGATGTCCACGGCAACATCATGGTCTCAGAGGACCGCATCCGTTACGCCTACGAAACGGGCGCCGGCGATCCTTCCGCCGTGTACCACGAGCTTTCCCTGGCCTTGGGTGAGGCCTGGGACGAGGAACTCGAACCGTTCCGCCACGCAGCCGAGGGCGCACCGGTCCGCTGGCTCCACCAGGTGGGTTGACCGCCGTCGGACGTCACGCCGTCGTACTTCCCGTCCGCTGTCCTGGCAGAAGCCGTGCAGGATCGGAATGCGGCGCTCCATAGCAAAAAGCAGAGGCCCCGCCACATGGCGGGGCCTCTCCTCCGTCTGCGGTACTTGCTGTTCCCGCGCTGCTAGATGCTGCGGACAGCGATCACGGCGTTGTGGCCGCCGAAGCCGAACGAGTTGCTCAGCGCCACGATGTCGCCTGCCGGCAGATCCCTGGCCGACGTGACGACGTCGAGCGGGATCTCTGGATCCTGGTTCTCGAGGTTGATGGTGACCGGGGCCTTGCGGTGGTAGACGGACAGCACAGTGAGTACTGCCTCCACGGCACCGGACGCGCCCAGGAGGTGTCCCATCTGCGACTTGGTGGCGGACACCGCAACACTGTCGAGGTGGTTCCCCAGCGATGCGCGAAGCGCCGTGTACTCGGGCTTGTCACCTACGGGAGTGGAGGTGGCGTGCGCGTTGACGTGGACAACGTCCTCGGCCTGGATCCGGCCGTCGAACATGGCTGCCTTCAGCGCGCGGGTGGCGCCCAGGCCCTGGGGGTCCGGGGCGGTGATGTGGTAGGCGTCGGCGGTCACGGAGGTGCCGGCCAGTTCGCCGTAGATGCGGGCGCCGCGGGCAAGGGCGTGTTCCTCAGCCTCGAGCACCAGCGCACCGGCGCCTTCGCCCATCACAAAGCCGTCGCGGCCAAGATCGTATGGGCGCGAGGCGCCCTGAGGGTCATCGTTGCGGCGGGAGAGCGCCTGCATGGACGAGAACGCGGCCAGGGGCATGGGGTGGATGGCCGCTTCGGCGCCGCCGCACATCACCACGTCGGCCTTGCCGGAGCGGATCAGCTCCAGGCCCAGATGAAGGGCCTCGGTGCCCGACGCGCAGGCCGAAACCGGGGTGTGGGCGCCGGCACGGGCGCCAAGGTCAAGGCTGACGGCTGCTGCGACGCCGTTGGGCATCAGCATGGGCACCGTCATGGGCAGGACTCGGCGCGGGCCTTTTTCCTTCAGCGTGTCCCACGCGTCCAGCAGGGTCCAGACGCCGCCGATGCCGGTGGCGAAGGCGACCGCAAGGCGGTCGGGGTCAATCTCGGTGATGCCGGAATCGGCCCAGGCTTCACGGGAGGCGATGACGCCGAACTGGGTGGACGGGTCCATCCGCTTGGCCTCAACGCGGCTCAGGACCTCCAGGGCCGGAGTGGAGCAGCGGGCGGCGAAGTGGACCGGCAGTTCGTACTTGGCGACCCATTCGTCTTCCAGCGTGCGGGCACCGGAGACCCCTTTCAGCGCGTTGTTCCACATGGTGGGTACGTCGCCGCCGATGGGCGTGGTGGCACCCAGACCGGTAATGACTACTTTGCGTGTCATTGGATCACTCTCTGTCGGTGGGCAGGCCGTATCCGGTTATCCGGCGGGGTCCCGCGTGTGGGGCAGCTGGCTGCCGAAAAATGTGGTGGACTGCCGGTCCGGCCTGAGCACGGACCGGCAGTCCAGTCAGCCATAAGGGGCTGTAGCCTTGGCTAGGCCTGTGCGCCGGCGATGAAGCTGACGGCGTCGCCCACGGTCTTGAGGTTCTTGACCTCTTCGTCCGGGATACGCACGCCGAACTTCTCTTCGGCGTTGACCACGATGGTCATCATGGAGATGGAGTCGATGTCCAGGTCCTCGGTGAAGGACTTGTCCAGTTCCACAGCCTCGGGGGCGAGGCCGGTTTCTTCGTTGACGATTTCAGCCAAGCCGGCCAGGATCTCTTCGTTGCTAGCCATTGATGGCTCCTTTTCTTGTTATTGCCGGCAGGGGGTGCCGGAAACGGTGCAGTCCGCGGATGCGGCCTGTGTGGGACGTTCCTAAGGAAGGACGATTACCTGGGCACCGAAGACCAGCCCGGCGCCGAAGCCGATCTGGAGCGCGAGGCCGCCGCTGAGCTCAGGGTTTTCCTTGAGCAGGCGGTGGGTGGCCAGGGGGATGGAGGCCGCGGAGGTGTTTCCGGCATCGGCGATGTCCCGGGCCACGGTGACGGATTCGGGAAGATTAAGTTTCTTGACCATCTCGTCGATGATCCGCATGTTGGCCTGATGCGGGATGAACGCAACGAGGTCTTCAGCCTGGACACCGGCGGCCTCCAGAGCCTGCTGTGCCATCTTGGCCATTTCCCAGACCGCCCAGCGGAAGACGGTCTGTCCGTCCTGGCGGAGGGTGGGGTAGAGCTCCTGCGCCTCTTCGAGCAGGGCAAAGTCGCCAGGCTCGTCGGACTGGCGGGCCGCCATGCTCAGGTCGCGGACATCCAGCATAGAACGCGTCATGCCGATGGCGTCCCACTTGCTGCCGTCCGAGCCCCATACCGAGGGGCCGATTCCGGGGGTGTCCGAGGGGCCGATGACAACAGCGCCCGCGCCGTCGCCCAGCAGGAAGGAAATGGTGCGTTCCCGGTTGTCGATGACGTCGGAAAGCTTCTCCGCGCCAACCACCAGCACGTAGGTGGCGGTGCCGGAACGGACCAAGGCATCAGCCTGGGCGATGCCGTAGCAGTACCCGGCGCAGGCGGCCGAGATATCGAAGGCCGGTGCCGGCGTCGCACCGATGCGGTCAGCCAGGGCGACGGCAGCCGACGGCGTGGCGTACGGGTGGGTGACGGTGGAAACGATGACAGCGCCCAGCTGGGAGGCTTCGATGCCTGCCTGCTGCAGGGCCTCCCGGGCGGCGCCCTCGGCCATGTCGATGACGCTGACGTCGGCAGCGGCCCGGTGACGGGTCACGATGCCGGTCCGCTGGCGGATCCATTCGTCCGAGGAATCAATCCACTGGCAGACGTCGTCGTTGGTAACGATGACGTCGGGCCGGAATGCGCCGAGGCCGATGATGCGGCTGTATTCGTTTACGGGAACCTGTTTCAGCGTGGGAACGCTCATGCATTTCCCTCCAGTTCTGCGAAGAGTGCCAATGCGGCCGTGAGGTCGTCCGGGGTTTTGACTGCAACGGTCTTGACGCCGGGCATGCCGCGCTTAGCGAGCCCGGCCAGTGTGCCGGCCGGGGCCAGCTCAATGACACCGGTGACGCCGCGCTGCACAAGAGTTTCCATGCAGAGGTCCCAGCGGACCGGCCGGGAGACCTGCGCGATGAGGCTTTCGACGGCGGCGCCGCCGTCGGTCACTTCACGGCCGTCAAAGTTGGACAGCAGGGGCACCTGCGGCTTCTGCGGCTTGAGGGCCGGCTTCAGAGACTCAAGGGCGCTCACAGCGGGGGACATATGTGAGGTGTGGAACGCTCCGGCCACCTTCAGCGGGATGACGCGCGCCTTGGCCGGCGGGTTGTCCGCCAGGGCCTTGAGCTGTTCGAAGGTTCCGGCTGCCACAGTCTGGCCCGCTCCGTTGACATTGGCCGGTGTCGCGCCGGAAGCCTCGATGGCAGCCATGACCTCGGCAGGGTCCCCGCCCACCACGGCGCTCATGCCGGTGGGGGTCACGGCAGCGGCGGCGGCCATGCTGTTGGCGCGTTCACGGACGAACGTCATGGCTTCCTGCTCGGTGAGCACGCCGGCGAGGGCAGCGGCGGTGATTTCACCGACAGAGTGACCGGCAAGGATCACAGGAAGCGTGCCGAGGTCGACGTCGAACAGCGATTTTGCGGCGACCAGCCCGGCGGCAACAATCAGGGGCTGCGCGACGGCGGTGTCCTTGATGGTGTCCTCGTCAGAGGTGGTCCCGTGGGCTGTCAGGTCGATGCCTGCGATCACACTGAGGGAGGCCAGATGGCCTGCTACCGAAGGCAGTTCCAGCCAAGGGGCCAGGAAACCCGGGGTCTGTGAGCCCTGTCCAGGGCAGACTATTGCAAGCACGTATCCAGCTTTCCAAATTACGGGGTCATCCAGCGGTGTTTCACTGCACCAAGCTCAAGGAGTCAGATTGTAGGAAGTCTACAACGACTCACGGCTGATTCCGCGCCGGATGACGCTCCGCCGGGGCTTTTGGCGGCGTCGAAAGTCGCCCGACTACCAACGCCGCCTGCAGCACAAACGCCTCCCGGGGGAGGAGCGGATCCCAGCCCGTGACGTCGCAGACGCGCTTGAGCCGGTACCTGACGGTGTTGGCGTGGACGAACAATTCGCGGGCAGTCGCCTCAAGGGAATGACCCAACTCCAGGTAGGTGCCCAGGGTCTCGACCAGCCCGTTGGAGGCCGCGACAAGCGGACGGTAGATGTTCTTCACCAGGGAACGGCGCGCCGCTTCGTCACCGGAGATGACGCGTTCGGGCAACAGGTCATCAGCGGCCACGGGCCGGGGAGCGGCGGGCCAGGCCCTCGCCGCGGTCAGACCGGAAAAGGCAGACTGAGCTGATCCGCTGGCCTCCAGCAGGGAACCGGCTTCCGGGCCGTAAACCACCGGGCCCGGGGCGAACATTTCGCTGAGTTTCAGGTACGCGGTCTCGCGGTCCTGGACGCCGCCAAGGATCAGGATCAGCCGGTCGCCCTGGATGCCCACCAACGCATCCTCGGCGTAGCGGCCCGCCAGGCGGCGCAGTTCGCTGACGTAGCTGGCACTGGGTTCAGACGGCGAATTGCCCACCATCACAGTAAACCTCTCCTGTGCCTTCCAACCCAGCGCGGCGATCCTGGACCGTAGCGCGTCCGTGTTTTCGCCACGGAGGATGGCGTCCACGATCAGCGCTTCCAGCCGCGTATCCCAGGAACCGCGGGACTCTGCCGCCCTCGCGTACACGTCTGCCGCCGCGAAGGCCACTTCCCGCGAGTACCGCAGTACCGCTTCGCGGAGGGATGGCTGGTCAGCTTCGGGGGCGATGACCGGCACCTGGTCTTCCACCACTTCAACCACGATCCGGATGAGCTGGAGCGCCTTCTGGAGGCTGATGGAGCGCGTCAGCTCTGTGGGGGCCGTCCCAAAAACGTCGGAGAGAATCCACGACGGCGAGCTGGGCCGCTCATACCAGGTGACAAACGCTGCGATGCCGTTTTGCGCCACCATGCCCAGGGCCGAGCGTTCATCGGAGCTGAGCCGGGAATACCACGGCAGCGACTTCTCCAGCTGGCGAAGGGTGGTGGTGGAGAGCTGGCCCACGCTGGCCCGGAGCTTTTTCAGGGTTTCGGATTTCTCCGGTGTCATGCTGCGCGAGGACGGCTTGCGCTTCACGGGCGGGGTGGTTGGCTCTGGCATCCTCCGAGCATACGGTGCCTGCCCGGCAAGCTCCATTTGTGTAAAGGCTACAACGTTGTTGGACCCGCATCACAGGCGGTCTCCGGTACAGGAACGCAGGGAACGACGACGGCGACCCTCGCCTTTCGGTGAGGGTCGCCGTCGTCGTTCATTTCCGCTGACAGCAGGTCAGCAGGAGTTGATCAGGATTCGCCGCCCGCGTTGCCGGTGGAACCGGCGTTGACGTTGTGCAGCTTGTACTTCTCGATGGCCTGGGCCGGGGCCTGGGCATCAACTTCGCCGCGGCGCGCCAGCAGTTCCAGGGAACGGACCACGATGGAGTGGATGTCGTTCTTGAAGAAGCGGCGGGCAGCTGCACGGGTGTCGGAGAACCCGAAGCCATCCGCACCCAGCGTGGCGAACTCGTTCGGCACAAACTGGCGGATCTGGTCCGGGACGGCCTTCATGTAGTCCGAGACCGCCACTACGGGTCCTGTGGCACCGGCGAGCTGCTGGGTCACAAACGGAACACGGGCAGGCTTGCCCGGGTTCAGGAACGCCTCTTCCTCGGCGGCCATGCCGTCGCGGCGCAGTTCGTTCCAGGACGTCACGGACCAGACGTCGGCGGAGACGCCCCAGTCCTCGGCGAGCAGCCGCTGGGCTTCGATGGCCCAGGGAACCGAGACGCCGGAAGCCAGGATCTGGGTCCGGGGACCGTCGATCTTCGCCGGAGCCAGGAGGTAGATGCCCTTGAGGACACCTTCCACGTCGAGCTCCTCGGGTTCCGCGGGCTGCGTGATGGGCTCGTTGTACACCGTCAGGTAGTACATGAGGTTCCGGTCAGCCGAATCGGGCCCGTACATGCGCTCGATGCCGTCCCGGATGATGTGGCCCATCTCGTACCCGTAGGCCGGATCGTAGGTGACCACTGCCGGGTTCGTGGAGGCCAGCAGCGGGGAGTGGCCGTCGGCGTGCTGGAGGCCTTCACCGGTCAGGGTGGTCCGGCCGGCCGTGGCGCCGATGATGAAACCGCGGGTCATCTGGTCCGCGGCGGCCCAGAAGGCGTCGCCGGTGCGCTGGAACCCGAACATCGAGTAGAACACGTATACCGGGATCAGCGGTACGCCGTGGGTGGCGTAGGCGGTGCCGGCGGCGGTGAACGCCGCGACGGCGCCTGCCTCATTGATGCCCGGGTGGATCAGCTGGCCCTGGGCCGATTCCTTGTAGGCCAGGACCAGGTCCCGGTCCACGGACAGGTAGTTCTGGCCCTTCGGGTTGTAGATCTTCGCCGTGGGGAAGAACGCATCCATGCCGAACGTCCGGGCCTCATCGGGGATGATCGGCGCGATGTGCTTGCCGAAGTTCTTGTCCCGCATCAGGTCCTTGAGGAGCCGGACAAACGCCATGGTGGTGGCAGCCTGCTGCTTCCCGGAACCGCGCTTGGCAACCTCGTACGTTTTTGCTTCGGGGAGGGCGATCTCCTGGTGCTTGGAGCGGCGCTCAGGAACAGAACCGCCCAGCTGGGCGCGGCGTTCCATCATGTACTGGATCTCTGGCGCATCGGTGCCCGGGTGGAAGTACGGAGGCTGGTACGGGTCCTTCTCCAGCTGCTCGTCGGTGACCGGGATCCGCAGGTGGTCGCGGAACTTCTTCAGGTCATCGAGGGTGAGCTTTTTCATCTGGTGGGTCGCGTTGCGGCCCTCGAAGTGGGGTCCGAGTCCGTAGCCCTTGACCGTTTTGGCCAGGATCACGGTGGGCTTGCCCTTGAATTCGGTGGCTGCCTTATACGCGGCGTAGACCTTGTGGTAGTCGTGGCCGCCGCGCTTGAGGTTCCAGATCTCGTCATCGGACAGGTCCGCGACCATGTCCTTGGTCTGCGGGGACTTGCCGAAGAAGTGCTCGCGGACGAACCCGCCGGATTCTGCCTTGTAGGTCTGGTAGTCCCCGTCCAGGGTCTCGTTCATGATCTTCACCAGCGAGCCGTCGGCGTCGTTGGTGAGCAGGTCATCCCACTCCCGGCCCCAGACCACCTTGATGACGTTCCAGCCCGCGCCGCGGAAGAACGCTTCCAGTTCCTGCATGATCTTGCCGTTGCCACGGACGGGACCGTCCAGGCGCTGGAGGTTGCAGTTGATCACAAAGTTCAAGTTGTCGAGGTTCTCGTTCGCGGCGAGCTGGAGCAGGCCGCGGGACTCGGGCTCGTCCATTTCGCCGTCGCCGAGGAACGCCCAGACCTGCTGGTCCGAGGTGTCTTTCAGGCCGCGGTTGTGCAGGTAGCGGTTGGACTGCGCCTGGTAGATGGCGTTCATCGGGCCGATGCCCATGGACACCGTGGGGAATTCCCAGAAGTCCGGCATCAGGCGCGGGTGCGGGTAGGAGGAGAGCGCGTGGCCTTCCTTGGACTTTTCCTGCCGGAATCCGTCCAGGTCCTCCTCGGATAGCCGGCCTTCCATAAATGCGCGGGCGTACATGCCGGGGGAGGCGTGGCCCTGGAAGAAGACCTGGTCACCGCCGCCGGGGTGGTCCTTGCCGCGGAAGAAGTGGTTGAACCCGACTTCGTACAGGGTGGCGGCACCGGCGTAAGTGGAGATGTGTCCGCCTACCCCGATGTTCGGACGCTGGGACCGGTGCACCATGATGGCCGCGTTCCAGCGCATGTACGCCCGGTACCGGCGCTCGAACTCCTCGTTGCCGGGGAACGTCGCTTCCTGATCCACGGGGATGGTGTTCACGTAGTCCGTGGTGGTCACCATCGGAACACCGACGCTCTGCGCGCCGGCGCGCTGCAGCAGGCTGCGCATGATGTATTGGGCACGCTCGGTGCCCTGTTCCCTGATCAGCGCATCCAGGGACTCAACCCATTCGGCGGTCTCTTCCGGATCACGATCAGGCAGCTGGTCTGTCAACCCGCTGAGGATATGGGAGGTCTCTTCTCCTGCAGCCACGTCCAACCTCTCTTTGCGCGCATGCATCGGCGCCCACATGCCGGGCAGGGTGGCTGTCCGGCATGAATGCGACGTGTGCGACGTATCGGTTACAACAGCCCGGTCATGTGCGCCGGGCAGGGTCCTATCACGCCTATGTCTGCCGTTGAGTTCCAGGCGGTCGCCCCGCAGGCATAGTTGTCACCAGCCACTCTAGCTGTGACTCCAGCACGATGCGTAGCCGCGTCCATGGCGTCCCGGTTGTATTTCGCCGTCATACTGGTTGTGTGACGAAAGCCGCTGCAATGCAGGCTGACGGCGCCGGATGTGACGCAGAATATGGCGGATCGCGGTGGTGGCAGCTTGAAGCGCAGGCACAAAAGGTGTTGGCTGGGAGTAATGGAAATCACTATGCGTATTGCATGTATTAGGCATTGGAGGAACACGTGAGCGAGGCCGACGCCGCCACTTCGGTAAATGTGGCGGAAAAATTGGGTTTCAAAAACGGGGATCTGATTCAGGAGTTCGGTTACGACGACGACGTCGATTTCGACTTACGTGATGATATTGAGGACCTGACAGGGTCCGAGCTCCTGGACGAGGACGACCACGACGTTGTTGACGCCGTCATTTTTTGGTGGCGGGACGGCGACGGGGACCTGGTCGACACCCTCATGGATTCCCTGACTACCCTGAGTGAAACCGGGGTTGTCTGGGTGTTGACTCCAAAGTCCGGGCGCACCGGGTATGTGTCGCCGGCGGAAATCCAGGAAGCGGCGCCCACTTCGGGCCTGCACCTCACTACCTCCGCAGGCGTGTCGAAGGACTGGAGCGCCACCCGCCTGGTCAGCCGGAAGAACAAGTGACGGCAGCTCTTGCCGTAGCCGGGCAGACTGTTCCGGCGGTGGGGGAGCTTGCCCCGGACTTTGAGCTGGTGAACCAGTTCGGGGAACCTGTCCGGTTGTCCTCTTACCGCGGGCAGAACGTTGTGCTGGTGTTTTATCCGTTTGCATTTTCGGGCGTCTGCACCGGTGAGCTCTGTGAAATCCGGGACAACCTGGCCTCGTTCGAGGATGCCAGGGCCACCATCCTGGCAGTGTCCGTGGACAGTAAGTTCAGCCTGCGGGCCTATGCCGAGAAGGAAGGCTACGGCTTCGATCTCCTGGCCGATTTCTGGCCGCACGGCGCTGTCGCTACCGCGTATGGTGTCTTCGACCCGGAGAGCGGTATGGCTGGCCGAGGGACGTTCATCATCGATGCGGCGGGAACAATCCGCTACGTTGTGGTGAATCCGCGTGGGCAGGCCCGCGAGCTCGCCGACTACCAGGATGCTCTTGCAGGTCTGGACCAGGCCTGACGCCGCATGGACCAGCAGCGGCACGGTATCGGCCTGACGGGCTTCGCCAGCCTGCCAGCCGCTGACCCTGCTGCGCTGTCCAGTGCGGACCTTCAAGGACTGGAACGGGTCCGGGAATTGTTGTCCGGCAAACGGCTGGCGCTGCTGACTGGCGCAGGGCTGAGCACCGATTCGGGCATTCCGGATTACCGTGGGCCTGACGCCGTGCCACGTTCGCCCATGACTTACCAGGAGTTTGTGCGCGAGGCCGCCAACCGCCAGCGCTATTGGGCGCGGAACCACATCGGCTGGTCCCACTTGCGGCACGCAGATCCAAACCCTGGGCACCGTGCGGCCGCGGAACTGGAGCGGCGGGGCCTCCTCACCGGGTTGATCACGCAGAACGTGGACCGGCTGCATGAAGACGCCGGCAGCCGGAATGTCATTGACCTCCACGGCCGCTATGACCGGGTGGTCTGCCTGGATTGCAAACGCACCTACACCCGCCACCTGCTGGCGGGGGTGCTCGAAGAACTGAATCCGGGCTTCCTGGCGCGCGCCACCACGTCCGGTTTGGTGGAAATGGCCCCCGACGCCGACGCTACTGTGGACGACATGGCGCTGATCAGCAATTTTGTGGTCGCTGCCTGCCCCGCCTGTGGCGGAATGCTCAAGCCTGACTTTGTCTACTTCGGCGAGAACGTGCCCAAGGAGCGTGTGGAAGACGCCTACATGATGGTGGACGGCGCCGCTGCTTTGCTTGTTGCGGGATCATCGCTGACCGTGATGAGCGGACTGCGGTTCGTCCGTCACGCGGCGAAGGACGGTAAACCTGTGGTGATCATCAACAGGGGCGATACCCGGGGCGATCAGTACGCCACCATCAAGCTCCACGCAGGCGTCAGCGAGGCACTGACCTGGCTCGCCGCCGAACTCCCCGATCTTTGACCCGTGCCGGGGACGAACGTGTCGATTGGCTTTTCGTCCCGCCCGTCGGGTAGAGTTTATGTTCGTTGGTTGACGCGCTGAGGCACGAAAAACCGGCAGTTTGGGTCTTTAGCTCAGCTGGTAGAGCGCCACGTTTACACCGTGGATGTCATCGGTTCGATCCCGGTAGGACCCACCACCAAACCCCGTTGTTCCCGGCCCGAGTGGCTGGGAATAGCGGGGTTTTTTGTTGCCCTGCGCGGTTCAGGGCGTAGGATCGGCCCATGACTGTGAATGGGGTCGAGTATCTGCGCGGGAGGGATTCCCTTAACGGGCGCGTGGAGCTCGTGGCATACGACGTAGTGTGGCCGGAGATCTTTTGCGAAATCCGCGACGACATCCTTTCCGCGCTGGGCTCCTCAAACAGCGCACTGGAGCACGTCGGCTCGACATCTGTTCCCGGGCTTGCTTCCAAGCCAGTCATCGACATTGTCCTGCTCGTCAAAGACTCCGCCGCTGAGGAAACGTACATCCCCCAGCTTGAGGCCGTCGGCTTCCTCCACCACCTCCGCGAGCCGGGGTGGTACGAACACCGCCTGTTGAAGCACAAGGTTCAGCAGGTGAATTTGCACGTGTTTACCGCTGGATGCGAGGAAGCAACACTCATGATCCGGTTTCGGGACTACCTGCGAAGTAACCAGGACGTCCGGATCGAATACGAACAGATCAAACGTAGGCTGGCGGATCAGAAATGGACCTTCATGCAGGACTACGCAGATGCCAAGGGCAAAACGATCCGCGCCCTTCTGGCTCAATTCCGCTAGGGCGCCATTTTGTCGGTGGCAGTCCCTAGTGTTCCCGCTATGGAATATGTGGTGGTGAAGACGGCCAGGGACGGCAGCCCGACGGAAGTGGTCAGCAACGGCAGGGAATGGGCCGTCGGTGCCGATGCGGTGAGATGGTTTGAACGTGTGAACTGGTGGGAGGCGCAGCGCCGTATGCCCAAAGGGCTGGGCCGCGTGGATGTTGAGGTGTTGCAGGTTCAGGTGCGGCTGGGTCGCAATCCGCATTCCGCGCTGACCACCATGATGCTGGAGCGCGACGGCCTTGGTGGCGGCTGGAGGCTGAGGGAAGCCGTGGTGGACGTCGCCTGAACCCGGCGGCAGATGCCAAGACAACATTTAGGGATTGGAAAACCCTCCACCGCGACTATTGGGGGATGCCGCGGTGGAGGGTCTGAAATGAATATACCGTGAACTTCCTGAAACAAACAAAAAGCCACGCGAGCCGGCGTGCTTTGCGCGGCGGACGGCGCCTCGTTACGGGCCCTGAATCATCGCTATGCCGTGATGATGGTTACTGTTCAGCAGAATGAACGCATCTACACGAAGCGCCCCGGTGTGCCGATCGAAGGAGAATCATGGCCGATTCCCGCACCCCCGCTCGTCTGAGGGTTTGGGGAGCACATCGCCCGCACCGGCGGTCACGCGTGCCGCCGCCGTCATGGACGCACTGGCAGCCGCTGCTACCGGAAGGCTGACAATGAGCGACCTTGCCCGCGAGTTGGGGATCCCCAAGTCGTCCACCTCCAACCTGTTGCTGGCGTTGGAAGAAGCCCGGTTGATCAGCCGCCAGGGCGCCGAATTCACGCTGGGCCGCAAGCTCGTGGAACTCGGCGCCGCATATCTCAGCCGGATCGACGAAGTGCAGGAGTTCTACCGGTTCTGCGAGCAGGCGCCGACGCTTTCCGGGAGACGGTACGCATGGCCATGCTGGACGGAACCAACGTGATCTATCTGGCCCGCTACGAGGGTCATCCGGCGGTCCGACTGACGTCCAACATCGGCGACAAGATGCCGGTGTCCCTGTGTGCCGTAGGCAAGGCCCTGATTGCCCGCCTTCATGACCACGAAGTCGACGCAATGTTTTCCGACGACACCGAACTTCCGGTGCTGACCCCGAAGTCCCTCCGCACCGGGGCCGAGTTGAAGGCCCGGCTGACCACCATCCGTGAACAGGGCTATGCGTTCGAAGATGAGGAATCCACTACGGCAGTAGTCTGCCTGGCGGTCTCGGTGCCGACGCGCGGCGCCCATGGCCCGAGCCTTGGTTTGTCAGTCACGGCCCTTAGGGCCACATACTCCGCGGAACAGGGTTCCCGGATGGTCAAGGAACTGAACGAACTGGCGCGGTCCCTGGGCAACCCCTTGGGCTGAGGCCCAACGTTCATAACCCCGGTTGTGAACAAAATATCCGTCAACCACTTGCTACGTGTTCAACTTAGGCACATGGGCCCACTGGGCAAGGGTTCACTCGCCAAGGCAGGCAACCAGCTCATTGTAGGAACCGTGACGGCGGCGCTCGCCGAGGCAGCCGAGCTCGCCAGCGCTCCGGGATGGATCCGGCAGCGCTTTTCGACGTTTTGGCCGGCGGCCTTGCGGGCAGCCGCGTGCTGGAGAACGTGGGACCACGCCTCATCCGGAAGGACTACACACCAACCGGCCCGGCTAAATTCATGCGTAAGGACCTGTCCTTTGTGCTCGAATCAGCCCGGGCGGCCTGCGCTGCCGTGCCGATGGCGACTGCCGGCGTCGAGCTTTACGCCGAACTCAAGCGCCAGGGCGTTGGCGATCAGGAGCTTGCCGTGGTCCGCCGGGCCATTTCGAATCTGAGCGACAACCTCGATATCGCGGAACCTGTGGATACCGCAACGAAAGGGACAGCTGCACCATGAGTGGACTTTTTGATATCACGGGGCGGGTTGCCCTGGTGACGGGCTCGAGCCGGGGGATTGGTAATGCGTTGGCGCGGGCGTTGGCTGAGGCCGGGGCGACGGTGGTGTTGAACGGGATTAATGCGGAGCGGTTGAAGGCGGCGGAGGCGGCGATGGCCGCGGACTTTGCCCCGGGCCGGGTGCACAGCGTCGCGTTCGATGTCACGAGTGATGCCGAGGCTGCGCGGGGTATTTCGAGGGTGGAGGAGCATGTGGGGCCGTTGCAGATCCTGGTGAACAATGCCGGGATCCAGCACCGGGTGCCGATGCTGGAGCTGGATGTGGCGGATTGGGAGCGGGTGATCAAGACGGATCTGACGAGCGCGTTCCTGGTGGGGCGTGAGGCGGCCCGGCACATGATCCCGCGGGGTAAGGGCAAGAGCGTGCTGGTGATCGGCTGCGGCCCCGTCGGCGCCCTGGCCGTCGCGGTCCTCAAAGGTGCCGGCGCCACCCGGATCACCGCCGTCGACGTCCACGCCAAACCGCTGGAGATCGCCGCCGCCGTCGGGGGACCTGCGCGGTTCTTTCCGCTTCAACAACGAGATCGACGAAGTAATCACCGCCCTCGCCGACGGCACCCTGCACATCAGCCCCGTCATCACCCACGAACACCCCCTCAGTCAAGGACTGGCGGCCTTCGAAACAGCCAGGAACTCCGCAGAATCAGGAAAAGTACTCCTCAACTTCCAGCCTGAGTAACGCGATTGCGGACGGGCTGGTTCTGGGCTGGTTCTGGGCGGCGCGGTCAGTTCCGGCGGACCGGAATGAACACCCGGGGCTGGTCCGTCCAGGTTCCGGACAGCCGGGAGGTGGTGCGGCGCATGATCTGTTCGGACGCGTCCCGGGCCGTGGCGGCGTCCCCGGCGGCGACCGCCTCGGCCAGGTCAACGTGCCACTGGAGCGCCCCCTCATGGGGATGGTCCGGCATCAGTCCGTGGACCGTGCGCCCCGTCAGGGTCTCCGCCACCTGCCCCATCAGGTTGGCGAACATTTCGTTGCCCGACCCGGAGAGCAGGACGGAGTGAAAGGCGATGTCCAGCTCCAGGAACTTCTGCGCATCCCCGTTGTGGCCGGCGTCGCGCAGGGCATGGGCAATGTCCACTAGTTCCCGCCGCAGCTGTGCCGGTGCATTGTTCGCTGCCAGCTCTGCAGCGGCGGGCTCGACGGCGGAGCGCAGTTCGATCAATGACCGCAGCTGGGCGCCGCGGGCGTCGCTGGACAGCCGCCAGCGAATGACCTGGGAATCGAAGGGGTTCCAGCGGCTCGGCGGCAGCACGCGGATACCCACCCGCTTGGTGGTTTCCACAAGGCCCAGGGACTGGAGAACCCGCACGGCCTCGCGGACCACGGAGCGCGAAACCTTCAGTTCTTCCTCAAGGTGCTCGGCCAGCATGATGTGTCCGGAGGGCAGCTCGCCCGTGATGATCCGGCTGCCAAGGTTCTCAATGGCACGGTGGTGCAGGCTGGTCGACATGGACTCAAGCCTAAACTGGGATTGACTGGCCCCGTTCCACAAAATGGGCACCGCTTCCCTCACATCGGTTGAATATATATGCTTTATTAGGATCCATCGGTTCGTGACAGCGTGCTTCGCAGCGAACGCGGAGCCATCTGCACATCCATTGCACAACGAATTGGAGTTTTTTGATGTCTGCACACATCGGTGTCACCGGCCTCGCGGTGATGGGCGCCAACCTGGCCCGCAACCTGGCCCGCAACGGCTTCACCGTTGCCCTGCACAACAGGTCCGTCGAAAAGACTGACGCGCTGCTCGCAAAGCACGGCACGGACGGCGACTTCGTCCGCACCGAAACGCTGCAGGAGCTTGTTGACTCCCTGGAGAAGCCCCGCCGTGTCCTGATCATGGTCAAGGCCGGCAAGCCGGTTGACTCGGTCATCGAGCAACTTGAACCCCTGCTGGAAGCCGGCGACATCATCATCGACGCCGGAAACTCGCACTACGAGGACACCCGCCGCCGCGAAGCCGCGCTGGCGAAAAAGGACCTGCACTTCGTCGGCATCGGCGTCTCCGGCGGTGAGGAAGGTGCCCTGAACGGCCCGTCCATCATGCCCGGTGGTTCCAAGGAGTCCTACGACGCCCTCGGCCCGCTGCTCGAAAAGATCGCCGCGCACGTCGACGGCAAGCCCTGCTGCGCGTGGATCGGCACCGACGGCGCCGGCCACTTCGTCAAGATGGTGCACAACGGCATCGAATACGCCGACATGCAGGTCATCGGTGAAGCCTTTGACCTGCTCCGCTCCGGCGCCGGCATCGAGCCCGCCGACCAGGCCAAGATCTTCGAAGAGTGGAACAAGGGCGAGCTCGCATCTTTCCTGATCGAAATCTCCGCCGAGGTCCTGGGTCACGTTGATACCCGTACCGGCAAGCCGTTTGTGGACGTTGTGGTGGATGCCGCAGGCCAGAAGGGCACCGGACGCTGGACGGTCATCTCCGCGCTGGAGCTTGGTTCCCCGACGTCGGGCATCGCCGAGTCCGTCTTCGCCCGGGCCCTGTCTTCGCAGGCCGAGCAGCGCAAGATCGCCCAGGAACTCCTCGCCGGTGAGGAAATCGCCGTCGACGTTCCGGACACCTTTGTTGAGGACGTCCGCCAGGCGCTCTACGCCTCCAAGCTAGTTTCCTACGCCCAAGGCCTGGACATGCTGACATCCGCAGCCAAGGAATACGGCTGGGACCTCAAGCTGGACGAGATCGCTTCGCTGTGGCGCGGCGGCTGCATCATCCGTGCAGAACTGCTCAAGGAAATCACCAAGGCCTACGCCGCCGAAGACAAGCCGGCCAACCTGCTGTTCGCCCCGGCATTCACCAAGGCCATCGCCGATGTCCTGCCGGCATGGCGCCGCGTGGTCTCCACCGCCGTCCAGCTCGGCATCCCCGTGCCGGTCTTCTCCTCTTCACTGGCCTACTACGACGGCCTGCGCCGCAAGCGCCTGCCGGCCGCAGTGATCCAGGGCCAGCGTGACCTCTTTGGCGCGCACACCTACGGCCGCGTCGACGCAGAGGGCACGTTCCACACCCTATGGGGCGAGGACAAGACCGAAATCGAAGCAGTGGACACGCACTAATCACCACGCTCTGAATGCATCAAGCTGCACACGCTGCGGCCGGCACTTCCCGGATATTCTGGGAGTTGCCGGCCGTTGGCGTTTCCGGCAGTTGTGGTGTCCATCCAAGGAGTCAGAATGCCCAAGCCAGTCGCATTAGTTACGGGAGCTTCCACGGGTATCGGCTTCGAGGCGGCGAAGAAGCTCAGCAGCCACGGCTTCATCGTCTATGCCGGCGCCCGCCGGGTGGACAGGATGGAGCCGCTGAAAGCGCTTGGCATCCAGGTCCTGGCACTGGACGTGACGGACGACGATTCGATGCGTGCCGCCGTCGGCCGTGTCCTGGAAGAGCGCGGGCGGATAGACGTCCTGGTCAACAACGCCGGCTACGGGTCCTACGGGGCGCTGGAACAGGTGGACCTGGACGAAGGCCGGCGCCAATTCGAGGTGAACGTCTTTGGCCTTGCCAGGATGACCCAGCTGGTCCTGCCGGCCATGCGGAGTGCGGGGCGGGGCAGGATCATCAACATCTCGTCCATCGGCGGAAAATTCTACGAGCCCCTCGGTGCCTGGTACCACGCCACGAAGTTCGCCGTTGAGGGCATGAGCGATGCACTGCGGCTAGAACTCAAGCCGCACGGCATCGAAGTCGCCATCATTGAACCGGCAAGTACGCTGAGCGAATGGGGCCGGATTTCCGCTGACGGGCTCCTGGCCAGCAGCGGCGAGGGGCCGTACGCTGCCCAGGCAAGGCACATGGCGGATGTCCTGGCGTCCACGGACAGGCCTGAAACGTCAACGCAACCGGCGGTGATTGCGGCGGCTGTCCTGCACGCGGCTAAGGCCGCGCGTCCCCGGACCCGGTACCCGGTGGGCAGGGGCGCGGCGGCCATTCTGGGCCTTCGGCGCGTCCTGCCTGACCGGCTCTATGATGCGGTGGTCATGGCAGTCCTGAAGCGTGTTGCCGGGTAGAGGCTGCAGCGAAAGGTCAGATCCGGTATTCGATGTCGTACTCGGCCGGATCCACTGCGGGCTTGGTTTCGCGCTGGGCATCGCGGTGGCGCCACTTGGCGGGCACTCCGGTAACAATCGATTCCGGCGGCGCGTCCTTGACCACCACGGCGTTCGCGCCCACGGCGCTGTCCCGGCCGATGGTGATGGGTCCCAGGATCTTGGCTCCGGCACCGATGGTGACCCGGTCCTCAATGGTGGGGTGGCGCTTGACCTTAGCAAGGGAGCGGCCGCCTAGCGTGACGCCGTGATAGATCATCACGTCTTCGCCGATTTCGGCGGTCTCGCCGATGACTACACCCATGCCGTGGTCGATGAAGAAGCGCCGGCCGACCGTGGCGCCGGGATGGATCTCGATTCCGGTCAGGAAGCGGCCAAGCTGCGACACCAGCCGCGCCGGGAACCGCAGCCCCGGGGTTTGCCACATACGGTGCGTCAGCCGGTGGATCCAGATGGCGTGCAGCCCCGAATAGGCGAAAAAGTTCTCAAAAGAGCCTCGCGCCGCCGGGTCGTGTGACCGGGCGGCGTCGAGGTCTTCCTTCAGTCTTGCGAAAAAGCCCACAAAGTTCTTTCTACAGGAAACGGGGCGACAACGGGCTGATCAGCCGCGGATGTCGTCATAGAGCACGGTGGAGATGTAACGCTCGCCGAAGTCGCAGACAACCGCGACGATCAGCTTGCCGGCATTCTCCGGGCGCTTGGCAAGTTCCAGGGCGCCCCAGACGATGGCGCCGGAGGAGATGCCGCCGAGGATGCCTTCCTTGACGCCGAGTTCACGGGCGACACGGACCGAATCCTCCAGGGTGGCGTCCAGGACTTCGTCGTAGACGTTGGTGTCCAGGATTTCCGGGATGAAGTTTGCACCAATGCCCTGGATCTTGTGCGGCCCGGGAGCGCCGCCGTTCAGGATGGCGGAGTCCTTCGGTTCGATGGCAACAATCTGGACCTCAGGATTGCGCTCCTTCAGGACCTGCCCGACGCCGGTGACAGTTCCGCCAGTGCCGATGCCGGCGACGAAGATGTCCACCTTGCCGTCGGTGTCGGACCAGATTTCCTCGGCGGTGGTGGTGCGGTGGATCTCAGGGTTGGCCTCGTTGGCGAACTGCTGGGCCCAGATGGAGTTCTCCGTGTTGGCCACGATTTCCTGGGCCTTTTCCACAGCGCCGCGCATGCCCTCGGAACCCGGGGTCAGGACAATCTCGGCACCGAACGCCCGCAGCATGACGCGGCGCTCGGTGGACATGGTCTCGGGCATGGTCAGGATGACCTTGTAACCGCGGGCCGCGCCCACCATGGCAAGCGCGATGCCGGTGTTGCCGGATGTGCCTTCAACGATGGTGCCGCCGGGCTTGAGGGCGCCGGACTTCTCGGCGGCGTCAACGATGGCCACGCCGATGCGGTCCTTGACGCTGTTGGCCGGGTTGTAGAACTCAAGCTTGACGGCCACAGTGGCGCCCAGGCCTTCGGTGAGCCGGTTCAGGCGGACCAGCGGAGTGCCGCCGACCAACTGCGTTACATCGTCATAGATCCGTGCCATGTAGATATGCCTATCTCTCAAGTGTGAATGCTGAGGTCAGCCTAACGATGGCTGAGCAGCCGCTGCTAAGCATTAAGCCATGCAGAGTAATATTTCCTGGCCTTGGCGAGCTTGGGATTGATGATCACCTGGCAGTAACCCTGCTCGGGATACTTGGCGTAGTAGGCCTGATGGAGGTCCTCGGCCACATGGAACCGTGGCAGCCGGCTGACCTCGGTCACGATCGGGTGCGACCACAGCGCCTGGTTCCGTTCGATGGCTTCCTCGAAAAGGATCTTCTCTTCGGTGGTTTCATAGAACATGGACGAGCGGTATTGCGTGCCTACGTCGTAGCCCTGGCGGTTGAGCGTGGTGGGATCGTGTAGCGCGAAGAACATGTCCAGGATGACCTCGGCCGGGATGACGGACTCGTCGAATGTGACCGCCACGACCTCAGCGTGGCCCGTGGTCCCGCCGCAGACGGAGTAGTAGTCCGGCTGGGGATCATGGCCGCCCGTGTACCCGGAAATCACCGATGTGACGCCCTTGGTTATTTGGTAGACAGCGTCCAGGCACCAGAAGCAGCCCCCGCCAAGCACAAAAGTTTTCATGACCTCTTCAATGGTTGAGCGCGCCGGATGATTCCCTGACCACCCTACGAGACTTTGAAACATGCGGGGCAAACGGCCCGATGGGGTAAAACTGAGAGTATGGAACCTGCAGACATCGGCGTCACAGATGCGGACAAGCACGACGACGGCACGCTTACGGGGGCGGACGCTGCAGTGGCTGGTCCGGTCGCTCCCACGCTGGGCCAGGTGCTGCTGGCGGTAGAGGAACTCTGGCCCGAGTCACTGGCCGAAAACTGGGACGAAGTAGGGCTCGTGGCCGGCCACCCGTCAGCGCCCGTTACTCGGGTGATGTTCGCCGTGGATCCCACGCTTACTGTGATCGAGGAAGCCGTGGAATGGGGTGCTGAGCTCCTGATTACCCACCACCCGTTGCTCCTCAAGGGCGTCACGTCAGTGGCGGCCACCACGGCCAAAGGACAGGCCATTCACCGGCTCATCGAGTCTGGAACCGCACTGCTGACCGTCCACACCAACGGTGATTCCGCCGTCGGGGGCGTTTCCGACGTCCTGGCTGATGCGTTGGGACTCGAAGGCGTTGTCCCGCTGACAGTTGCCGCGAACGGGCTGCCCGAGGAAGGCATCGGACGCGTGGGTGATCTGGCTGACGTGATGAGCCTGGGCGATTTCGCTGCCCGGGTGTTCAGCATCCTGCCGTCGGTGGCCGGGGGAGTCCGTGTGTCAGGTGATAAGGATGGGCTGGTGCGGCGCATTGCGGTGTGCGGCGGCGCGGGTGATTCCCTGTTCAACGAGGTGCGGGCCAACAACGCCGATGTCTATGTCACCGCCGACCTCCGGCACCATCCGGCGTCCGAAGCCCGCGAGGCGGCAGTGAACGGCCGGCCGTACCTGATTGACGTTTCGCACTTCGCCAGCGAATGGCTGTGGCTGCCGGCCGCGGCGTCGGCACTGGGCAATGTGCTCGCCGACCAGGGCCACGACGTCGAGATCCAGGTAAGTACCACCAACAGCGATCCGTGGGACTTCATTCTGACTCCGGGCTAAGCCTGGCGTGCGAGGGGCCCCGGGTGAGCGTAGCGAGGCTGGGGAGCACGCTAGGCGCTAGAGTCTATACAGCGCCGATACGGTGCCCGGCTTCGGCCGGATTGGATTTAGCGGAGGTAAATAGTGGCCAAGGCAGCACCGGCGGAACAGTTGAAGTTGCTCGAACTGCAGGGGCTGGACGCAAAGCTCAAGTCCCTGTCCAACCGCCGCCGCGCCCTGGAAACCGATCCCCGGATCGAGGACCTGCAATCCGCCCTGTCCGTCGCGAACGGTGAACTCGGCTCCGCCAAGATGGCCGTCCACGACGCCGAAGCCGAGCTGAAGCGCGCCGAGGCCGACGTCGAACAGGTCGCCTCCCGCATCGAACGCGACGAAGCCCGGCTCAACAGCGGAACGGGGCTGTCAAAGGACCTCGTGGCGCTGCAGAAGGACATTGCATCGCTGAACAAGCGCCGTTCGGACCTTGAAGACGTTGAGCTCGAAATCCTGGAACGCCTTGATTCGCTGCGCGAGCGGCAGGCTGCCCAGCAGCTCATCGTGGATAACGTCCAGGGCTCGTTCGGCGGCATCCGCGCCGAACTCGATGAAGCCCTGGCCGAAGTAGGCGCTGACGCGACCGTTGTCCGCGGCAAGCGTGCTGAATTCGCTGAAGGACTCGACGCCGGGATGCTGGCGGTCTACGAAAAGACGCTGGCAAAGCGGGGAGTGGGCGCCGCCCGGTTGTTCCACGGCACCTCTGAAGCCTCCGGAATGAAGCTGAGCCCCGGAGACCTGGCCGAGATCAAGGCCGCCGCCGAAGACGACATTGTGTTCTGCCCGGATTCAGGTGCCATCCTGGTGCGCTCGGCCGAGTGGAACACGCCCTCCCCAGCTAACTAGCAGCCCATGTAGGTCGCAGCAGATCTCGTTATGAGCGCCCATAACGACATCTGCTGATACCTAGTTGGGCAGGATGACGTTCAGGGCATGCGGCTTCCGCGCTGAACCATCAACCAGCTCCGCGTCCCATTTTTCGCGCGTGGCCTTCAGCAGCTGCACCGGGGTCTGCGGGGCGTTGCCGCGGCGGGCCAGCAGGTGCCGAGCCAGCTCGCCGCGGGTGTGCTTAGCGAAGTGGCTGACCACCTTGCGCACCCCGTTCACCTCGGTGAACACGTTGACGGAGACGGTGTTCACCGGCGGCGGTGCCCATGCTGCGGCATACGTACTGGAGCGGCAGTCCACGAGCAGATGTCCGGACACCGACTCCGCAAGGGCCTCCGAAAGCTGCGGCTTCCAGAACGAGGCGAGGCGGCCGACGTCGGGCAGTGCCGTTCCCATCGACAGCCGGTAGGCGGGCACACGGTCGGCGAAGCGGATGGCACCCCACAATGCCGAGATGACCAGCACTGAGTCGTCGGCCTTCCGGCGCTGCGCCGGCGTCAGGGTTTTGTAGCCGAGGGCGTCGTACAGAACGCCGGAATAGATCTGGTGCGCCGGGGCAGCCGGTTCGGCATGGAGGCGGGTATTGCGTTCGACGTCGTCCTGCAGCGATGCGCCGACGCCCAGCAGTGCGAGGGCATCCTCATGTGCGCTGACAGTCCCCAGCGCCTCCAGGACCTTGGCCCGGTAGGTGTTGAGTTCGGGAAAGGTCAGTGACGGCCAGTCGACGGCGGACCCGTGGACTGCGGGGGTCTTGCCTTCGGAGGGGGGAAGCAGGATCAGCACCGTACGATCCTACCGGCGGCGGCGGCGGTGCCCCTTCCGGCGGTAGACTGGGCTGCGGATGGGTTGGCTAGGCGGCCGCGCGTCACGCAAGTGGCTCGAGGAACGTCCGGGCTCCGCAGGGCAGGGTGGTGGGTAACGCCCACTCGGGGTAACCCGCAGGCCAGTGCCACAGAGAACAGACCGCCTGCGTTTTCCGGTGACGGAGGGCAGCAGGTAAGGGTGAAACGGTGGTGTAAGAGACCACCAGCTTCCCGGGTGACCGGGAAGGCTAGGTAAACCCCACCCGGAGCAAGGCCAGACAGGACACGTTTGAGGGCTGCCCGCCCGAGTGTCCGGGTAGGCCGCTGGAGGGCGTCGGCAACGGCGTCCGTAGATGGATGGCCGCTACTCCCGCGCTGGTAACGGCACGGGAGCACAGAACCCGGCGTATCGGTCAACCCATCCAACCACCATCAGCCCGGTACGGACCTGCCCCGCATGTGAGTGATTTCACGCTGGGGGCGGCGGTCCGCGGGTCTGCTCCAGCCTAGAATGGAGAGCGAACGTAGAAGTTCTGCCGCCGGGTCTGCGTTCGCAGCCGGTGGCTTTCTTTACGCTTCTCCACGGCACCCGGGATTGGAACGCATCCTGCCGGTGCCAGAGCCCCTGGACAACATCAGGTGGCCGCCAACCGTGTACGACGACGTATGCGGCTGAACCGAGGAAGGTAGTTCTGTGAGCCATACGTCAGATTCTTGTCTTGATACCTGGATGGGCCGGGAGGCTCTCGCTGAGGCCATGATTCCGGTGATTGGCCGGCTGTACCGCGAAAACAACGTGGTGACCAGCATTCACGGCCGCAGCCTGATCAACAAGTCCACCATGAACATCCTCAAGGCGCACCGTTTCGCCCGCCGCATGAGCAACACCGAACTCCTGCTCGAAGAGACCGCACCGCTGCTTAACATCCTGGCTCAGCTGGAGCTTGGTGCGGCGGCCATCGATGTCGCCCGCCTGGCGGAGAAGTTCAAGGCAGAAGGCGGCGGCGCCACCCTGGAAGAGTTCCTCCGCGCCGAGCTTGCCGAGGTAGTGGGCAAGCGTGGGGGCGATGACCGCACCAGCACCGATGTTGTGCTGTACGGCTTTGGCCGGATCGGCCGGCTCCTGGCCCGCCTCCTGATCGAAAAGGCAGGCGGCGGCCACGGCCTGCGCCTGCGCGCCATCGTGGTGCGCCGCGGCTCCGACAACGACCTCACCAAGCGCGCCAGCCTCCTGCGCCGCGACTCGGTCCACGGCTCCTTCGAAGGCACCATCCGTGTGGACGAGGACGCCAACACCATCACGGCGAACGGCGTCCAGGTCCAGGTCATCTACTCTGACAACCCCGCCACGATCGACTACACCGCCTACGGCATCCACAACGCCCTGGTGGTGGACAACACGGGCCGGTGGCGCGACGCCGAGGGCCTGTCGCAGCACCTGCAGAGCAAGGGCGTTTCCCGAGTTCTCCTCACCGCACCGGGCAAGGGCGAACTCAAAAACATTGTGCATGGCATCAACCACGGCACCATCGAGGACACGGACCAGATCGTGTCCGCAGCCTCCTGCACCACCAACGCCATCACCCCGATCCTGAAGGCCATCAACGACAAGTTCGGTGTGATCCACGGCCACGTGGAGACCGTCCACTCCTTCACCAACGACCAGAACCTGATCGACAACTTCCACAAGGGCGACCGCCGCGGCCGCTCCGCCGCACTGAACATGGTGATCACCGAAACCGGCGCCGCCAAGGCCGTGGCGAAGGCGCTGCCCGAGCTGCTGGGCAAGCTCACCGGCAGCTCCATCCGCGTCCCCACCCCTGACGTCTCCCTGGCCATCCTGAACCTCAGCCTGGAAAACGGAACCACCAGGGACGAGGTCAACAACTACCTCCGTCAGATGTCACTGCACTCGGACCTGCGCAAGCAGATCGACTACATTGACTCACCTGACGTTGTTTCCACGGACTTCGTTGGCTCCCGCCGCGCCGGCATCATTGATGGCCTGGCCACGATCTCTAACGACAAGAACCTGGTTCTCTACGTTTGGTACGACAACGAATTCGGCTACAGCTGCCAGGTGGTCCGGGTTATGGAAGAGATGGCTGGCGTCAACCCGCCGTCCTTCCCTGCCAAGGAACCCGCTGCTGCCTTGGCCGCAATCGCCGTCTAGGCCCGTCCCCCGGGCTGGCTGCCCGACATTCCCGGCTGATTCGCTGGAATCAGCCGGGAATCGGGCCCACACTGGTGGCATGGATAACGAAACTCTCCACGAGACCACCCTTGAACACGCCCTCGACGTCGCCAAGGCCAACCACAAAGAAGCAATCAGGCTCCTGGAGCAGGCGCGAGCGTCCCGGGCTTCCGGCGACGTCGGCGCGGACCGAGTGCGCCAGCTCGAGGGGCTCCTCCAGGTTGCCGAAGAAGATCTGCGCCGGGTAGCCCGGGAGCAGTAGCCGGTCTTAGCAGTAGGCGGCGTACCCGGGCCACTCTTCCTCCCCATTGTGGATAACCGCTTCGGTGTCAGTGGGGTGGCCTAGGCTCTTCTGGTGCATTACATTTCCGGAAGAGCTGGTTGCCCATGACCGTCAGCTGGCGTGCCTACCGCCGTGCCCGCCGCCGTTCGAGGCAGGCCTGGGTTTTACTCGCGGTGCTGGCCCTGTCTGTAGCGGGCTCTGCGGTGTGGTTTTTCACTGCGGGCCAGTTCGCCGCGGCAGAACCAGCAATCGCAGGGCCCAGCGAGGCGCCTGTTTTCGACGGGACCTGGATGAAGCCCGTGGTCCCGGTTCACGCTGTACCGCAGGGGAGTGCCCTCGCCGCCCTCGAGGGGCTGCCCGTCAAGGGACGGGCTCCCAAGGACAACTACCAGCGGGAGGCCTTCGGGCCGGCCTGGCTGGACGTGGACCGGAACGGCTGCGACACCCGTAACGACATCCTACGCAGGGACCTGACCGCCGTGGGCTTCACGGAGGGGTCCAAATGCAGGGTAATGTCGGGCGCTTTCCACGAGCCCTACACGGGGGAGATGGTGGACTTCCGCCGCGGCCCGGAAACCAGCAAGGCGGTCCAGGTCGATCACGTGGTCGCGCTAGCTGACGCCTGGCAAAAGGGCGCCCAGCAGCTGACCATGCAGCAGCGCCAGAGCCTCGGCAACGATCCGCTGAACCTCATCGCCGCAGACGGTCCGGCCAACCAGCAGAAGAGCGCAAGCGACGCTGCCACCTGGCTTCCGAAGAACAAGAACATTCGCTGCCATTATGTTGCCCGCCAGATTTCGGTAAAAGCGTCCTATGGACTGTGGGTCACGCAGCCGGAGAAGGATGCGATGAAGCGCGTCCTGGACTCCTGCCCGGACCAGCCGACTGTCTCAGCGAGGTGAAGCCATGCGGCCCTAGTGGCCGAACGGGTCCGGATCCACGCCGGGCATCCAGGTCAGCCCGGGCACGCCCCAGCCGCTCTTCTTGGCCTGTTTCATGGCCTTCCGTGCATAGCGGTCCATCAGGCGGTTGACGTAGAGTTTTCCGTCGAGGTGGTCGTATTCGTGCTGGATCACCCGTGCGAACCAGCCCGTCGCTTCGAATTCGACTGGCTGCCCGTAGCCGTCAAATCCTTCCACCCGTGCCCACTCCGCACGCTTGAGCGGGTA
This sequence comes from Pseudarthrobacter adonitolis, assembly GCF_055412845.1. NCBI lineage: Bacteria > Bacillati > Actinomycetota > Actinomycetes > Micrococcales > Micrococcaceae > Pseudarthrobacter > Pseudarthrobacter adonitolis. Next base: position 2,329 of record NZ_JBVAYW010000003.1, on the reverse strand, counting down.
CGCGCCGCCCGGGAACGAGAGGCAGCCCTCTTCCTCTTCGTCGGGGTCCGGCACGGCGCCAGAGATTTTGGACAGTGTCAGGACCGGGTTGACCAGGACCCCGGTGGGGGGAGCGCCGTCGTCATTGTCGTATTTGTACACGAAGATTCTCTTGCCGACTCCCACCTGGGGGGCGGCCAGGCCCACGCCGTTGGCAGCGTCGTTGGTTTCAAACATGTCCGCGATCAGGGCGCGCAGTTCGTCGTCGAACACCTCCACCTCGGCGGCGCGGCGGTGCAGCACCGGTTCTCCCCAGACGGTGATCGGCAGAACTGTCATGGCAGGTGACCCTTCGTGCGTGCGGTGTGGCACCGGCATTTTGTGCAAAAAGAGAGGCCGTACCGGATATCCGGTACGGCCTCCAATTGGACGGCTGCTACTGCCGCCCTATGAGGGTGAGCTACGGGGGTTGAACCCGCGACCTCCTGGACCACAACCAGGCGCTCTGCCAACTGAGCTAAGCCCACCATGTGCCCCGCAGGTTTCCCGGCGATCCGGTGTTCTGGAAAGGCAACTCAAACAGCTTACCTGCTGTTTGAGGGTGCTTGTGCCACTTTTGGGGTTTTTGCGAAAATTTCCACCAAACGTGGTGCAGATTACTCATTCGGGGTATCTGCTGGGCTGTGACTGTTAGCGCGAATTGGCGGTTAAATCACAGTTGGAATGGCGGGTTGCCGTCCCGCCGAAGGAAACCCTTGGCGGCCACTGACTACGCGCTATGCAGGACTTCTCTTACATAAGGGTCTGAGGAGGATCGGTGCGGAAATTCACGCTAAGGGGTTGTGTGGTGTCGCCGGACCGTTTGATGGCGCGGTAGACGGTTGAGCGCGCCACGGCGAAGAGTTCGGCAAGTTCCACCGTCGTGTGCGTACCTGCCAGATGAACGGAGACCAGGTGGGCTTCCTGCTTTTTGAAAGTTTGGGCTGTTTCCCGGAGGCGGCCTTTTGCTTTTGCGACCTGCCTGCCCTCGCGGGTCCGCGCCCGGATCAGGTCGGCTTCGAATGCGGCGACCATCGCGGCGGGTGAGTTCATCACCAATGTCTTTTGCATCGCGCAGCGACCGGGCCAGACGATCGAGTTTGGTCACGGCCAGGGCGTTTTCTGGGCGGTGAGCTCTTGGTCGTTGGTGGATAGGCGGGCGTATCTGATGAGGTGCCCGGTCATGGCTCTGAAGGTACCGTTTATACCCCGCCCACCGGCATTTTCTCGGGCGGGTCTTACGGGAATCGAGCGGCCGCGGCGTGACTGTTAGTTCAGAATGGCGGTTTTTTCACTGTTCGATTGGCGGTTCTAGCTCATGCCGATGACGAGGGTTGAGCGTGAATTGCGGGCTGGCATATCCTTCAAAATTTCCTAGCGGAACCCGGGCCTTGCCGGGGGTCGTCCAGGGTGGAGGTCAGGAGGCGAATCCACGAGGTCTACGTGCACTGGAGCGTCGCATGTCGGCAGGTTCGGCCTACCTCCGAGGATGACAACTTTTCACATCTCTTTGTCATCCGTTGAAGGATTCATTGACATATTCGTGGTTATTGGCCTCTTTCCGGGATATGTTCAGTGGGATGTGAAGTGGTTTCCCCTGAACAGTGCGGAGCTGAAGACATGTGTGCCTCTGACGTTGAAGTGAAGGGCCTTCATAGTCTGGCGGGTTTATCCGCCCGACCTTGCAGGTAAGCGTGGCAGTGGCCGGCAACCGGGGGCGGGTTCCCGCTGGTTCGGATCCGCTCCAGACTCTGTTGGGCAGGATCGCCGAAGGCGACGCGGAAGCCTTCCGGGATTTCTATTCCCGCACTGCCCGGCGGCTGTTTGGCCTGGCGCTGAAGGTTGTCCGGAGACCGGAGCTGGCCGAGGAGATCGTGCAGGAAGTCTATGTCGAGGTGTGGTTATCGGCCCGCAGGTGTGATTCCTCTCGTGGCACGCCCCTCGCATGGTTGTTCACGATGACCCACCGACGGGCGGTAGATGTCGTGCGGCGGGAGCAGAGCTGCCTTGAGCGTGATGCCCGGCACCACCGGGAGGCATCAGCGCGGGGTCAGGATTCCACCGAGGAGCTTGTCCTGCGCAGGTTGCAGGACAAGGAGGTATTGGCCAGCCTCTCCAAAATCGGTGCCCCGCAGGCCGAAGCAATCGCCCTGGCATACCTTGGTGGGAAAACTTATACGGAAGTGGCCGGGGCCCTGAATCTGAGCGTCCCGGCGGTCAAGTCCCGCATCCGTGACGGATTCAGCAACCTTCGTCAGTTACTGGGCCCTGCCGGCAGGGACGGGTAGGGGTCCAGTCGGACGGGAATCAC